>CAJTRC010000053.1 GCA_910578365.1 uncultured Muribaculaceae bacterium
ACATATTTGAATTTAGTCTGCACCTTTGTAGGTAGCGAGTTATAGAACGCCTCAAACTGAGGCGTTTTATAGACCTATAGACCACGCGAATTTCGCCACTTTGTCTCTCATTGGATTCCATGCTGCAAAGATAACCAATTAGTAATAAATAGACAAATTTATCTGCAAAAAGTTCGGTTACGAGTTAAGAGGCATATCCCATCAACTGAATCATATAGCGCCCGACATTGAGAGGCTGAAAGTGTCGTGATAGGGGGACTTTTGCGGTGTGGCTTGATGGCTTCGCCACCGCGCAGCAGCTACACTCCAAAAAACACAAGGCCCCGACCGGAGCCGGGGCCTTGATGATTTTATGGCTACAGTTATATATGCTTATTGATGCCTTACATGGTGTACAGGCGGGTGTAAGCCTTGCCGAAACGGGCGGTGGCGGCACGGTCGAGTTCTTCGCGGAATTCGGGTGCGGCTACCGAAATAAGCAGCTTGGCACGCTCGGCGTAGTTGCGGCCACGCAGGTTCACGGCTCCGTACTCGGTTACAATCCACTGAGTCTGAAAACGGGTGGTGACCACACCAGCGCCAGAAGTCAGATGAGCCTTGATTTTATTGTGGCCCTTATTGGTCTTGGCAAGCATGGCCAGGAACGATATACCGCCCTGTGAACGCGACGAGCCATACACAAAGTCGTGCTGGCCGCCGATGCCGCTGAATATGCGCTCGCCAATGGAGTCGGCGCATACCTGGCCGGTAAGGTCTACTTCCAGACACGAGTTGATTGATACCACGTTGGGGTTCTGGGCTATGATAAAGGGGTCGTTTGTCCAGGCTACGTCGCGGAATATCATGTCGCGGTTATAGTTCATGTGGTCGTAGAGCTTGCGCGAGCCCAGAGCGAGCGATGCCACGGACTTGCCGGGTTCGATGCGCTTGAGCGAGTTGTCGATTACACCGCTTTCGAGCAGCGGCAGCACGCCGTCGGTCATAGCCTCGGTATGCAGCCCTAGATGCTTGTGGTCGGCAAGTGCACGGATTACGGCATTGGGAATGCCTCCCACGCCAATCTGCAGGGTTGCACCGTCGGGGATATGCTCGGCGATTGCTGCACCGATGCGCAGTTCGGCCTCGGTGGGCACTGCGGTTGGTACTTCAACCAGAGGGTCGTCGCATTCCACACAAGCGTCGATTTTATCGATGTGGATTACGGGGTCACCATAGCTGAAGGGCATGGCTTTGTTGATTTGAGCTATCACCACTTTGGCACATTCGACCGCCGATGTAGCCAGGTCGGCGCTGACGCCGAAGCTCACATATCCGTCGGGGTCGGGCACGGAACAGTTAATCAGAGCCACGTCGACGGGGCAAGTGCCGTCGCGGAACAGAGCGGGAACTTCGCCCAGGAAGCGGGGTATGCAGCTGCCGTTTCCTTCAGCTATGTACTGGCGCACCGAATTCGACACAAAGAATGAGTCGACAAAGAATGAGTCGGCCATCTCGGGCTTAGTGTATGGTGCGGGGCCTTTGGCTACTGCAAAGGCGTTGTACACTGTCACATTGCGGAGTTCGCTGTATCGGCGTGCCATTGACTCGGATAGTACCTCTGGGATGGAGGTACTGCCCTGTATGAACACATGGTCGCCGCTCTTTATCAGTTTTACGGCTTCGTCGGCCGTCATGAATTTTGCCATAAGAGCTTATTTAGGGGTTTACTCTACAGGGTGGTCTTTCCTGAATGCCTGTAGGCGGGTGTCGAGGCGCTCGTAGTCTTCGTCGCGTGTCAGCAGCGGCACACACACTCGCACGCCCTGCTGGAGCGAGCCGGTGCTTTTGAGCGATATGGTGCTGATGCCGTAGCGCATGAGCTCCTTCTGGAGTTCGGCTCCGCTCAGAGTGCCATATTTGAGGGTGAAGAAGAAGCCGTCGGATATGGGTTTGCCGTCACCGTCGTGGCTGTAGAGCAGGTCGAAGCCTCCGCGTTTGAATATCTCCTTGGCGCGTTTGGCACGCTCGCCGTAGGCCGAGCAGTCGGCCACAAAGTCGAGCCGACCGTCGGCGGCGGCTCCGAGCATAGCTGCAAAGCCGTATTGCGCCGAGTGGCACACGCCCGACGATGCCACATAGAGCACGCCGAAGATGTAGGCGTCGCCGTAGGCGGGCACGCCGTAGAAGTCGCGGTAGAAGTCGTATTTGCGGTCGTACACTTCGGGGCCCATGCACACCAGGGCTATACGCTGGCCGGCATAGCTGAATATTTTCGATGCCGAGAGGAAGAGTATGTAGTTGTCGGTGTAGCGTGCAACGGTGGGAATGAACGGTTCCTGACCGGGGCGGCCATAGCGGTGGCGGAAATCCATGCCTATGTATGCGTGGTCTTCCATCACTACTACGTCGTGACGTGTGGCTGCCTCGCCTATAATCCGGAGTTCTTCTTCGGTGAGGTTGGTCCACGCCGGATTGTTGGGCGTGGAGTAGATCATAGCGGTCACACGGCCTTCTTTGAGTACATTCTCCAGGGCGTCGCGCAGGGC
Organism: uncultured Muribaculaceae bacterium; assembly: GCA_910578365.1. Classification (GTDB taxonomy): domain Bacteria; phylum Bacteroidota; class Bacteroidia; order Bacteroidales; family Muribaculaceae; genus CAG-873. Next base: position 2,526 of record CAJTRC010000053.1, read on the forward strand.
GGCACCGCGGTAGTTGTAGATGTCAATCGACTCCTGGCGCATGCCCAGCACAAAAGCCTGGTGGTGTTGGGCGGGGAATCCGGGGTCGAGAAACAGTATGGTGTCGCGTCCGGGCAGGCGGTCTTTCATCATCAGCATGGTTGTGAAGCAGCCCTGCATGGAGCCTACAGTGGGCACAATGCAGCGCGGCGGCATGTCGATGTTCATGAATGCCTTTATGAATCGCGAGCCGTTCTGTTTCAGCTGCGGTATACCGGTGATGTTCGGGTACTGGTTTGCCACGCCGGCGCGCAACGCCTCTATCTCGGCCTCGATGCCTATGTTGCTGGGAGGCAGGCCGGGGTTACCGAGTTCGAGGTGCAGAAAGGGTTCGCCTTCCTGCTGCTGTATAGTGTCGGCCACGGCCAGAATCTGGCGGATGGTGGCGTGGTCGACATCACTTATCGAAAAGCGGTCGAGAACCTGCTCGAGCGCTTCTTTGCTTATTGGCAGCATAGTTTATTTGGCTTTAGAAAGTCCGAAACGGAAAGCGGCCAGGTTAGCGTCGACCATGGCCTGGCCCTTACGGCCGAATATAGCGCGGATGGCATCTTCGATTTTCTCGGGTTCGATGCCGGTGAATGGAGCGCAGGCACCCAGCAGCACCATGTTGCTGGAGCGTACGGTGGCCACTTCCTTGGCGGCGGCGTCCATGTCGAAGGCTACCACGTGGGGCAGCGCGTTGAGCTCGGCCAGCAGCGCTTCGTGCTCGGGATAATCGGGTATGTTCACAAACGGAGCGGTGTTGGTCACCACGGTGCCGCCGGGCTTGAGCCAGGGCAGGTAGCGCAGAGCCTCCATGGGTTCGAGGCTGACAATGAGATCGGCGCCGCCCTGCGGTATGAGGTCGGAAGCTATAGGGTCGGACGACAGACGGAGGTTCGACTGCACGTCGCCGCCTCGCTGGCTCATGCCGTGTACTTCGGCCTGCTTCACATAAAGGTTTTCTTTGAGGGCCGCGCTGCCCAGAATGGTGGCGATAGAGAGGATACCTTGTCCGCCCACGCCGGCTAATACTATATCGGTTTTCATTTTTGTCAATAGGATTTAAGAGTTATTTCTTAGGTGCGTGGCGGCGTGCGGTCTGTATACATTCGCGGCGCGAAACAATTACCGACAGGCCGGGATAATCAATTTCTTCTTTGAACAGGTCCATCATAGCCTGGTGGTTCTTGGGCAGGGAGTCGATGGTGCGCACGTGGGCCGGGTCGGCGCCGAGGCCAAGGCATATATCTTCGAGTTTGCCGGTGCCCTGCGAGTCCTGTCCGCCGGTCATGCCGGTGGTGAGGTTGTCGCTAATAATCACTGTGATGGGTGAATTTTCGTTGATGGCATCGAGCAGGCCGGTCATGCCCGAGTGGGTAAATGTCGAGTCGCCGATAACAGCTACGGCGGGGTGTTGTCCGGCATCGGCGGCGCCCTTGGCCATGGTTATCGACGCGCCCATGTCGACTACGGTGTCGATGGCGTTGAACGGAGCCAGCCAGCCCAGGGTATAGCAGCCTATATCGCCGAATACCTTGGCATTGGAGTAAGTGGCCAGAACATCGTTCAGTGCGTGGTATACATCGCGGTGGCCGCAGCCCTGGCACAGTGCCGGCGGACGGCGCACTACCTGCTTGGAGGCAGCGGGGGCCTCGAGGGCGGGCAGTCCGAGAGCCTGGCGCACGCAGTCGGGGTTGAGTTCGCCGGTGCGTGGCAGACGTCCGTCGAAGCGGCCGCTTATGTTGCAGTCGTCGCAGAGAATACTGCGGAGTTTCTGCTCGATGAAGGGCTGCCCCTCCTCGATTATCAGCACATGGTCGCACTCTTCGTAGAGGCGGCGCAGCATTTTGCGCGGCAGCGGATATTGCGAAATCTTCACTACCGGGAAGGGGCACCCCTGGGGGTAGTTCTCCATCAGATAGTTGTATGCGATACCCGAGGCTATGATGCCCAGCGAGTGGTCGGGGCCGTCGGTGTAGCTGTTGAAGGGCGATTTTTCGGATTCTTCTTCAAGCTGCTTCCACTGCTCCAGCAGCACGGGATAGCGTCGTTTGGAGTTTCCGGGCATTAGTACCCACTGATCGGTATCGACAGGATATGACAGCGCACGCTCGGCAGCGGCTTCTTCGGCACATTCCACCACGGCGCGCGAGTGGCTCAGGCGTGTTACCAGGCGCATCATCAGCGGAATGCGCATGCGCTCGGAGAGTTCAAAGCCATAGGCGGCCATGTCGTAGGCTTCCTGCTGGTTGGAGGGCTCCAGGGCAGGCACGAAAGCGAAGTCGGAGTAAAAGCGCGAGTCCTGCTCGTTCTGCGACGAATGCATCGAGGGGTCATCGGCGGCCACTACTATCAGGCCACCGTTTGCACCGGTGAATGCACTGTTGACAAAGGGGTCGGCGCAAACGTTCATACCCACATGTTTCATACACACCATGGCGCGTTTGCCGCAGAACGACATGCCTAAGGCCTCTTCCATGGCAGTTTTTTCGTTAGACGACCAGTGGGAGTGGATTTTGCGTTCTTTAGCCAAAGGATTTCCCTGGATAAACTCGGTGATTTCTGTCGAAGGGGTGCCGGGATAGGCATATACACCCGACAAACCTGCGTTGATGGCGCCAAGAGCCAAAGCCTCGTCGCCAAGTAATATCTTGCGCATAGCGTTCATGGATTATAGATGTAAAGATTGTTCAGTTAATGCGATATGCCACAAAGGTAGTCAACTTTTTTGAATCCACCAAATATTGGCGCGGCGACAGCCGAAAAAGTCGGTGCGTTTATGCAAACATTTCACAATTAATCCACAAATAATGATTACAACCAAAGTTTTAACAGCTAAAATTTTGTATCCTCAAAGATAAGTGTTAACTTTGAAGTTCCAAAAATTCAATCCGTAAACCCCATGAAAAGAACCCTGCTTGCGGCTGTAGCCGTGCTTCTGCTCTCGTTCGGTATGAGCGCCCAGAATAAGGGCACCCAGATGGCCGGCATTGCTTTCTACAACCTTGAAAACCTCTTTGACACGATTCCGAACAACCCTGAGAACCGCGACGAAGAATTTACTCCCGGAGGTCAGCGCCAATGGGACGGGCGCAAGTACTGGAGCAAAATCCACAATCTGGCATACGCAATATCGCAGTTCACCACACCTACCACTCCATACGGTCCGGCAATTATCGGTGTTTCGGAAATCGAAAACATCTCGGTGCTGCAAGACCTGGTGGCACAGCCAGAGATTGCCAAATGGAACCTGCAGATATGCCACCACGACTCACCCGACGCCCGCGGCGTGGACGTGGGCATGCTATATAACCCGCGCTATTTCAAAGTTGAAAATGTAACCAACCACCGCCTCACCGCAGTGCCATTCCGCACCCGCGACCAGATGTGCGTAGTTGGCTCGCTGCTGGGCCAGCGCATTGCCGTGATTGTGAACCACTGGCCATCGCGCCTGGGCGGACAGACCAAATCGGAGCCCAACCGCATGGCTGCGGCCGCTCTATCCAAGGAAATCGCCGACTCGCTGTGGCAGCGCGACCCCAATATAGGCGTGATAATAATGGGCGACCTCAACGACGACCCCATGGACCGCAGCTGCGCCGAAGTACTCGGAGCCAAACGCGATTCCAAGAACTTGGGCGAACATGGATTCTTCAACCCCTTCTGGAAAAAACTCGACGACGGCATCGGCACCCTGGCCTACAAGAGCGCCTGGAACCTTTTCGACCAGATTATCATATCGGGCAATCTGGTGGATACCCCCGAAAACAAATGGCACTTCTACCGCGCCGACGTTCTTAACAAGGAGTTCCTCAAAGATACTGAAGGCAACCGCCAGGGATATCCCAAGCGCACTTACTCTGCCGGAATGTTCCTCAACGGCTACTCCGACCACTTCCCCACCGAAATACTGCTTATGCGAAAGGTGGAACGCAAAAAATAACAACTACTTGTTCAATAAATAAAATATAGCAACATGAAAAAACTATTACTCTCAATGGCCGTGCTGCTTGGTGCATTCACCATGTCGGCAGAGCCTGTGACTGTAGATTTCAGCACCGCCACCAATCTGCCCACAACAGAGGCCGAGGAACCTTCGACAGCCACTATCAATGGCGTTGACTTTACATTCGTAAACTGCAAGCAGGGAAAATACCAAGGTGCTACTTATCTGCAGATTTCAGGTAAAAATCACGAAGGTAAGGCTTACATGGAATTTACTGCCGGTTTTGCCGTAGAAAAAATTACTATGCACACCGGCACCAACGCATCTACAAATGTTACCGTACAACTCTACGCCAACGACGTAGCCGTAGGCGGTGCCCTGAAACTGGGTGAAAAAGACGCCGATTTCACTATCGCCGTTCCCGCAGCAAACCAAGCCGCAGGCACCAAATACAAACTGGCCACTTCGAACAAATACAACGCCCAGATTACCACTCTGACCTTCAACGGTGACGGCTCAGCAGTAGAGCCTCCTGTGGTTGAAACCAAAAAGGCTGCCAACATCGGAGAGTTCCTTAAAGCTGCCGATGCTGACAACCTCACTGAAATCACCTCGACCGTAACCGCCGTATATCAGAATGGCCGCTACCTGTACGTGACCGACGCCACCGGCAACCTGCTGGTTTATGGTGATCTCGACACCAAGTACACCAACGGCAACATTATCCCCGCTGGCATCACCGGCAAGTACCAGAACTTCTCCGAGGGCCTGCTGCAGATGTCGAGCCTCGAAAAGGCTACCTTCAAGGCAGGTACTGCCGGCACCGCCGTACAGCCCGAGGAAATCACCGTTGAGGAAATCGGCACCGATATGGTCAACAAATACATCGTTGTAAAGAACGTAAGCATCGCCAAGGCCGAGGCCGCCAACACCTACGACCTCACCGACGAAACCGGCACCATGGCACTCTATAACACCTTCTACAACTCGCAGTATTACGATGTAGTTGAAGTAATCGAAGGCAGCGAACTCAACGTTGAAGGCTTTGTAAGTGTACACAGCGGCGTTGCCCAGATTACTCCGGTTCGTGTATATAGCGCCACCGGCATGGAACAGGTTGCAGCTCCGGTGTTCACTCCTGCCGCAGGCACTGTAGAGGAAGGCACTGAAGTAACCATTGCCTGCGCTACCGAAGGTGCTAAAATCTATTACACCCTCGACGGCACCACTCCCTCGGCAACTTCTACCCTCTACACCGCTGCCATCGTAATCAACGAGGAAACCACCATCAATGCCATCGCCATCAAGGAAGGCATGCTCGACAGCCGCGTAGTTGAAGCCAAATACATCATTAGCGAACCTGTGGTTATCACCGGCGACGCTCAGTTCAACTTCGGACAGCCCAACACACTCAACCCCGCACAGAACATTCCTACCTCTGACACTCCCGCAGGCGATGCAATCGACGGCATAAAGTTCACCAACAACGGTGTAACTGTTGAATTCAGCGCAGGTTCGAGCGCATCACGCATGTACTACGGCTACAACACCGGCGTTGAAGCTCGTCTGTACAAGACCGGCACCATCACCATCACTGCTCCCGAAAACAACCCCATCAAGATGGTTGAATTCACCGGCGCAGGCATCGGCAACCTCTCGGTCGACGGCACTCCCGTTGAAAACATGACCTGGACTTCCGAAGCCGGTGTAGACAAGTTCGTGGCCACTGCCGTTGAACAGCAGGAAACCAAAAACGGTCGTGTAGACTTCAAGACCATCAGTGTTACCCTCGAAAAGTCGGGTGTAATGAACATCGAACTCGACCTCAACGCTCCCGTTGAATACTACAACCTCCAGGGCGTACGCGTAGAGAATCCCACCAGCGGCCTCTACATCCGTCGTCAGGGCAACAACGTAAGCAAGGTGGTTCTCTGATTCACCTGCATAAATCCCATAAAAAACCGCGTCCGGCATAATACCGGACGCGGTTTTTTTTGTGTAGTTGCGACGGCGGACGCAGTCATTCACAATCATACGACTTCTATAATTACGTCGACCGTCAATCCAATCGCACCCACGCTATCATGGACATCTGCCCGTGATGTGACTATAGTAAGCGGGAGTCCATTTATGACGGCAAGTGCCGTATGCGTCGATTTTCCTTGCGAGTCGCGTGCGACAACATTCAATTCCCGGCTCAGGCGGTGAATAAATCCGGTTGAGATTCATCACAATACAAAAACCACTCAGAGATACGCTACCCCGGCGTTTACAAATATTGCGGAATGAGGTCTTAGAAAAACGAGGCTGTGTCGTAATTTTGACACAGCCTCGTCGCTATTATGCAATGGCCGGTTAGTTCCAGTTAAGATTCCAGATGGCCACTCGTTCGGAGTTGGTGGTCTTCTGACCAAGGCAATCATTGACAATCTCGATTACGAAGTCACCCTGGATGTTCACGTCCATGCTGAAATCGTAGGCCTTGAACTGCTCGATGGTGTCGAGCTTCACGGTCTGAGTCTTGACAACAGCGCCGTTCTGCTTTATGTTGACGGTAAACTGGCACTGAGTATCCTTATAGGCAAAACCGTACTTGAACGACAGGGTAGCGATGCCGCCGCTGAGAGTCGACGATGTCAGCGTGCCGGCCGAACCTGCCTTACCGTTGAGGCATGGCGCCAGAGTGCTGACGCTGCCGATGAAGCCGAAGCGCGGATTTGAATCAGGCTTGCCGGCCTCCTGACCGCCGAGAATATTGCTGTTCACTGCAGTCCAGCCCGATGTGCTGGTGTATGTGCCGTAAGTACTCTTGGGTACACCGCCGTTGAAGGTGCTGAAACCGGCTTTGTCGTCGTCTGTCACAGGGGGGTCCGGAGGAGTAACCGTACCGCCGCCGGCACCGAGTTTCACGTTGTCGACACACCAGGTAGCGTAGTTGCTATCAGTAGTGGCCACATAGCGGAAACCTATGTAGATAATGCCGCTGAAGGCGCTGAGGTCGAGAGTGCCGGAGTTCTCCCAGCTTGAGTAACCGCTTGCCGGAGCAGAAGGCAGAGCGGGCTTGAGCTGAGTCTTGGTGGCAGTATTAGGGTCGGCCGAAGTAAGCACGTACACCTCAAGTTTGGTTGTGGTAGAGCTGTAACCGTTCACCTGTGTGTCGAAAGCCAGAGTCTTGTTGCTGACTTTGCTCATGTCGACGGGAGGAGTGATAAGCCACTGGTCGAAGGGAGCTACGCCGTTGTATCCGCTTATGGTAACGTACCAGTTGGATTCGAACTCGCGTGCATACCATGTCTTGTTGCCGCTTACATTAACCTGAGTCCAGGTCGAAGGAATAGCACCGCCCTCGAAGTTCTCGTCAAGCGAGCTTACAGGGTCTGCCGGAGGAGTCACGGGGGTATCGCCGCCACCGTTGCCCAGCTTGTATTCAGTGGCATTCTTCAGACCGGGGCCGCCACAGTACTTCATCACATCACCCTTGAGGCTTACCTGCTTGCCGAGGTTGCCGGGCACCTTCTGCAGCGACAGAGCGTCGCGCATGGTAATGGGCAGCTGTATGCCTATACACTTGGTGTAGTCAGTTTCATTGGGGTCGGCAGCGATTACAAAGTTAGTGTTGGCAGCATCGTCGAGGCCGAAAATTGTGCCCGACAGAGTGGTGCTCGAACCGCCGGTAGGCATGGAGCCTACAATGTAGCCGCTAACCCACACACCGCTTGCCACGGCTTCGGTTGTACTGGTGGGATTCATGGCCACAATCTGGCCTACATTGTAGGGCTTTTCGGCCGAGCCGTCGCCGGACTCAATGCCTGTGTTTATGCCCTCAATGGTAAATTCGTCGACAGTTCCGCGGTTGTCGGTCACGCCGTAGGTGCCCATATATTCAGCGAATGTACCCTTTACACTGATGGCTTTGCCATAGTTGCCCGGGTTTTCGCGCAGGTTGCCGACCTCGCGCAGCTTGGAGCCGGAAGGCAGTGATATTACCAGACACTGAGCCAAATCTTTGGTTTCGGGAGTTTCGCCAATTACCAGAGTATTTGCCAAGGTCACATCAGAAGTCCATTCTATGTCGCTGTTGCCGCTTATAGTTTCAACTTCGGGGCCTACAGCGCCAACAATGTAACCGCTTACCCAGCCGCTGGCCGGAGTGCCGTCAGCCTCGAGTTTCACTGCCTCGGCCACGGTATAGGGGTTGTCTTTTGTACCCGGGCTTACAGTAGGATTGCCGAAGTTCATACATCCGTCTTCGTCAATCAGCACCAGCTGCCATCCGGTAGTGCCGTAATAGCTGCAGATGGCCACAACGTCGCCGCGGCCTTCGGGCAGGGTCTTGTTCCAGAAGTTGGAGTAACCCGATGTACGTACAGGCAATGTGGAGCCGTTCACGTCGAGTATATTCTGGTTGACACCGCTGGAGTGGTAGGTTGAGAAGGTCTGAGTGCCTCCGTTCTGGAATTCCACGTTGTTGAAGCGGACAATCTGGCTCTGCCACTGGCGCAGCCCCTTGGGATTGGAGCTGAGCTGGTCGAAAGAGTTCACTACGAGGGTGTCGATGGTTTCTACATTCGGCCAGCCGTTGAGCTGTACGTGAGCCTCAAAGAATTCGGGGCCCATGAAGCTTGTTTCCCAGGCGTTGCCGTTCTCGTACCACTCCGGCATGCCAAGCTGCTGCAGACCGTTGTACTTGCCTATGTACATGTCGGTGACGTCGAGTACAACTTCCTGTCCGCGGCGGTATTTCAGATACAGGTTATATGAGTTCACGCTCATGGCCAGCGAACCGGTTTCGTCCTGGATTACCAGCGATTTGAACACGTTGCCGGCTTCGTCGCTGGTGGTTACATGTCCGTGGATGATAATGCGGTCGCCATAGTTCTTGGGCAGCGGAGTGCAAGTGGCGTCCTGCTCGTTGAGCGCTTGTTTGAGGGATTCGCTCCAGAGGCCTATCTTTGTGGCATAGTTCACGGCGTCGTCCCAGTACATGGTTTTAAGCTCGTAGATAGTGGTGTTGGGCTTAATCGTGGCCACCGGCTCTTCGATGCGCATTTCGTCGAAGTCGTCCTGGCACGATGTCAGCGCTACTGAGCCGCCAAACAGAGCGGCCAGCACCAGTATATATGATTTCAAGTTTTTCATTGTTCAACTATTTGATGATGACGTTCTTAACCTCCCATGTACCGGCCTTGGCGGCGGTGCTGGTGTAGTGGAATGCTATCTGTATTTTCTTTCCGGCGAACTTGGCCAGACTGATGCTGCCCGAGGGCACGAAACTCCAGCCCATCTCGGCAGGGTATGTGGTGCCTTCGAGTGTTTCCCATTCGCCGCCTTCCACGCGAGCCTCTACCGTAGCCTGCTGGCGTGCGGTGGCGATGTCGGCGAAGAAGTTCAGCGCATGCTCAAAACTCAGAGCCGGGGCACTTGCCGAACCAAGATCGATTACGGGCGACACCAGACGGCTGTCGGAGTCGAGATTAGTCTGCGATTCGCTTTCATAAGCGGTTGCCACGGCACCATAGCTGGCCGAACCTTTCCATACGGCGTCGAGGCCCGAGGGAAGATTTATATTCTCGATTGTGAACTGGCCGAGCGAATTGGCAGCGAAAGTTTCGCTGAATATGGCATCGCTGGTATCGGGAACATCTGGACCCTTGCCGTCGAGCATATAGTCGGTGAGATTCTTCAGGCCCGGGCCTCCGCAGTACTTCATAACATCGCCCTGAAGCATCACTTCCTTGCCGAGGTTGGCGGGCTGATTGGCCAGCGACAGGGCGTCGCGCATAGAGGCCGGGAGCTGTATGCCTATACACTCCGAGGCATCCTTTACATCGGCCGAGGCTGCAATAACCATGTTGGTGGTAGCGGCATTTTCAATACCGAATACAGTGCCGGACAGCAGAGTAGCATCGCCTCCGGTGGGCATAAAGCCTACAATGTAGCCTTTGACCCAAACGCCCGATTCAACAGCTGCGGTGGTGCTGCCCGGAGCCATGGCTATCACCTGATCCACGCCGTATGGCTTGGCTTTGGTGCCGTCGCCGTTCTCGCCGGGCTGCACAGGCTGGTCGGGTTCATCGCTCTCTTCGAAGTCCTGGCATCCGTTGCTGTCGATAAGCATCAGCTGCCAGTCGGTGCCGTAGTAGCTCAGAATACCGGTCACAGAGCCGTAGCCCTGGGGCAGGAGTTCGTTTTTGAACGATGCGTATGCGCTGTTGCGCACCAGCAGCTGGTTGCCGCTTTCGTCAATTATATAGCGGTTGGTAGAGGAGGTACCTTCGGCGTAGGGCTTGCCGGGGGCGTCCCAGCGAACGTTGTCGAAGCGTACCAGACGGCTCTGCCACAGAATCAGCCCCTCTGTCGACTGCTTGGCAGCCAAGACATCGGGGATAGTGGCCGGGATGGTGTCGACCAGCTGCGGGTTTGACAGACCATCGACCTGAGCGTGGGCAGCGAAGACTTCGCTGTCCATAAATGTCATGGAGGGGGCATTGTTGTAAGTGCCTTCGCCTCCGAGCTGCATAAGGCCGTTGTAGCCGCCGATATTCAATTCGGTAACGTCAATGACTACTTCCTGTCCGAACTGATAGGTCTGGTAAAGGTCGTAGGCATTAATCGACAGGTTAAGGGCTGCCGAGCCGTCGTATATGATTACCGATTTGTATATATTGCCTGTTTGGTCGCTCGAAATCACGCGGCCCCTGATAATGGTATGCTCGCCGGCATCGTTCAGACCGATAGTCTTCACGTAATTGCGGTCGGCGGTCCAGTAGGCGGTCTTGAGGTCGAGAATCGACGTATTGGCCTCGATAGTGGCGGAGGGTACCACCATCGGAGGACTCACGAAATCGTCGCCGCACGAAGTCAGCGCTGCTGCGCCCATCATAGCGCCTGCTATGTATAACAGTGATTTTTTCATTGTTTCTTTAGTTGACGGTGATACATCAGAATCTTACACCTGCATTGAGGAAGATGCGGATACCCTGGGCATACTGGTAGCGGTTGGGATAAGCGTCGCGGTTCCAGTTCTTGGTATCGATTCGGCCCTGCTGGTAAGCATAGGTAACGATGTTCTTGTTGTTGAGAATATTGTTGATGTTGAGGTTGAAGTTCAGCGACACCTTGCGGTTGATGTAGATGAGCTTGCCTATCGACACGTTTATAGTGAAAGCATCTTTGAGCTTGTCCTGCTGGGCGAGTTCCTCGATTTTTTGCAGAAGCTCCTGCTCAGTGCCGTACTGCTGCCACAGGTCGGGCTGTGCGCGGTGGTAAACCGGAGCGAGGTTCACATAGGAGTTGCCCTGCCATGTGCCGTTGATGCCGAAGAACCACTGGTAGGGAGCGGCCCAGTCGATACCTATGTTCATGTTGGTATTGGGGGTCGAGCCCAGGAAGTAGTTCTTAAGATACACGGTGTAGGTGGAGTCGGGATACAGACCGTTTTCTACCGTACGGGTGGCCTGGGGATTGTTCTTGTATTGTGCGCGGGCAAACGAGCCGATAGCCGACAGTGTCACTGTGGGGCTTGCCTTGAATTCCATACCTACTTCTATGCCTTTGTACACTCGTTTTACACCGGCCAGAGTGTTGTTGGTATAGGTGTTTATGCTTTCGTCGTAGAAGCCGAAGCGCTCTGTAGCGTTGTTCACGGCGGTATAGTAGCCGGTAACAGAACCGCGGAAGTTGCGGTAGTTCCACATGTAGCCCAGGTCGAAGGCGAGGTCGCGCTCGCTCTGGGGATTATCGACTGTTGTGTTCTTCACACGCGGCAACACGTACACGTCGTCGGGCAGCGGGGCGCGTGTGCCATATTCGGCATGGGCGCTGAGGTAGTTGCGTCCGTTTACCTTCCAGGTGGCGCCTAATTTTACGGCTGCGTTGTCGAAAGTGAGCATATCGCCGTAGCCCAGCGAGTTATTCGGGGCACGGCCATTGCGCATGCGGCCTTCGCGCTGGAACTGGGTGTAGCTGACCTTAAGGCCATAGTTGAAGTTCCAGTGAGGCAGCACTATGAGGTTCTGCAGCCATGCTTCGGCACGCAGAGCGTAGATGTTATAGTTGTAGCCGAACTTGTCGCCTTTGACAACACGGCGGTTGGGATTGTCGAGGTCGTTCTGCAGGTTGTTCGGAGCGAGGGTGATGTCACGGTCCGAGAATGGGTCGATATCAAGCCAGAACTCGCCGCCCAGGAGGTCGCGCACTGTCTTGTAGTTCATGCTCTTGGTGTAGTTGAGCGACACACCTCCCTGAAGCGACATAAAGTCGTTCATGCGGTAGTTGAGGTAAGAGTTGAGCATGAAGTTAAACTGGTTGTTGGTGCGGTTCTCAAGTATGTACGACGAGCCTTTTTTGTCGGCTTCCGACAGTGTCTGGTTCTGTACATTGTTGAGTTCATTAACTCGGTAGAGTTCGTCCCAGTCGATCTGACGGGTATTCACGTCGTTGAGCCAACGTTCGGTATAGAGGTCGAACAGTTCCTGGTCGTCGGCGTAATACGAAGGCAGGTAGCGGTAGTATGTAGGATTGGGGTCATTGGCCTTATAGTACTGCAGGGCCGAACGGTTGTAGTGTACCCAGCGGGCAGCCACGGCGGTATTGACCTGTACACGGTCTTTCTTGAACAGCCAGTTGAGCATCACGGTGGGGTCGTATGTTTCGGTGATTCGGCTCGAACGCTTCTTGCCGTCCTGATATCCCCAGAAGGGGTTGTAGAGGTTTGAGCCTGCCAGGTCGTATGCTTCCTGAAGGGTTGCGCCGCCGGTGGCACGCTGAGTGGGGCCGCCGAAGGCAGTGAGAGTCAGCGAGTGGTTGGGGTTGAGAACCTTTTCGAGCGACAGGAACAGACCGCCCGAGTTGTAGAATGTACCCTCCATCACGCCTTCATTGGCGTAGCGTCCTATGGCGCTCATGGTCAGAGCCCATCCGTGCTTGTTAAGGCCGGTGGCATAGGTAACCATGCCGCGGAGCATGTAGTTGGAGTTGGTATAGGCCACCGAACCGTTGAAGCCGGGGGCGTAGGTATCGGTTATGGTGTTATAGTTAACCGAACCGCCAAGGTCGCCGAAGCCGTATGCGGCGGCATCAAGACCTACCGAGGTGGTTTTGTTGCGGAAAGCACGCGAGGTCATGCCCAGCAGCGACGAGAAGTTGAATCGTCCGCGCACGAGGTCGTTCATGGCCACGCCGTTGATGTATACGGTCTGATAGGCGTTGTCGAGGCCGCGGAAACGATAGTACATGGGGCTGAAATTGTATGATGCGTTTTTGTAGAACACATCGTCGCCGGCTCCGTTAAGGGCCGATACCCCCTGCGAGGTACCTTCTTCGTCCTCAAGCACTGCATCATCGAAGAACAGGTCTTCCTGATCGGAATAGAAATCATCGGCGAAGTCCACGGGCTGAAGGCGGATTGTGCCGAGCGAGTTCTCGCCGGGCAGGATATTGACATCGAATCCGGCAGCGGCATAGCCTTCACAGGTTACGGTCACATACTTGGTGCCGGGAACAATGCCGCTCAAGCGAAAATCGCCGCCAAGACCGCTGTCGGCAGCCTTGTCAAGAATGCTCACTGTGGCTCCGTTGACAGGGCTTCCCGAGTTGCTGTTGACCACCATACCGGTAACGGTAGAGGTCTGCGCTGTTATCGACATAGCTGCCGACAAAAGCAATAGCAGAAACAGTTTTAGTCTCATAGAAGTGGTAAATTATTGATATTTAATTGAATTATATTTATTTATCCGGCCTTTGACGCCACAATGGCACTCAAAAAAGCAAAGGGGTTGTAAAAGTACCATTTTTTTTTGGTTTTTTATAATTTTTGACCATAAATTTATTGTTAACGCGAGTTCGGGATAAGGAACACCATAAAAAAGTTGAATCGGCAGCTTAAAAAAGTTGCCGATTCTCTTGGTAATATTACTGATATTTAGTAATTTAGAGGTACTAAACAATAAATACTGTATCATGATTACCGAA
>CAJTRC010000054.1 GCA_910578365.1 uncultured Muribaculaceae bacterium
AAGGTGAAGTCTTTGAGAATCGCCAATACGTTCATACGCTAAGATTTTTATAATGAACGCTTTGGCGATTCATTTGTATTTGATAATTCGATATATTAACTTAACTTTCAACTACTTCGGTAATTTTTACCGAAGCATTGATTTTAAACACCTAAATAAAATGAAGATTTTACATATAGCGGCAGCGTTGCTGATGTCGGCATCTGTCCTTGGCTCATGTAACGGAAACGGCGGTTCGATGTCGGTCAATGTGGCCGATACCCTGCTGAGTGTCGACAATCTGATGGCCGACCCTCTGGCTTTTGTAGGCGATACCATACAGGTGGAGGGCGAGTGCTCGCACCTCTGCGCCCATGGCGGTACCAAGGCCTTTCTGCAGGGCGACAGTGTCGGTATGACACTTCGCTGCCAGGCTACTCATGAAATCAACGGCGCTTTCTCGCCCGACTGTGCCGGACAGCGCATGCTCGCACGAGGCATACTGCGCGAAGACCGTGTGGGCCGTGCCGAAATTGACTCGCTCGAGCGCGAATACATGCTCGCTCAGGAGCGTGAGGCTGCACTGGGCAGCAACGACAACACCAAGGCTCCGGCAACCGGCCATTGCGACGCCGATGCAAAGGCCAAAGGACTCGATTCGCTGTCGACCGCCGCTCAGCGCCTGGCTAAAATGCGTAGCGAAATAGACAAACGCCTCAAGGACGAAGGCAAGGACTATATTTCCTATTTCTATCTCGAAACCATAAGTTACGAGGTTAAGGAATGACGCAGACCGACATAATAAAGCTGCTGCCTGACTCAGTGGCCAACCAGATTGCCGCCGGCGAGGTGATACAGCGGCCGGCATCGGTGGTCAAGGAGTTGGTGGAGAATAGCATAGACGCCGGCGCAACGTCGGTTGAAATAATCATACGCGACGCAGGCCGCACACTGGTACAGGTGGTCGACAACGGCAAGGGTATGTCGCCCACCGATGCCCGTATGGCCTTCGAGCGCCATGCCACCAGCAAGATAGCGGCCGCCGACGACCTCAACTCACTGCGAACCATGGGCTTCCGCGGAGAAGCTTTGGCATCTATCGCTGCAGTGGCGCAAATCGACATGCGTAGCATGCGCCCGGGCGACAGCGTGGGCACACGTCTGATTATAGCCGACTCCAAGGTTGAGAGCCAGGAAGCGGCAGCTTGCGCCCCGGGCACCAATCTGATGGTGAAGAATATATTCGCCTATCTGCCTGCCAGGCGCAAATTTCTGAAAAAAGATTCCGTGGAGTTCAGCCACATAGTCCATGAGTTCGAGCGTCTGGCCCTGGTGAACACCGGAGTGGATTTCACGCTGATACACAACGATGTGACCCTGCATCAGCTGCACCGTTCGTCGCTGAAGCAGCGTATCACGGCCCTGTTCGGCAAAAGCCTCGACCATCAGCTGATTCCGGTGGAAACCGAGAGTTCGATAGTACGCATAAGCGGCTTTGTGACTTTGCCGCAGTATGCCCGCAAACGCGGCGCGCATCAGTACTTCTTTGTCAATGGCCGCAACATGCGTCACCCTTACTTCCACAAGGCCGTACTCAACTGCTACTCGGAGCTGAGCAGTTCCGACACACAGCCCTGCTACTTTATAAACCTGGAAGTGGAGCCCGAGCGCATCGACGTGAACATACACCCGCAGAAGCACGAGATAAAGTTCGAGGACGAGCAGGCAATCTGGCAGATACTCTGTGCAGCCATAAAGGAGGCGTTGGGCAAGGCCAATGCCAGCGGAGCCATAGACTTCGACAGCGACGACGCGCCCGACATACCCTTTTTCGACCCTGACAGCAACGGCCTGCAGCCCGGCGCCGACGTGGATACGTCGTATAATCCATTTGAAGTATCGCGCCCATATACACCGCCGGTCGACCACGACTGGCAGAAACTTTACGAGGGCTTCTGCAGCCGCGCCGGCGAAAGCGGTCCGGAAGCCGGAGGCAGCCGCCTTGTGGCCAGCCGTCTGGGCGGAAACCCCGAAAGTGTGGCATCTGTGTGCAGCCGCCTCAACAGCTGTATGGACGATGTGCCTCCGCCTCCGCCCGAGGTCGACCTGGGCCTGGGATTCGACACACCGGCCACGGCCACACCCATGTTTACACTTCACAACCGCGTGATAGTCACTCCTACCAAATCGGGGCTTATGCTTGTCGACCGCCATCGGGCCCATGTGAGGGTGCTGTATGAAAGATTCAGCCGTCAGTTAGCCGAGGGCGACGTGCAGTCGCAACAGCTGCTCTTTCCCGAGGCGGTGGAACTTTCGCCCACCGGCAGCGTGGCCCTGCAGACATTCAGTCAGGAACTGTGCGGACTCGGCTTTGACATGGCTTATCTAGGCGACAACACCTGGAATATCACCGCCGTGCCGTCGATGGCAGCCGGTACCGATGCCGGCGAGCTGCTTATGCGCCTTGTGGAGCAACTCGACCTCAGCGGCGAAGCCCGCGAGTCGTTGCTGATGCCTGTAGCCATATCCATGGCCCGCGCTGCCGCAGTCAAAGCCGATACCGTGTGGAGCCAAGCCGAAACCGAGTCGCTGCTCTACGAACTGCTGGCTCTGCCGACTCCCGACTTTACACCCGACGGCCTCACTGTAATACGCACTATAACCAATCAGCAACTCGACAATATGTTCGAATGAAAGCCTTGCGACTACTACCGACAATACTCTTTGCCTGCGCCGCCTGCACCGCTACCGCAGCCATAGGCATAACCGGAGCCGAGGTAGAGGACATACTTTCGCGGCTCGACGACTCGCTGCCAAGGCGCAACGAGTTCATTGCCCGCCGCCAGAACAGCATCTGCGAGCTGCAACGCGAATTTTATGCCAATCCCGCCACGCGGGTAAAGACTCTCCATGAGATTATCGACCGATATTCATCGTTCAACAACGACTCGGCCATGTACTATGCCTGGCTGGGAGTCCGTATAGCCGACGGCGACAGCGCATTGCCGTTCAGACTCCGCGCCACCGCACTGAAGCCGCTGGCCGGTTTCTACGAATCGGCCATGGACGACTTCGCCACATTCGACAGCGTGTCCATTCCGCCCGAGTACAAGGCCGACTATTACGACGCCGGCCGCCAGATGTATTCGTTCGTGTACGGGCTCTTTCCTTCGTACCGCGGATTCAACGACAGCATAGGGCGGCAACTACTGCAGATGCAGCTGCGGCTCCTCGACAAACTGCCCGAGGGCAGTGTGGCCCGGCGCTTCTCCACAGGCGAATACTACATGCTCACCGGCGAGTACGACAAGGCAAAGGCCTACTGCCTCGAACTGATGGACGGCAGCGACTCCACCGCAGCCTACAAAGCCCGACTGGCCCACCATCTGGCCACAATAGCACGGCACGAAGGCAACGACGACGAGCGTACATACTATCTGGCGGTATCGGCCCTGGCAGACCTTACCGGCGGTACACTCGAAGTGAAATCGCTGCAGGAACTCGGCAGCATGATGTTCGAGCGCGGCGACGTGGACCGCGCCTACAGCTATCTGTCGATGGCTCTGGAGAATGCAGTGGAGTGCGGGGCATCGATGCGTATGGTCGAAACCGCACGCTCCATGCCCATAATCGAGCAGGCACACAGCGGCCAGATTGCCTCGTGGCAACGAATGATTTATGTGGTCATAGCCATTATGGTGCTGTTGTTGGCAGGCATGGCCACACTGCTGATACTGCTGCGTCGCGAAATGAACAACATGGCCCTGCTGCAGCAAAACCTGCGCTCGGCCAACAAAATCAAAGAGGTATACATAAGTCAGTTTATGTCGCTATGCTCCATCTATATGGATAAACTGAACAGCTTCAGTAAAATAGTGAGCCGCAAGCTCGCTGTCGGTAAGGTCGACGACCTGTACAGGCTTACAAACTCCGGCAAGTTTGTGGAGGAGCAGAGCAAGGAATTTTACGATGTGTTCGACAACGCCTTCCTGCATATATACCCCGACTTTGTACGGCAGGTCAACTCGCTGTTGCGCCCCGACTCGCAGATAGTGCTCAAGGACGGCGAGCAGCTGAATACCGAACTGCGCATACTTGCATTCGTGCGTTTAGGCATACAGGATAGCCCGCGCATAGCCCAGGTGCTAAATTACTCGCTCAATACAATTTACTCGTACCGCAACAGGGTTAAAAACAAAGCAGTCGACCGCGAGAACTTCGAGCGCGATGTCATGAATCTGTCGTCGCTATAGGAAAAATTTATTTCACAAAAGTAGCAAAAATAGGTCAGGAAGGTGTATTTATGTTCAATAACATAGTTTTACATCAAAAAAATAGTTATATTTTAGATTTTTTCACTAAGATGTAATTGGTTAAAAATCAACAATGTAGCTCTTGCAGATCCTTGTACGTGTCTAAATATGGCCTGACGCTTGTTCGCAATGTGGAAAAAATGTCGTAACTTTGCATAGTAAAAATGAAATGACGCATAAGATTCAATTTCAATTTTAGGGTTAGTATAGATTGTTAGTATTCAGACAACAATGGCCGTCTTCATTGAAGGTGGTCTTAAAAAAATGTGTTTTATGTTAGTTATGTAATTGTTTTAAGTCATTAAAACGCGATCAGGGCACCTTCGTGAGAAGATGCCCTGATTTGTTTCCAAAAATAATTGCTAAATTTGCGACATGAAACTCCACTTGTTCTATCCCGAAAACGACCTGGCGCTTGCCTCCGGCAAGGCCGGCTATACACCGCCGCCCAAGGTAATGGACCTGCGACGCGCCGGCGCGGTGCTGCCCCTGTGGTATGGCGACCCCGGCGACAAAGTGTGCACTACAGGTGTCAGCGCTGCCAGGTTCGACAGCATGGCGGAGCGTTTCGACCTCCGTACCGATGTTTTTGACCATACATACCACAGCGGCATGCAGCCGGCACCATGGGGATGGTCGGAGGCTTCGGCCTCATTGCTCCGGCAGCAGGGAGTACCTGCCCAAGCTTTGCCGGGTTCGGAGCGTCTGGAACAGATACGCAGCCTGTCGCACCGCCGTACTGCGGCGGTAGTACACGGGCTTGTGGCGGCTCAGTTGCCCTTTGCAATCGCTCCGGCGGCAGTGGAATGTATGGCTGTGGAGGCCCTGCCTGCGTTGCTGGAGTCGGGCCGAGGCTTTATGGCCAAACTACCGTGGTCGAGCAGCGGACGCGGACTGCTTGACTCGCGCAAATGCAGTGCCGCCCATTTCATACGCCAGGCATCCGGCATGATTCACAGTCAGGGCAGTTTTATGCTGGAGCAGGCTTACGACCGAGTGTTGGATTTCGCCATGCTCTTTGATTGCGAAGACAGTGGCTGCTTCTTCAGAGGCTACTCGCTGTTCTCAACAACCGCTTCCGGACAGTACAGCGGCAATCAGCTGCTGCCCGATGCCGAGATAGAACATCGTCTGGCCCGATATATACCCGTGGCACAGCTCAACCGGGTGTCTGTGGCTCTTGAAGCTGCGCTAAGGCAGGTGTGCGGCGATGTGTACCGAGGCCCGATAGGTGTCGACATGCTTGTGGCCGACACTCCGCGAGGCTATCTGCTCGATGCCACAGTGGAGATAAACTTCAGAATGACTATGGGCCGAGTGGCCCGTGTACTCAGCGACCGATTTGTGGCTCCGGGCCTTGAAGCCACATTCTACGTGCGACCCGGAGCGGCCCCGGCCGACACTGCGGTGGTGGAGAATCACCGTTTTGCCGGCGGCGTGTTGCCGCTTTCGCCTCCCGGCTCGCGCTTTGCCTTTGTGATACATAGCTGATTGTGGGCTTCAACAGCCTCACGGCAGTTGCGTCGCACATACGAGCTCAGACTGTTGTACTGCAGCCCCAGTCGGTTCGCAATTGACTTCAGAGGTTCGGCAGAGTTGCGGTATAGTTCTATGGCATGGGCATATTTGTCGAATGTACGGCGTTTTACCTTTTTGCCCGACTCATTCAGCATCATGCCTTCACGCTCCCAAAGTTCGGGCGCGTGTTCCTTAAGGTAGCGTCGGAATCCGTCGGGTTTAAGGCCCAGCGAAGCCGCTATATCGGTCAGCGACCTGTTGCCGATGCGTAGCTCATCGATTGCAGCTGCGTACTTTATGGCCGTAGCCGGACAATAGCGCTTGGTTTCAAAAGCCTCGCGGTCGGAGGGCGAGTCGGCCGCCATTACCGCGCCCCGCCGTTCGAACATTAGTGCCCGGTGCCACAGGCGCAGATGGTTGCGAAACGACGATACCGATAAATCCAGCCTTTGGCAAATTTCGGTAACCGGCAGCGATGTGGTGCGGTACATCTCCACAGCCTCGGCGTATTTCATAATCTTCTCTTCCGACACACGGCGTATGCTGCCGTTGCCCGACACTGTACCTGCGCGAGGATACATCATGCCCTCTTCATACCTGTGGCTGCGGTTCTTCACCAGCTTTTTATGGTAATACCGCAGATGCTGGCGCAGACCGGACGACGATACACCGCAACGATCGGCAGCTTCCTTTACCGAAATATCCGACCGGCTCAACAGCTCCACGGCCTCGGCGTATGCCTCCTCGGCGTGTGGGCGCACGCCGCGGTGTATGTTGTCGGCAATGCCCATACGGCGCCGCTCGGCCTCGCGCCTGGGAATCACATCCGGAAAATGCGCTCTCAGTTGATTGGCCAGCGCCGTACCGTCCAGACCGTACATACGTGCTATCTACGACACATTGCAGTCGATAAATTCGCTGCTGTCACAGGCATTTATGGCCTCGCCGTACTTTTCGCGTGTGAGTTTGCGCTGACCTTTGCTTTTACTGGGCCTCTTCGGTGTGTTGTGACTTTTCATACCATGCCGTACTTGGCTTGTTCAACAATTTGCGAATGGCGTAAGATGCTTGTATACAGCACTTGAGCGCGACGTTTGCCGTGCTTTGCCATCAGCTTGTTTTTAGCATCTCTTACAAAGAGATACAAAATTATAATGTAAAGATAGTAAATTATTGCGAATCTGCAAAATAATAGCATACTAAAAATACTATTGATTATTATCGCAAAGCGCATAAACACCCGACCAGTCTGTGCAACAAAGTGCTATTAATCTAATTAAGTGACACTTACATACTACATCACAATCTCTTTGTAAGAGATTGTGATGCCTGAGGCAAGCAAAAAAAAGCGGCCTCCCGCATGCGTTTTTACGCAGTGGGGAGGCCGTGGATTGTACTTGGAGGCTGTTTAAACGAACACTAATACCCCTTGCGGTATTTGCCTTCGTCGGCGTCTTCGAGGATGCTCAGATATGAATTATAGCGCGATTGGGCAATGCGGGCCTCGTCGAGGGCCGCCAGGACTGCACAGCCGGGTTCATGGGTATGTGTGCAGTTGCCAAAACGGCAGTCATGGCCAATCTCGAAGATTTCCGGAAAGAAGTGAGCCACTTCGTTGCGGTCGAAGTCCACGGTACCGAAGCCGCGTACTCCCGGGGTGTCGATTATCGAGCCGCCTCCGGGCAGGTGAAACAGTTCGGAGAATGTGGTGGTGTGCATGCCGGTGTCGTGTACGGTCGATATTTCGGCGGTGCGTAGCTCAAGGCCCGGAATAAGGTCGTTGACAAGGGTGCTTTTGCCCACACCGGAATTGCCCGAGAGAAGGGTGGTCTTGCCTTGGAGGCACTTGCGGAGTTTCTCAAGGCCTTCGCCGGTTTTGGCCGAAATCTCCAGTACCTTGTAGCCTATCGAACGATATAGATAGCAGAAAGCATTGAGGTATTCGCTGTCCTCGGGTTCGGTGAGCAGGTCGGTTTTGTTCACACACAGCACCGCATCGATGTCGTATGCTTTCGATGTAGCCAGAAAACGGTCGATGAAGGTTGTGGATGTGGTGGGATGGGCGAGAGTGACCACCAGCATGGCGCAGTCGATGTTGGCGGCTATGATATGGGCTTCTTTCGACAGATTCGAGGCCTTGCGAATAATATAGTTTCGCCTGCTGTGTATGCTTGTAATGAAAGCAGTGCCGTCGGGGCCCGGTTCGGCAACTTCCACAATATCGCCGACAGCCACCGGGTTGGTGGTGCGTATGCCCTTGATTCTGAAGTTGCCTTTTATTTTGCATGGTATCTCGTTTCCGTCAGTCAGTGATTCGACCATGTAATGCGAACCGGTATTGCGTACTACTCGTCCTGTCATTCTTATGTAGTGTATTTGATAATCATTTTAAATTCAGATGTAAAATTACTGCTTTTTTGTGATTCGGCAAGCAAAATATGCCCAAAAATTCGTTTTGCATAATATCCACTGAGTCAAATTATTACTTCATATCCAAACAAAACATCTAAAAATATGTTATTTATTTATAGTGATATTTGTAATGAAATTGCTAACTTTGCAAGCAAATTAACAGCAAATAATTTGATTCACTCCTAATATTGTCTAATATTTTTTATAACAAAAAGCAATGAATGTAGAAACTATCGGCGTAAACGCTGGCACCGTCTGGAACGCACTCAACGAAGCCGAGGCTCTCGGTCTGAAACAACTCAAAAAAATTACCAAACTGAAAGATAAAGAAGTAATAGCAGCTCTGGGCTGGCTTGCACGCGAAAACAAAGTAACCATCGATGTCGACCCCGAGGATGCAAAAGAATTAATCATAGCTTTGGTTAAGTAACTGAACCGAGCTGTCATACGCGCGGGCGTGGTGCATTGTCATCGCGCCTGCATTGTATTTGTACGGCTGTCAATTGCCGGCGGGGTATTGTAGGGCTCGCAAATTTTTCGTACTTTTGCAATCCAAAACAATAACGCTAAAAATGGTAATTATCAAACGTCTATACACATTTATGCTGCAGCGCTTTCTGCCGCTGTTTGCCATGACGTTTTTTATTTGCTTGTTCATAGTGCTGATGCAGTTCCTTTTCCGCTATGTCGATGACCTGGTGGGCAAGGGCCTGAGCATGGCCGTGATAGGCGAGCTCTTTTTCTATGCGGCTCTCACCATGGTGCCTACTGCACTGCCCCTGGCAGTGTTGCTGGCATCGCTGATGACATTCGGTAATCTCGGCGAGAAATTCGAGCTTACCGCCATGAAGGCTGCAGGAATATCGCTCTTCCGTATTATGAAGCCGCTGATTATCCTTATGGTATTCGTGGCCGCAGGCGCATTCATCTTTCAGAATTATGTGCTGCCGGTGGCGCAGGCTAAAATGTGGACTCTTCTGTTCTCGGTGCGTCAGAAATCGCCCGAGGTCGAGATTCCGGAGCGTTCGTTCTATGACCAGATTCCGGGCATAAATCTTTATGTCAATCGCAAGAATCCGGCCACCGGCATGCTGTACAATGTAACAATATACGATGTCAGCCAGGGACTCGACAATTCAAGGGTTATTCTTGCCGATTCGGCAAAACTCAGCTTTACCGAGGACAAGACCAAGCTGTTTCTGCACTTCTTCAGCGGCGAGATGTTCGAAAACCTGCGCAACAACTCCATGGGGCTGCCGGCCTCGGGATACCTGCCTTTCAGGCGTGAGAACTTCTCCGACAAGCAGGTGTACTTTACATTCGACGCCAACTTCAACCGCATGGACGAAAGCAACATGCGCAGTCAGTATGTAGGCAAGAATATTTCACAGCTGCGCCACTCAATCGACTCCATAGGGCAGAAGGTGGATTCGCTCGGCGACGATTTCGCCCGCGACCTGCTTGCCCGCACCTATGTGGGCGTATCTCCTACGAGATTGCAGACCGTGGGCGACTCGCTGATTGAAGTGCGCCGCACTCCGGTAGCGATGGACAAGCCTATTGATGTCGACTCGGTATTCAACGCACCCGACGCATCGCGGGCAAAGTCATATCTGGCCACGGCCATGGCTTCCGCCAAGAGGCTGCGACAGGACTATGAGTTCAGGCAGGTGATACTCACCGACCAGGAGAAATCGCTTCGCCGCCACGGCATCGAGATGCAGAAAAAGTTTACTCTGTCGATTGCCTGTATAATCTTCTTCTTTATTGGTGCCCCCCTCGGCGCCATAATCAAGAAAGGCGGACTCGGCACACCCCTGGTGATATCGGTGATATTGTTCATAGTATACTATATATTCGATAATACCGGCTACAAGATGGCGCGCGACGGCAAGGTCGAAGTATGGCAGGGTATATGGCTCAGTACAGCGGTGCTGTTGCCTCTGGGCGTGTTCTTCACATACAAGGCTGTGGGCGACTCGGCTGTGTTCAATTTCGATGCCTATCGCAATTTCTTCCGCCAACTCGCCGGCAAGCAGGATCGCCGCAGCCTTGAGGTCAAAGAGGTAATAATGGACGATGTACTGCCGCAGAGGGCCTCGGAGCTTGTCGATGCTCTCGCACAGGCCATTGCTGCCGCACAAAAACAGTACGCAGGCCTCGACATACTGCGGCGCCTATTTGTAAAAGCGCCCCTGAGGCCGGTGCAGGTGGCCATGAGCGAGATGATTGATTATCTGTCGAATTCACGCGATTCGCAGGTAATAGACTGCCTGAACCTATATCCGTTCAACGCCACACGACGCAGGCTCGCAGATATGGCCGATGTGACAGGCCGACTGGCCCGATGCCTGAATATTAGCGACAATTCTCTCATCATCAATACCCATTCAAACGATGAACCAGAAAATCCAACTCGACAAGATTGAGGATGCCATAGACGACTTTCGCGATGGCAAGATGATAGTAGTGGTCGACGACGAAGACCGCGAAAACGAAGGCGACCTTATTGTGGCCGCCGAAAAAATCACTCCCGAGCAGGTGAATTTCATGCTGAAAAACGCCCGCGGCGTTCTATGCGCCCCAATCACCCTCGAGCGTTGTGCGCAGCTCGAACTCGCTCCGCAGGTACAGGACAATACTTCGGTGCTTGGAACTCCGTTTACTGTTACCGTCGACAAACTCGAAGGTTGCAGCACCGGCGTGAGCATCAGCGACCGCTGCGCCACTATCCGCGCTCTCGCCGACCCGATGTCCACTCCGGCTACATTCGGCCGTCCGGGACACATCAATCCGCTCTTTGCCCAGGACCAGGGTGTGCTGAAACGCAGCGGCCATACTGAAGCTGCCGTGGACTTCGCCCGCCTGGCCGGTCTGCAGCCTGCCGCCGCCCTTATGGAGATTATGAGCGATGACGGTTCGATGGCGCGTCTGCCCGAACTCCGCAGGCGTGCCGACGAGTGGGGCCTCAAGCTGGTGTCAATCCGCGACCTCATTGCCTACAGGCTCGAACACGAACAGCTGGTTGAGAAAGGCGTCGAGGTGGATATGCCTACAGCATACGGACATTTCAGACTCATTCCTTTCCGTCAGAAAGAAAACGGCCTCGAGCACATTGCCCTTATTAAAGGCGATGTGTCGGATGGCACTCCGGTGCTGGTGCGTGTACATTCGTCGTGTGCAACCGGCGACATTTTCGCTTCGCGCCGTTGCGACTGTGGCGAGCAGCTCCACGAGGCTATGCGCATGATTGAGCGCCAGGGCCGCGGTGTAGTGGTATATCTGAGCCAGGAAGGACGCGGCATTGGTCTGATGGATAAAATCAAGGCCTACAAGTTGCAGGAGGAAGGGCTCGACACTGTCGACGCAAACATCCATCTCGGTCACCGGGCCGACGAGCGCGATTATGGCGTTGGTGCCCAGATTCTGAACATGCTCGGCGTTCAGAAAATGCGTCTGATGACAAACAATCCCACCAAACGCGTGGGCCTCGAAGGCTACGGCCTGGAGGTTGTGGAGAATGTGCCTATAGAGATTACTCCCAACCCGGACAACGAGCGCTACATGCACACTAAAAAGGAGCGCATGGGGCATCATCTGCATAACGTCTGATTTCCCCCCCACTTACTGAAAACCGACGGCGCCCCGCGAATTGTTCGCGGGGCGCCGTTGATTTAAGTTTTACGCTCTTAGAGCAGCGATTCGATTTTAGCCTTGAGAGTTTCTTTGGTCTGCGAGCCGGTGAGCCGGTCTACACGTTCGCCATTCTTGAAGAAGAGAATGGTGGGGAGAGCCATGATGCGGTATGTGTTGCTCAGCTCGCCTTCTTCTTCTACGTTATATTTGCCTATAACCACGCGGTCGGCGTACTCTTCGGCGAGTTCGTCGATTACCGGAGCCAGGGCCTTGCAGGGGCCGCACCAGGTGGCCCAGCAGTCAATCATCACCGGCTTGCCGCTGGCGATGATTTCTTCTACGTTGGAGTCTGTAAATGTAAATGCCATTGTAGTAATTGTTTATGCGGTTTGTACTTGGTATGAAATGTCGGGTATGGAGTCGAGGGCTTCAACGAGTTTGCGGTCGAGTTCTATCCGCATTCCGGAAGCCAGATTTACCGAACGGTTTATTTCGGGGTCAAAGATACGCAAATTTAGCTTACAATCGCCCTTTTTTGCCGATTTTATTTTGTCGTTGATAATTTCCATGGCCTCGCCTTTGAGCGAATCCAGGGCCAGAGTCACGGTTATGCCGCCTATCATGGTGCCTTTGACTTCTTCGAGCAGTTCGATGGTGCCTATGTTGAAACGCAGCTCGCCGCGGGCGTTGAGGCGGTAGACGCCGCGTACAAGTATGGCCAGACCTTCCTGGCCGAATTTGCGCAGCTCCAGCAGCTGGCGGTTGAAGAATACTATTTCGTGGGTGGCGGTGAAGTCTTCGAGTTTGATTATGCCCATCTGGGCGCCGCTTTGCAGGGTGCGTTCGTTGTACGAGGTTATTATGCCGCCGAAACTTACTTCCTGGCCGTCGCTGTGAGCTTCTTCGTTCAGAGCTTTCAGCGTATGGCTCACGCCGTAGTTCAGCTCCATGTAGTAGGGGTCGAGCGGATGTGCCGAGAGGTACATGCCCACCAGTTCGCGCTCTTTGTCCAGGCGCGCTATGTTCGACCATGGCACCGCAGGCTCTATCTGGGGGCGTCCGGCGGTGTTGATTTCATCGTCGAAATCGCCGAAGAGCGATACTTCATTGGCCTGCTTCATGCTCTGGTACTGGCTGCCGTAGCGCAGCAGTATCTCGCTCATTATCTCGCCGCGCTGGTTGGGTTCAACAAGGTCTTCGCGTTTGATGCCCTCAAAGCAGTCGAAAGCGCCGGCTATAGCCAGCGACTCGAATACACGCCGGTTGACCGACCCTGTAGGCACACGCTCCACAAAGTCGTAGATGTCGGCGAAGGGGCCGTTGGCCTCGCGCTCCGCCACTATGTCGCGGACTACATTGCCGCCTACACCCTTTATGGCCGAGAGGCCGAAGCGGATGTCGCCCTTGCGGTTTACACCAAACGAGCTGTACGACTCGTTCACATCGGGGCCTTTTACGTTTATGCCCATGCTTTTGCACTCGGCCATGAAACCGGTTAGCTTGGTGATGTCGGTAAGGTTGCGGCTCAATACGGCTGCCATGTATTCGCTGGGATAGTTGGCCTTGAGATAGGCTGTCTGGAATGCTACCCAGCTGTAGCAGGTGGCGTGAGATTTGTTAAAGGCGTATGAGGCGAATTTTTCCCAGTCGGCCCATATTTTTTCCAGCACTTTGGGATCGTGACCGTTCTTCTGCCCGCCTTCGAGAAAGAGTGCCTTGAGGGCGTTCATCTTATCAATCATCTTCTTGCCCATGGCTTTGCGCAGTGTGTCGCTCTGGCCGCGGGTAAAGTTGGCCAGCAGGCGCGACAGAAGCATCACCTGTTCCTGATACACCGTTACACCATAGGTGTCTTTCAGGTATACTTCCATCTCGGGAATGTCATATATTATTGGCGATTCGCCGTGTTTGCGCTTGATAAAATCGGGGATATAGTCCATAGGCCCGGGGCGATACAGGGCGTTCATGGCTATGAGGTCTTCGAATGTCGAGGGCTTGAGTTCGCGCAGGTATTTCTGCATGCCGGCCGACTCAAACTGGAAGGTGCCTATAGTTTTGCCCTGGGTGTACAGTTCGTAGGTCTTGGGGTCGTCGATGGGTATGGTGTCGAGGTCTATATCTATGCCGTTGGTCTGCTTTATGTTGGCCACGGCCTCTTTGAGTATCGACAGAGTTTTCAGGCCCAGAAAGTCCATCTTAATCAGGCCGGTTTCCTCGATTACGCGTCCTTCATACTGGGTTACAAGTAGTTTGCCCTCCGTTTTATCGGTGGCGGTACTTACTGGCACCCAGTCGGTGATGTCGTCGCGGCAGATAATTACACCGCAGGCGTGTACGCCTATGTTGCGCACGTTGCCTTCAAGTTGCTTGGCATAGCGTAGGGTGTCGACTATCAGTGGATTGCTGCTTTTGAGCTCAGGCTCGAATTCCTTTACATGGTCGTAGCAGTTCTGCAGTGTCGGCTTCAGTTCCTTACCGTTTACTACCGGCATGCGGGCCGGTATGAGTTTGGTCAGACGGTTGCTTTCCGGCAGCGGCAGATTCACCACCCGGGCCACATCCTTGATAGCCGACTTGGCTGCCATGGTGCCGTAGGTGATTATGTGGGCCACCTTCTCCTCGCCGTATTTGCGGGTGACGTATTTCAGCACCTCGGCGCGGCCGTCGTCGTCGAAGTCTATATCGATATCAGGCAGTGATATACGGTCGGGGTTGAGAAAACGTTCGAACAGCAGGTCGTATTTTATCGGGTCAATCTGTGTTATGCCAAGGCAGTACGCTACCACCGAACCTGCCGCTGAACCACGGCCAGGTCCTACGCTTACGCCGAGTTCCTCGCGGCCTACCCGTATAAAGTCCTGCACAATAAGGAAGTAGCCCGGAAAACCCATGGTCTTCATTATATGCAGCTCAAATTTGATGCGCTCTTTCAGCTCGTCGGTCAGCGGGTTGCCGTAGCGTTTTTCCGCGCCCTCGTAGGCGAGTTTTTTAAGGTAGTCGGCCTCGAATTTTATGCGGTATAGCTTTTCGTAGCCACCCAGTTTTTTTATTTTTGCCTTGGCATCTTCCTCGCTTAGCACTACATTGCCGTTCTCGTCCTGTGTGAACTCGTCAAAGAGTTCTTTCTCGGTGATTCGGCTGCGATATTCGGCTTCGGTGCCGAAGCTGGCCGGAATCTCGAAGTTGGGCATGATTGGCGGGTGGTCGATGCAGTAGGTTTCGACCTTGTCGAGCAGTTCTACTGTGTTGCTGATTGCCTCCGGCAGGTCGGCGAACAGATTGCTCATCTCCTCGCTGCTCTTAAGCCATTCCTGCTTGGTATAAAGCATGCGACCTTCGTCGTTCAGCAGTTTGTTGGTCGACAGGCAGATAAGTCTGTCGTGCGCTTCCGAGTCTTCTTCGTTGGCAAAGTGAACATCGTTCGAGGCTACGATTTTGATGTTGTGTTTGCGGGCCAGCTCTATCAGTTTCGGTTCTATCTGTTTCTGCAGTTCATATACATTATGGTTAGCGCGCGGCACAGTAGCTTTGTGGCGCTGTAGCTCTATATAATAATCGTCGCCAAAGGTTTCTTTGAACCACGCCACCTGCCGGTCGGCCTCCTCAAACCGGCCTGCCTGCAGCAAACGCGGAATCTCTCCGCCCAGGCAGGCAGAGCATACTATCAGTCCCTCGTTATATTTGGCCAGTTCGCTTTTGTCAGTTCGTGCGTGCGAATAAAAGCCCTCGGTCCATGCTTTCGACACCAGTTTTACCAGGTTGTGGTAGCCTGTTTCGTTCTTGGCCAGCACAATCAGGTGTCGTCCGGTGTCTTTCTTGTCCACATGTTCGTGTAGCGACTTCTGTGCCACATACATCTCGCAGCCGAAAATGGGCTTGAATATTTTCTTCTGTAGTTTGGCTATCTCTGCTTCTGCTGTTGCAGCAGCTTCGGAATCGCCGTCGGCCTTAGCTTTCTCCAGAGCCTTCTTGGCGTCTTTGATAGCTCCGAGGGTTTTGCCGTTCTTCTTATTTACATAATTAAAATACTCTTTTATGCCGAACATGTTGCCATGGTCGGTTATAGCCATGCCGGGCATGCCGTCGGCCATCGCTTTGTCAACGAGCGTCGATATCGACGCCACTCCGTCGAGCAGCGAATATTCAGTATGTACGTGCAGGTGTACGAATTGACTCATAATATATAGTGAAATCATACGTCACGCTCCATATATAATAAGATAGGGGTAGGGGAGCGCCGCCGATTCCGACATCAAAGTTACTAAAAAAATCGCGTACTGCATAGTCGCTGCAGCGAAAATTATAACAGCAAAGCAGGCCGCCTGATGATTCTGCTGCCATTCGGCCACGCGCTGTGCCGCGCATGGCCTGCAATTATTCAATTTTTTTATCGACCGCCAAATTTTTTCTGAACTTTTCTTGAAAATAAGTGTTTAAGCCCTTGCA
>CAJTRC010000055.1 GCA_910578365.1 uncultured Muribaculaceae bacterium
GGTAATCATGATACAGTATTTATTGTTTAGTACCTCTAAATTACTAAATATCAGTAATATTACCAAGAGAATCGGCAACTTTTTTAAGCTGCCGATTCAACTTTTTTATGGTGTTCCTTATCCCGAACTCGCGTTATTACCAGATATTCGGACTCGACCACGGCATGGAGCATGTGATGCGCCTGCCGAAGAAGGACTTCCCCGAACTGTACAATCCCGAAAATCTTACGGTCTATCGCCTCGGACGGGCCGAACAGAGGCGATATTAGCTAAATCCTGATTTCCAGCGGCTCCACATATAGCTGGGCATTCTGGAAGCGGACCACGCGTACCGACTCGCCCTCGTCGATGTAGCCGTTGGCGGCCACGGCATCGTAGATGTTGCCGTTCACCACTATCTTGCCGGCAGGACGCATCATGGTGGCTGTCACGGCCATGCTGCCAACAAGTTCAGCAAGACTCATGTCCACGCCCACAAAGCCGTCGGACACTTTCAGTTCCGTCATAAGTTCGCTGCTGCGGCGTACCCAGCGCGGCCCGTGGCTCGAGGTGAGATACCATACAAGTCCGATGGCCATCAGCAGTCCGACAACAACTACCATGCACGATGTCAGAATCTGCGATGTGGTCACTCCGGCAATATTGTCGGTGTCGAGCAGGGCGGCGCACAAGGCAATGAATATTGACGCTATGCCGCTGACACCGCATACCCCGAAGCCCGGAATGATGAATATCTCGAGGGCAATCAGCACCACGCCGGCTATGAACAGAATCACAATCCAGCCCGGCAGGGTGCCCAGTATGAGCATGGGCAGGAAGTACAGCACTGCTGCTACAAATGATACAGCTCCGGCAAAACCGAGTCCGGCTGTGTGCATCTCCATGTATATGCCGCCGAGTATCAGCATCACCAGCAGTGCGCGTACGGCGGCATTGCTCAGAAAGCCTATCAGCGCGTCGGTTACGGTGGGCTCGAATGTACGAATCTCCGCATTTTTGAATCCAAGGGCATCAATGGCTGCCTGAAGCGATGGTTCGACCCCCTCGGCATAACCGGCTTCCACGGCCTCCTCGGCGGTGAAGGTCACCACGCTGTCGGGGCCTACCATGCGCACGGCAATCTCAGGGTCGCGGCGCCAGCTGCCGTCGGGATTCTTGCCGTGCAGTTCGGCTGTGGCGCGCAGAATCGAGCGGTTGTAGCTCTGATATTTGTCGGGCAGGGGCACACCGTCGGCACCTACCACTGTCACGGCACCCATGCTCGAGCCCGGGGCCATATACACGGTGTCGCAGGCCAGGGCAATCATGGCACCGGCCGAGGCCGCGTTATGGTCCACATAGGCCATGGTAGGCATGGGCATAGCCACCAGCGACTTGCGTATGCGGTCGGCATCGTCGAGGGCGCCGCCGAATGTGTTCAGACGCACCACCAGCAGGTCGGCGCCCAGGTCGCGGGCTTCGTCGCAGGCGCGCGATGTGTGTTGCCATGCCGAGGCGTCGATTTCCGATTCAATGGGCAATATATAAACCAATTTGCGACCTGAAGCCGCAGTACTGAGGCCTATGCATAGAACGGCCAGCAGAAGTGTGATGATTTTATTCATGGTTTTTATTTTTCTTTTTTCTGAAATACGAGGGCAGCATCAGTACTCCGGATATCAGATACACATAGTAGCTGAGCAGACGCCAGAACATTGCCAGCACCAGGGCCACGCCGGCCGAGCCTATAAGGTCGCCGTAGTAGGTGGTGAAAAGCCACTCGCTTACACCGCTGCCGCCGGGAGTAGGGCTAATCATAAGCAATACCCACACCACGAACTGACGCCCGAATACGAGCAGCCCCGACGCGGCAGGCACAAAGCCCCAGAACAGGGCGTTCACTACCAGATAGCGCGAGAACCACGACACCACGGTGGCGCCGAACACGTTGAGCCACCAACGGGCCGAACACGAGCGTATCCATGCCGAGGTTTCCACTATGTTGTGGCCGGTGCGGGCCACGGAGGTACGCCAGCGTCGCAGTGGACGCAGGCTGAATAGTCGGTTGAGCAGCAGTTCGACTTTGTGCGGCCACAAGAGTATGCCGCAGAACAGTAGCACGGTATATGCCACGATACCGCTGTATACCAGCCAGAAAGCTATCTGCACCGAGTCGAGAAACAGGTCGTTGCCGCCGCTGCCGAACAGAGCGTCCGACGGTAACAGCACAAACAGAAGCGGGCAGAAGACTACAAAGAATAACTCGTCGAGCAGAAGGGTGGTGAGAGTGAGAGTGGTGGCCCGCCCCACGCTCACGCCCTCGCGGTTGAGGTAAAACACAGCCAGAGCGCTGCCGCCTACCGCCGAAGGCGTTATGGCAGAGGTAAAGGCGCACATGATGTCGACCCGGAAAGCCCTGCGCCACGACAGCTGCCCGTCGGTGATGGTGCGGAAACGCCACGACAGACCGAAGTCGCGTCCGGCCATGAACACTACGGCTGCCACCAGGGCGGCTATGGCACGCCGGTCGAAAGTCAGGCTCTGCCATACCCGGGCATTGAAGTCGTCGTGAAACAGCCATGCCACCACGGCCAGACCTATAAGGACCGGCAGAATAATCCTCAGTGTCAGATTACCCTTCGGTGCAGCCATAGGTCAGCCAATCTGAGCCATTAATTTCTCTGTGGCAGCCACAGGGTCGTCGGCCTTGTACATCGGTGCTCCGACAGCAACACCCGAAACTCCCAGGGCGAGCAGGGCGTCGATGGCTGCGGCATATTCATCGCCTGCGGCCACAACCGGATAGGAGGGGTTGACCTGTCGCAGGTCGACCATAAACGCGGCAATGCGTTCGGCATCGAAGTCGTCGTTGAGCTGCACATAGTCAATATCGGCCTTGGCCATGGCCAGAGCAGTGCCTACATCGGCCACAGTCACGCCGATAACGGCTTCCGGGCCGAGTTCCTCGCGCAAAGCCACAGGGTTGAGAGCCTTGTCGCTCACATGCACGCCGTGCAGGCCCAGTTTGCGGGCAATATCGGGGTGGTTGTCGATAGTTAATATCACACCGGCCTCGCGGCACAGAGGTACAATCTGTTCGCCCAGTTCGAGCATATAAGCTTCGTCGGCGTCAGGCAGGTCGATGCGTATCCAGCGGCAGCCGCCTTCCACAGCCATCTGTACCAGTTCGGCTACGCTGTATCTGTCGTTTTCGTTTCGTATTATAATCTGTATCATTAGGGTTTTATTTGGTTTCGGGTGTTTTTTATGATAGTCGGATGGGTAGCTTGTATGACGCGTGCGCGGCTACGGAGTTGTGTGATGAGTAACAGTCGGAATGGAATCGGTGTTCATCACGGAGTCCGGTTCGGCGCTTTTTCTCTTACGTAGGAATTTAAAGAAGTCGTCGAAGTCTTTTCGGAACATAAGGCCCACCCCCTGAGTGGTGGCAGCGGTGCGCACATAATAGTTCTGGTCGTTGTAGCGGTTGTAAGCCTTCAGTCGCCATGTGCCTTTTCGGTTGAGCAGGTATTCGATGTCGAAATCGCCAATAAACTGGTTTGTGTTCAACGATTTGTCGCGGTATCCGAAGTTGCCGTTGAACAGCAGGCGGTTGTTGAGCAGTCGGCTCGAAAGGGCCACGTCGACTTCCACGTCGCTGAAGTCGCCACGGTCGCTTCGCAGGTTGGGGGCTATGCTCCAGTGGTCGCTTAGTTTGCCCAGCATGGAGCTGAGTTGGCTCGATATGGTGCTGGAGGCCACGGCGAACACCTCACTGCCCTTGGTGGTCGACGCTACATAGTCCGGCGTGTAGAAGCGGTTGAGTGCCAGTAGATAAATAATCTGTCGGTTCATCATGTCCTCGGTGCTGACAATGGAGTGTACCTTGCGGTAAATGTCCTCGTTGAGGGTGGGGAATAGCAGGTCGAACTTTATGTCGGGCTGGCGCATGTCGCCCTTTACCATAAGCAGCGCCTGTACAGGCACATTGGTGCGGTTGAGGTCCTTGTCCTGCAGGAACGATTCGTCGAGGTCGCTCAGGTTGGCGTTTACCTGATACACGGCATTGATATCGAGCTGGGCGTTGTAGGGGTCGCCATGGAAGGCTATCGAACTGCCACGTCTGATGGAGAAGTCCTTGATGATTATGTCCTGGAGGGTAAAATTATAGCTGCCGTCCTCGAGTGTATATACGCCGTACATGCGCAGGTCGTTATTGAGAGAGCCGTATGTGAGGCGCAGGTTGCCGGCTCCGTTGGCCTTGATTTCGTCGCCGCCCACGGGGTCCATCACAATTGTCATGGCTGCGTCGGGAGTGATGTCGACCTGTATGTCCATATTGTAGGCCGACGATTCGTCCTGACTCTGCTGCTGTGCGAGTTCGCGTGCCAGACGGACCTCGCGTGGAATATCGTCGTTGCGATGTGGCTCTGTATCCGGGCCGTCCTTTTTACGGAAAGTTATAAAGGAGTACTCGTCGGCTATAAGCTGGTCGGAGAGAACAAAGGTAAAGTGTGAGCCCGGCGTTGTAGTCATGCTTACCTTGATGTTGACCACTCCGGGCCGGCCGCTGATGAATGCCGAGCCGTTGCCGTAGATGCGGCCATACCAGTCGGGGCTGATGCGAGAGTCGGTGTCGTAGCTCAGAAGGTCGCGGGCGTTGGTCACGGCGAAGTCGAACACCGGTTCTTTGAAGAAAGTATGTTTGACAGTGCCGTTGAGAGTAGCAGTATGGCCTTCGATGTCGCGGACGGTAACATTTTTTATGTCGATTATGCCCGGTCGCAGGTGGATGCTGTCGCTGGCGCTGTACCAAGTATTGGTAAAGTCGATTTTCACCTGCAGCGAGTCGGCGAAAATATCGCCTTCCATGTCGATATACTTGAAAGTGCCGAATAGCCGGGCGTGGCCGGAGGCATAGCCGTCGATGCTGCTGGCGAAAGCGCTCATAAAAGGTTGCATGAAGCCAACCCGCACACGGTCGGCGTCGAAAGTGATGTCAAGCGACTCTGTGGCGGGGAAAATGTCGCCGTATATGTGGCTGTGGCGTCCGTCGGGCTGCGTCACATCGGCATCGAGGTAGAACGACTGCTTTTCGTTGTTGAACCGAGCCTGCACTTTGGCGTTGCCCAGTGTGCAGCGGTTATAGCTTATGTTCTCGACATATAGGCTGTCGGTCTGTATGATAGGAGTTTTCGACAGCAGGGCGTTGCCGGTGATAACTCCGGAAGCGTGTCCGCCGATAAGGGCCTTGTCGATTTCGAGGGTTTCGAAAATCTCCAGCAACTCCACGTTGTCGAGGGCCACCCGCAGCGAGTCGGCCTCGGTCTTGCCTGCCACACCTTCGATAGCTATGGTCTGACGTGTGGTACTCAGCCTGAAATTGTCGACACTAACCGCTCCGGCGGCATATTTTACCTTGGCAGGGTTGATTTCCCACACTTCGTTGCCGAATGTAATGTCGCTTCGGTTAAAGTCCACGGCCACGCACAGCTGATTATCGTCGTTGCGTTCGAGCAGGGTCGAGAAGTCGATTTTGCCGTTGATTGGTATTTTGCGCTCAATCATCCAGTCGAAGTGCGAGTCCACGCGGTTGTCGCTGCCGTCGAGGGTGAACACCAGCCCGAGAGGGCCTTTTTTCGTGGGCATCTTTGTGGTGCCGTATACCAGCGAGTGAGAGTCGGCGCCGTTGAGCTGTGCCACCAGGGCCGTGCCTTCGATTATCTTATCGCCCTGCTGCAGGTATGGTGCATCGAGATTCAGGTCGGCATAGCCTATATCCGAATCCATGGTGCCGTTTATGTTCACGGGGTATATCACTTTGAGCGGCACGTTGAAGAAGTCGGTGAGGCTGCCGGTGTTGCTCAGGGTGAAGTCGTACGAGAATCGGTTCGACGATTCCTTGTAGGCCGGCGGTTCGGTAAGTACGGGGAATACACATGCCACCATGTCGCGAATCTGCGGCACGAGAGTGCTGAATGTAATCCGGCCCAAGGCGTGGCCGTTGAGGATATCTGAAGTGAGGTTTATCTCGGCATAGTCGTGTCCGCGTTCAAGCGACAGCAGCAGATGTTCGAGTCCGGTCTGTTTGTCCGGTCCGGCGAACCGCAGGTTGTCCACGCCCAGCTGGCCTTGCAGATTGTCGATGCTGCTGCCTGAGGCCTCCAGCGAAATATTGGCCGCGAGCGAATAGCCGGGGTAATGTTCGGTGAGCCGCAGAGTGTTCAGGTCCAGACTGTCAATGTCGACAGTGGCAGTGAGCTGCTTATCCTCGGCTGCATAGTTG
The DNA here is from genome assembly GCA_910578365.1 of uncultured Muribaculaceae bacterium. Taxonomy (GTDB): domain Bacteria; phylum Bacteroidota; class Bacteroidia; order Bacteroidales; family Muribaculaceae; genus CAG-873. Next base: position 6,266 of record CAJTRC010000055.1, read on the forward strand.
CAGTCGCCACCGAGCCGGAGCCGCACGGCAGGGTCGTCGACATTCAGCAGCGCCACCGCGTTGTCGCGGTCGACATCCACATAGGCCTCTATGCCGCTGTATTCGTAGCCGTTGAAGCCAAGGCGGTCGCACAGCAGTTCGGCGTGTCCGGTAAACTTGCGTCGGGCTATACGGCCGTTAGCCGATACTCCGGCCGAGAGCATGCCCAGCTTTTTGTTGCCGAGGAGCTGTCCAAGATTCACGTTTTCGGCATCGACATCGGCGTTGAAGTCAATGGTGGCAAACCGCCTGTCGCTGTGGTATTCGGCCCTTGCGTATACGGCGTCGGTGCCTGAGGTCAGAGAAGCGTCGACATTGGCGTTGTGGAGCGAGCCGGTGGCCCTGGCGCTGAGGCTGAAGTGTCCCAGGCGGCGCAGAATGTCGGGCACTTTGCCGCTGCGCGGAAGCAGCGGTGCGAGAACTTTGGCTATTTCGCCGCCGTTGCCGCTTATTTCAAGGTTCCTGAGGTCAAAGTCGGGCGAAATGCTGTCGCGCAGATTCGTAGCGTCGGCACTCAGCTCTATGTCGGCTACGCCGTGGCGGTCGCATAAATGCAGGCGTTCCAGACGCAACTCCGAAAGCGAAGCCTCGGCCAGCAAATTTATGTCGAGGTTCAGCGGCATACGGTCGAGAACCGGGCTGAACGCACGCAGGTCGGGCAGATACAGATTGCTGCCCCGGCAGATTTCAATGCGGGTAAGAGTGCTTTCGAGCACCTGCGGTATCTGCTCGAAACGGTCGAAATCCATGTGCAGCGGAGCAAAACTGATTTGCGACTGCGGCAGCTGTATGCGCAGGTCCGACAAGTCAATGCCGTTGCTGCGCACATCGGCGCGGGTCTTGAACCCGGTGAGTTCAAAGCCGCCGGCCTCGCGGAAGTCCAGACGGTCGATTTCAACCGTGTACTGCTCGTTGCTCAGCCTGGGTATATATGCGTTGAGGTTCAGAGCGGTCAGACTTATATGAGCCGGGTCGAAGCCGTCGCGTCTGGGCAGCGAGCGCACATCGTATCGCAGTCGGGCGTTGCGCAGAATAACCGTGTTGATTTTCAGGTCGAATCGGGTAGGGGATTTGCTTTTGTCCTTTCCCCGCAGTTTGTCGAGTATCCCTGCGATGCTCAGAGGCGAGTCGGGAGTAAGCTTGTATAGATCAATGTCGGCGCCGTCGACCAGAGCATAGTTCACCACAATTTTGCCGCTGGTAAGGAAGTGCCTCAGCTCGAAACCGGCGCTCACCTCGCTGATACCCAGAGCCCGTCTGCCATAGTCGTCGGTAGCCGACAGGCCGTACACCGAAATGCGGTTGAACGGGTGCAGCATCACACGGTCGATATTCACATCGGTATTGAGCAGCCCCGAAAGCTCCTCCGAAGCAATGCGGCACAACTGCTGCTGGGCCCAAGGAGTCGACAATGCCACGTACAGCCCCACCGGCAGCCCCACGGCAATAAGCAACAGGGTCACCGCCATGAAGCGGAATATTTTCCAGGCACGAGTCATAATTGTAATGCAAAGTTACAGAAATTTTTTTGGTCAGAGGTCCCTTTGGCGTCAAATCTTGTGCGGCTGATAAAAAAAATGGCCTTTGTTGTGGTACTTATCGAATAATTGATTATATTTGCAGCCGCAAGCCGCAGGGGCCGCGCAGGGGCGGTCCGCCCGACATGCCATACTAACACTAATATCCAAAGTTGTCTAAGACATGACTAAGCAAACCGAAATTGACTGGAGCAACCTGCCTTTTGGCTATTATCCGGCTGACTACAATCTCCGCTGCTACTACCGCAACGGCAAATGGGGCGAAATCGAAGTTTCGTCGGAGGAAACCTTAAACATCCATATCGCGGCCACAACACTGCATTATGGCCAGGAAATCTTTGAAGGCCTCAAGGCATTTCGTGGTGCCGACGGCAAAATCCGTATCTTCCGTCTGGAAGAAAATGCCCGTCGTCTGCGTGAATCGGCCGAAGGCTTGCTCATGGAGCCTGTGCCCGAAGACCTCTTCCGCGAGATGTGTATCCGTGCCGTAAAGCTCAACGAATACCTCGTGCCCCCCTACGGCAGCGGTGCGTCGCTCTATATCCGTCCGCTCGAAATCGGCCTTACTCCCCGTATCGGTGTGAAGACATCCGACGAATACCTGTTTATGGTTATGGTTACCCCCGTAGGCCCGTACTTCAAGACCGGTTTCGGTTGCACCGATATCTGCATCACCCGTCAGTTCGACCGTGTGGCTCCGCGCGGCACAGGCCGCTTCAAATGCGGCGGCAACTATGCAGCTGCCCTCAAGGCAAGTGAAATGGCCCACGACAAGGGTTACTCGGCTGTTCTATTCCTCGACCCCATGGAAAAGAAATATCTCGATGAGTGCGGCCCGGCCAACTTCTTCGCTGTAAAAGACGGCAAATACATCACCCCAAAGAGCGACTCGATTCTCCAGAGCATCACCAATATGAGCCTTCAGGCGCTGGCAAAAGACATGGGGCTGGAAGTGGAATGCCGCCATATTACCGTGGACGAACTCGAAGAATGTACCGAAGCTGCAGCCATAGGCACCGCCGCAGTGGCTTCGCCAATCGGTGAAATCGACGATCTCGACACCGGCAAAAAATACATTATTGCCAAAGACCGCAAGCCCGGACCTGTCACCACTGCTCTGTACAACAAACTCAACGATATCCGCTACGGTGTAGAACCCGACACTTACGGCTGGAACACAATTGTTGAATAATGATATATCAACAGATTATCGACAAATACTATCCACAAGGATCTCGCCTCCGCGAGGTCCTTGTGTCGCATAGCAGGCAAGTGGCCGACCTTGCCCTCGATATAGTACGGCGCAGGCAGCTGCCTCTCGACCCTGTAATGGTGGAAGACGCCGCCATGCTACACGACATAGGCATACTCCGAACCGATGCTCCCGGCATTGAATGTCGTGGTACCGAACCATACATACGCCACGGACTGTTAGGCGCCGAACTGCTGCGGGCCGAAGGTGCTCCCGACGAAATTGTGCGCGTGGCCACCACACACACCGGCACCGGACTTACCGCCGATGACATTGCCCGCCGAGAACTGCCACTGCCGCCGGGCGACTACATGCCGGCGTCGCTGCTCGAGCGACTGGTGTGCTATGCCGACAAATTCTTCTCCAAATCGCGTGGCAAACAGCGCAAGACTCTTGAACAGGTCCGAGCCACCATGGGGCGCCTCGGACCCGAAACTCTTGAGCGTTTCGAGCAACTTCATCGCGAATTCGGCGACTGAAACCGATACAAAGTCTGTAAATTTTGTTATTTATAAATATTGCGCAGATTGGTTGCGCAGCCTATGCCGAACTTTGCGGCATAAAAAATAACACACACATTTACAGATTATGAAGAAGGACATGATATTTTTTGCGACTGATGGCCGGGGCCTGACCTCGACATCGGCCAACCATATCGCCAATATGGCCAAAGAAAAGGTGCGCGGCATAGAGTCGTGGCTTGGCGGCTTGCTGCTGTACTCTACATCCGTGGCTCTGATAGGCAGCGACAGCGAAAAGCCCCTGACAGTAGGGGCTGTAGCCGCCGACCTCGAATCGGTGACAGGACGACTACGCGCAGTGGCCAAAGCCAAGTCGCTCATAGCATGGCTGCGCGAGGCTATAAAGGCGCGTGAGCGTCTGTTGGACGAAGTCGAGGCATATACACTCGAGGATTTCTGCCGCGACCGAGGCATCGACTTGCCTAAGCCTCCGCAAATGGGCAAGTCGCTCAGCGAAGACGATTATTACGCATCGTTGTCGGTGGCCGAGCGCAACCGCTATTACGAACTCGAAACCCTGGCCGCTGTGATAGGCGAAGCCATACACCCCGGCGGCAGTCTGGCGAATGCACGCGAGGCCCTGGAGCACCGCTTGCAGGCTCCGAACGAAGTGAAAGGCAACGGACGCGACGCTCTTATCTACACCTATACACCTACAGTAGCGCCCGAAACGGTCGATGACCTTTACTTCAGCCTGCAGAAACTGCACCGCGAAACACAGGCGTCGCTGAACAGCATTAAATTTGAATGTGAAAAGGCGGTGAAGTCATCTCTGCTGTCCGCAAAGACCGAATACGCCAATGCCACCAAGGCCTACTCGGAACGCCTCGAAGTGCTTCGGGCCGAATTGTCGAAATACCGCAGCGAGCAAGCCCGTGCCATAGGCGACTACAAGATTGTAATACCCGAATCGCTGCGGTCAATTTATGACGAAGTATCGCATTTAGGCAAATAGTTTATAGGCTGTGGCAGGCCTGACGGTAGCCCGTTTGCGGCGTCGGCAGGCCGAATATCGGCTGACGGTGCATTCATTATATATGAAATCGAAATCCAAGGGCGCCACTCTGTGGCTGCCAACGGAAGGAAACAAGCAAAAAAAGAGTTTGTCCGCGACTGCAAATCTCGAAGCGGGGGCGCCGGACGAGTGCGCCTGCCCGCACGCCGGTGAAAGCCTGACGGCCGGAGGCAGTTCTTGTTCTCGAGCAGTCGGCGGGTTATTGATATGGTTCTCGTTTTAGATATTGTATGCACCGCCTTGCGGTAGCCACAGCCTTCTCATAATGATAGAGGGGCGCCATCAATGGCGCCCCTCTGTTGGTTTAATTATAGGTGTTATGTAGAGTGTGCGATTATCGGGTTACGGCAATCTTCTTGACCATACATTCCTGTCCGGATACAACTTCAACGATAAGAATGCCCTCGCCAAAGCCCTGTACTGGTATCACGTTGCGGCCACGATACTCGCCGACAAGTGTGCCGGCTGCTGAATATACGCGGCAGATTTCGTATTCGCCATCGATGGTGATGCCGCTGTCTTTCGAATATCTGATGCCTATGCTGCTGTCTGCAGCAGCGTTCTCTACACCTGTGCGTTCCGACATAAAGAACGACACGTTGGGCAGGGTGTGGTAGCTGCCGTTAGGCTCCTGAGTGAAATCGAATCGGTCGGCTCCACGGTAAAGACAGGTGTGGAAAAGCGGATTGCTCAACGAAAATTCAGCCTCGAAGTATGCAGGAGTCATGGTTTCGCTGTCGTGGCGGGTGAATACACAGAGGTTGCCGCCGGTATAATGGAACGGCGTGTCGAACAGAATGGCGACAGTCTTGTTGGCCGGGTTAATCTCGATACGTCCCTCATACACAGGAGTAAGAAGTTCTTCCTCAATCATTACGTTGTCGTAGAAGTCTTTCTTGTCAACGCAGGCAAGCGCTACCTCGAAATTGACCGAACTTACGGTCTGTTCCATAGCCGTGTAGATGTAGTATACAATAGCCTTGATGTCGGCATTGGTGTAATCACCCATTCTTTCGGCGGGATATATTGTCTGAACCGCACTGTGCGGGTATGTACCGTAGAACGGCGCGTATCCGGTGCCTGAGGTTCCGTCCTTTATGTGCAGCATTTTGCCGCTTCCGAATACAGTTACAGTGAATTCCCGGCCAAGGTTATTGTCGTTGTTGCTGTCGCCTTCCAGCACTACACGCGGTCTGACGGTTACTACGCCTTCGTTTGCCGGAGTCCATCCGATGTTGACAGTTTGGGTCATCTGGCTCTTTATGGGGGTGGTATATTCGCAGGAAGCCACGGCATAACCTTCCTCATCCACAAGCTCTACGGTAAATTTTTCGACAGTATTGTATCCGTTGTTTGTGACATCGACCAGATAGATTGATTCGGTGCCTGTATTGGCTATAGTATTGCCGTTTAAGTCGTTGGCCGACATGTCGGTTTCAGCTACTTCCTGGACAGAGAACTTATAGAACTGCAAGGGCATAGCGTTGCGGGCCTGAAATCCGAAGCAGTAAGGGCCTGATTCAGCTACGGTGAAAGGCACTGCGTGCATCACCCATTCTATGTCGTTGGTTTCGCCGTCGGTTTCGGCAAGTTTTACGGTCATGCTTTCTGGTGTCTGTTTTTTGCCTATAGCCAGTGTGGTATTGGCGGGGAAGTGGCTGCCCAGCAGACGCAGGTCGTATTTCACCACGTAGAGCTTTCCGGCTTCAAGAGCTATCGAGGGTGAAATAATCCAGTCATTGACAGTGGTTTCTGGATTAAGGATATTCTCCGGATAGTAGCGGAAGAAGCTGTCGTATGTTCCGGCCCAGCCGGTGTTGTGTACATACCATGAATATTCGTCCTGGTCGAGGTTGAAGATTTTCCACTGGTTCACCTGGTCTTTGTCGTTGAGGTTGGCGTCAAACGGTACCTGATGGGGATTGCCTGCCACAACAGGCTGTGATGCTCCGGTGCCACCTTTGCCGGCAGAAGTCGATGCGGTCACTTCGTAGTAGTAACCGTGCATATCGCTGATGTCGTTGTCGGTAAGCGAGGTTGCGGTAGAGTTTTCGAGCAGCATAGCACCGTCGGGGGCGCGGCGTACGCTGTAGACAAGCTGACTGGCGTCAATCCATCCGCCGTGAAGTCCGCTCTGCGGAGCTGTCCAGCTCACGCTTACTGAATTGGCATCGTCGTTAGCCGCTGCCATTACGGCCGGAGCAGCCGGCACATCCTCGCCAATCCAGATTTCAGAGGCGAAAGTACGGCGTCCTTCAGCTACGTCGTTTGACGCTGCAACGCTGTAAGTGTGGTTGCCTGCAGGAACATCGGTGTCGGTCCATGATGCAGTGGCTCCTGCATCGAGGCCTGTTATGGTGGTTACAGTTACGTCGTCGCGGTAAATGACAATATCGACTTTGGCCAAATCGTCGCCACCGGCAGTCTTTGACGGGTTTTTCCAAGTAAGTTCAGCTGTCGGGACACCTGAAGCTCCGGCAGTGACGGCAAGATCCTCCACAATGGCCGGCGCGCCTTTAGGCAGCGGATTCGAGTCGATGTAGAGGCCTATGATTTCGCTGTCGGTGCCTATTGCGCCGACAGCTTCCTTTTCGTAAGTCCAGTTGGGAGTACGCAGGAATTTTATGAGTTTTGAAATGCCGTTTCCGCTGTTATCAGCAGTATACGAAGCCCAGTATGATACACCCTTGCCGAAGTCGTGCGCCATAGACTGCACTCCGAGAGGAGTTATCTCCATGTCGAGCAGTTCATAATTGAGGTAGCCGCCCCACTTCGAAACCTCCCACAGCATGCCGTTTTCGTCGATGCCTATCAGAGAGCCATCGGCATCAGCCATCAGCGACACAAGCATATGCTCCTCCTGTTGTCCAACCAGAGTGGCATCGCCGGTAGCAGGGTCGATTGTGAAAATGCCGAACGGAGCGTTAGCCTCGTCTCCCTCCACTTCGGCATCGTTCATGTTGTATCCGGCGGCATATATCTGTCCGGATGTGGGGTCGTAAGTTATGTCGGAATAAATGATATTGCCTGCGAGGTCAAATTTCCAGTCGTAAGTCTTCACTTCCTTTATCGTCATGGTGTTCATGTCGAGGGTGAGGAACTTCGAAGCCAGAATGCCGTCGTCGGAATGTATGATGTAATACACATTGTCGTGGCAAGTGGCCGCAGTGATGTTGTAGTTCGACAAATCGAACAGTTCTTCTTCTTCCGAAGGATTGTCGACCGGGAATGACACGAGCCGCCCGGAACTTGCAGTAGTGGAATACACACGTATTCCGTATGCCATGCTTGGCCTGGATGACTCTTGACCGGATGCTGCAGTTGCTCCGGCAAGCAGCGTGGCTGTGATAAGGCTGGTTGTAAATCTGTTCATGTTTATTGGTTTATAATTGTGATTGTCTGTGTGTGATTGTTCGACTGTATGTTATTTTGCTTGCAAATATAGTGTATGTTTCTGTAGAGTGAGCGAAAATAGGCGTAAAATAAGTCTTAAATTCAGTATTCAGAACAAAATTCAGGCAATTGTGTATGTGCGGTCCGGCCTATAGCCGGTTCTCGAGGCTGCGGTTAGCCTGGCGTATGAACTCGGTTGTGGTCATTCCGGTCACAGCCTTGAATACGGTCGAAAAGTGTGTTCTTGATTTGTAGCCTACATTTTCGGCTACTGCAGCTATCGTAGGTCTGATGCCTGGAGCAGTGAGCTGGCGGCATGCTTCGGCTATGCGATATTCGCCCACAAAGGTACTGAAACTTTTTCCGGTAAATGAATTAATGGCCTGTGATAAGCGCCGTGAATGTATTCCGGATATGTGCGACAATGTTTCGATGGTGAAATCAGGATTGTAGATTTCGCGGTTTTCAGCCATAATCTGCCTGATACGCTCGAATGTGGTGTAGGCCTCGTCGGTACAGTCTTTTTTCTTTTTGCCCGGTTCCGTTCTGCCGTCGGTGTCGTTTGTCGGAGTCATCCGACAGTCTTCGCTGTCTGAGTCGGGCGAATTATTATGAGCCGCCTGAACCGTCCGGACAAAAACCGGCGAAGACGACGACAGAGCGTCGGCAAGCTCAATGTTTTTATAAAAAAGGCTCGCGTTTGTTTCCCTCAGCATGCGGTTTTTGCGGAATATCCACAGCAACATCAGCAAGATGGCTACCGCGCTGACTCCCAGGGTAAGCATTATGGTCTGCTGTTTGTTTTGCTTTATTATGAGTATCTGTCGTTCAGCCTCGTTCTGTTTCAGTCGGTTTTCCATTTCCGACACTTTCCATTCTTCTTCAATGTTTCTGAGCAGGCCGTATTTATGTGAGTTGTAGAGCGAGTCGCGGACTTTCATGGCGCGGAACTCGCAATCCCGGGCCCGCGATGTATTGCCTGTAAGTCGGAGGTAGGCGGCTTTTTCCTTGTACAGGAAGTCATAGAGGTCGAACAGACCGTTCGGCGTTATTATCGTTTCGGCTTCCGACAAGCGCTTGGCTGTGCCGGGTACGTCGTTGATTTTCAGACGCAGATGCGAGGAAATCAGCAACGCAATCGCATGATAGCGGAGTATGGTTATGTCGGGGTTGTCGGGAGTGGCGAATGTCCGGTCGGTCAGGGCTATGTCAGCGAGCCTTGATGCTGCCGCATAGTCGTTGTTGTCGATGTGGTCCATGGCACCGAGAATCTGTCGGCAGAATCTTACGAGAACAGAAGTGTCGGGAACCTCAGCCCTGCGGAAGAGTTCGCGTTCTCTTCTTATTGATGGCACGGAGTCGTTAAGAATTGAGATCCAGGCCAGATTGGCAAACGAATAACCTATCTTGCGGATGTCTTTACGGAGCGAAACATCAAAACCTTTCTTGAGATAATACGATGCTTTCGACAGGTCGTTGTAGCTGGTGTAGATGTCGGCGAAGGTATAGTAGATGTCGGTCAGCGCAAAGCCATCGTTGTCCCGGCCGTGAGCCTCGCAGATGCCGGCGCTGTTCATCAGGCTTACAAGAGCCTGTTGGGCGTTGCCGTACTCATAATAATATATGTGGCCGATGTTGGAATATATTCTTGCCAGGCTTTCCCACTCGTCGGCGGTGAAATTATCCGTGGGGCGTTTGAGTGCCGTTCGGTACCACAGCAAGGCGGTGTGCGGGTCTTTCTGTTCAAGAAACACCGACCGGCCCTTATGCCTTATCTGGTCAACCGACATGCCTTTTGACAGGTGCAGCAGGCTGTCGAAGTCGGCTGTGGCTTCGGCAGCGGGTTTTGCGCTTGCGGTGCCGAGTACAGACACTACGAAACAGACTGATAGAAGTATCACTCGTCGCACAGTCGGGATTGCAAGTTGGGAGATGTATTTCTTAAATATATCCATAAAATCGGAGCCGCAGTCTGTATTCCCGGAATAGACTGCAAAGGTACTCAAAAAGATTCGACCTTCCAAGCATAATCATATATAATCAGGGCTGACGCATGAGATTTAACTATCCTTAAAGACTTTGTACAGATATTCAGTGCTCCACATACATTTTTTGCGTCTTCGTTTAAGGCTGAGTTTATCGTTCTGCTTTTTAAGCATTTCCAATGCATACTTGCGCA
>CAJTRC010000056.1 GCA_910578365.1 uncultured Muribaculaceae bacterium
CTCTTACATAGGTTACAAAACCGAGGAAGTGGCCGTAAGCGGCCGAAACGTAATCAATGTGAAAATGAATGAGGACTCCGAGATACTCAGCGAAGTTGTTGTAATCGGCTACGGTACCATGGACAAACGCGAACTTACCTCGGCAATCTCGCACGTGGGCGAAAAAGACTTCCTGAGCGTCAGCAGCCTCGACCCATCGATGATGATTCAGGGCAAGGTGCCCGGCGTGTCGATAACCAATACCGGCGCGGGCGACCCCAACAACCAGGCCAGCATTCAGATTCGCGGCGTAAGCTCTCGCTCGGCTGGCCTCGGCCCGCTGATTGTAATCGACGGCGTACCCGGAGGCAACCTCACCAACATCAACCCCAATGATATTGCCAGCTTCGACGTGCTCAAAGATGGCGCCGCATCGGCCATATACGGCACACGTGGCTCCAACGGCGTAATTCTCGTAACCACCAAGAAGGGCAGTAAGGACGGTTCAACCCACACCTCGTACTCAGGCACCGTGGCATGGGATTTCGCACAGCGCGAACTCAACATGATGAACGCACAGGACTACCGCGAGGTACGTCTGGGCTGGGGCGACCGCGGTGTTGACCTGGGAGGCAATGTCGACTGGCTCGACGCCGTAACACGCACCGGCTTCACCACCCAGCATACCTTGACCGTAAGCGGCGGCAACGAGCGCAGCAACTACCGCGTGAGCGCCGACTACCGCAACGCCAACGGCATCGACCTGCGCAGCGACCGCGAGGAATACGGCGCCCGCGCATCGGTGATGCACACCACCAAGGGAGGCCTGTTTACTGTAAACCTCAACGTGGCACCGCGTATAATATACCGCAACAATGCCGACTGGAGCGTGTTCTGCAATGCAATCGAGGCGAACCCCACCACTCCGCTGATGAACCCCGAGAATCCAAATCAGTACTATAACTTTCAGGGCCAGGTTGTGAGCAGCAATCCCGTGGAACTGATGAAGCTGGAAAAAGACCAGGCAGACACTAAACTCCTCGACTGGGACGGCACCATCAAACTCAATCTGTTGCCGCTGTTCGCTCCCGACTCAAACCAGACCCTCTCGACCCAGGTGATGTTCGCCGACCACCAGTACAGCAACAACAATACCTGGTTCCGTCCATCGACCTCCACCCTGGCAATCAACGGCGGCTACGACGGCGAAGGCAGCCGCTCATACAGCAAAGAGCGTCAGTACGTGCTCGAATGGCTCACCAACTGGAGCGGCAGCTTCAACAACCATAATATCAAAGCCATGGCGGGCTATTCATACCAGTACTCGCAGTACTCCGGCTTCAGCGCCTGGAACAAAGACTTCCCCAACGACGGCCTCGGCTCCGACAACCTCGGCTCGGGCGAACTGGCCAAGGAGGAGGGCGAAGTGCTGATGAGCAGCTACAAGAACGATGCCAAACTCATAAGCTTCTTCGGCCGCGTAAGCTACGACTACGACGGCAAATATCTGTTCACCGCCTCGCTGCGCCACGAAGGATCGTCGAAATTCGGCGAAAAACACAAGTGGGGCAACTTCCCGGCCATAAGCGCCGGCTGGCGTATATCGCAGGAAGAATTCATGCGCGACATCGACTGGATCAACGACCTGAAAATACGAGGCGACTACGGCGAAACAGGCAACCAGGACTTCGGCAGCTACCTGTCGCTCAACACTATGACCGGCTTCGGCTACTACTTCTACAACGGCAAGTACTTCCAGGTATGGGGCCCGTCGAAGAACGTCAACCCCGACCTGCGATGGGAAAAAGGCAAGAACTGGAACGTGGGTATCGACTTCACTATGTTCAACAACCGGTTCTATGGCTCGCTCAATTACTTCAACCGCCGCCAGCAGGATTTGCTGGGCAACTACAAGGTGTCGGTTCCGCCCTTCCTGTTCGACGAAACCTTCGTAAACGTGGGCACCATGAAGAACACCGGCTTTGAGTTCGACCTGAGCTTCAACGCAGTGCAGACCAAGGACTTCGACTATAACTTTAATGTTATCGGCACCTGGATGAGCAACAAGTTCGTTGACTTCAGCAACTCGCAGTACATAGGTCAGGACTTCTACAATGTATGCGACACAAGCGACCCCTATCCGTACTATACCCTGCAGCGCATCGAAAAGGGCCAGTCACTTGGCAACTTCTTCATGTGGAAATTCGCAGGCATCACCACCGACGGCGAATGGCTCGTTTACGACAAGGACGGCGACATAATCCGCGCCGCACAGGCCACCGAAGCCGACCGCCAAGTGGTAGGCAACGGCATGCCGAAGTTCACCATGTCGACCGGCCATAACTTCCGCTACCGCAACTTCGACCTGGCCCTGTTCTTCCGCGGCGCCTTCGGTTTCGATATCTTCAACATCCACGACTTCTACTACGGCACCCGCAATTTCTCGGGCAATGTGCTCTGCAAGGCTTATGGCAAAAACTTCGATATCAACCCCGATGAGAATCCGGTGGTAAGCGACTACTTTCTTGAGCGCGGCGACTACTTCAAGCTCGACATGATTACCCTGGGCTACACACTGCCTCTGGAAAAATGCCGCTTTGCTAACCGCCTGCGTGTGTATGGTACAATGAAGAATGTGTTCACCATCACCAAATTCAGCGGTGTTGACCCATCGACCTATCAGGTCAACGGACTCACCCCGGGTGCTCAGGGCTCGCGTTCGTACTATCCTTCTACCCGCCAGCTGATAATAGGCGTAACACTGGATTTCTAATCTTAAATCTAAGAGTGAACAATGAAATTTATAAAATATATGGCAGCTGCAGCCATCGGCATGATGACTCTCGGCAGCTGTACTGACCTCGACGAAACTCTGTACGACCAGGTCGGCACCCAGAACTACTATAACACCAAGAACGACGTGATACGCGCTGTGTTCCGCCCATTCGAACATGCTTTCTGGAGCATCCAGAGCCGCCATGTGCTCAACGAACTCTCGGCCGACCAGCTGATAACCCCCACCCGCGACGGCTGGTGGGACGACGGCGGCAAATGGCGACGCCTGCACTACCACCAGTGGAACGTGGAGGACGGCGGCGACGCCCAGACCGAATGGAACGGCTGCTTCCAGGGTATCATGCAGTGTAACTACGTAATCGAAGACCTGCAGAAACTCGACTACTCGCGCTTTGGCTTCTCCGAGGCTGAGTTCAACAACCTCAGCGCCCAGTGCCGTGCCCTTCGTGCCTGGTTCTACCTGCGTCTGCTTGATGCTTTCCGCAACATACCTCTGGCTGTGAGCTTCAACGATGTCAGCCTCAACACCCAGAGCCAGGTTGAGCCCAAGGTGATATTCGAATTCATTGAAAAAGAACTCAAGGACTGCACCACCCTGCTGACCAAGAAAAGCGGCCTGGGTACCGGAGCAAACATTCAGGGCCAGTGGACACAGGCCGGAGCCGCAGCTCTGCTGGTGCGCCTCTACCTAAACGCCGAGGTATACATAGGCGAAGGCCGCTACAGCGAATGCGAAAAAGTGGCACAGGACATCCTCGACGGCGTGTACGGCGACTATGCCGTGGCTGACAGCTGGGACGCCGCGTTCGACTGGGACAACGACCTCTGCGACGAGGTAATCTTCGGCTTCCCCGCATCGCAGGGCTACAGCTTCTGGCACTACCAGGGCGACACCTACTGGTGGACCGTACCGGCCCGCTCACGCTACTACTTCGGCGACCGCAAGGCCAAGGGAGGCGACCACAACACCAAGTATGCAGCCTCGCCAAGCTATGACCTCGACGGAAATCTATACACCTACGAACTGGGCATGCCCGTGCAGAACTTCCGAAAGTATCCCGGCGACGTGCGCATGAAACTTTACCGTAACCTGGGCAACAGCACCCGCGAGGGTATGTTCGTATTCGGATACCTCGAATACATCGACGAAGACGGCACCAAAAAGCGTGTACGCGCCCCGGAACAGCCCTACGACCTCTATATCCGCGACGCCGTAGGCAACTTCCAGGGCATGGCTCCCGACAAATGGCCCGCCAACAAGACCTCGAACCTTATGAACGGCGACCACAATTCGGGATGGCACTTCGCCAAATATCCCTTCTACAGCGACGACGACGAGCACCAGATGGAAAGCGACTTCACAGAAATCCGTCTGCCCGAAATCATATACTCGCTGGCTGAGTGCAAGCTCCGCTCGGGCAAGAAGAGCGAGGCCGGCAAGCTGCTCAACAGCGTACGCCGCCGCAACTACCCTGCAGAGAACCTCAACGACGTGCTTTATGCTCCCGAAGGCAAGATTAACCTCGATGAGAAAGAAATGCTCGACGAGTGGGGCCGCGAATTCTTCGCCGAAAGCCGACGCCGCATCGACCTGATACGCTACGGAAAGTTCTCCACCGGCACTTGGTGGGACAAGACCCCCGACCAGGGCCGCCACACCGAGATATTCCCCATTATGCGTCCTATTCTCAACTCCAATCCGGCTCTGGTTCAGAATCCCGGTTATAGCAACTAAAAATCATGAAATTCAACAACATATTATATAGCGCAGCAGCACTGGCCATGACCGCCTCGCTGTGCTCGTGCGAGGGCGAGAAAGACTTAGTGATAATCGAGGGCAACCTGCCTATAAAGACGAGTGTACTCTATATGGTGGGCAACGCCACTCCCAACGGATGGGATATCGACAACCCCACCCCATTCGAGGCTACCGGCGAAGACCCTCTGGTATTCACCTGGCAAGGCAACCTGCTGGCAGGCGAAATGAAGCTCTGCCTTGTCACAGGCAGCTGGGACTCGCCGTTTATCCGCCCGGAGATAAACGGCTCCGAAATCGGTCGCGAACCAATTGTTGACGCTGCATTCCAGATGCACGCCGGCGACCCCGACAACAAATGGATAATAACCGAAGCCGGCGTTTACAGCCTTACCTTCGACCTGCGCAACTGGACCATGAGTTCCGCCTATCTGGGCGAAGCCGACAAACCGGCCAAAGACCCCATAAAGGTCGACCGGCTGTTTGTGGTAGGCGACGCCACTCCCAACGGATGGAACATCGATACTCCCACAGCTTGCGAAAAGAAGTCGGACTACATATTCGAATATGAAGGCAAACTCACCGCAGGCGAATTCAAGGCCGTGGCAGAAACCGGCAGCTGGGATGCCAAGTTCATCCGTCCGGCTGTGGAAGGTGTAAAACTCACCAAGGTAGGTTTTACCGAGCCGGAGATTGTGTACACCACCTCGCCCGACAACAAGTGGACTGTAACCGACGCCGGTATCTACCACATTGTATTCGACCTGAAGAACTGCACCGTAACCGCAACCTTCACCGCTGACAGCCAGGAACCCGGTGAAGAGCCCGGCGATGTGATAGAAACAGAAACTCTCTATCTGATAGGCGATGCCACCCCCGGCGGATGGAGCATGGACAATCTTACCGCCATGACGCAGTCGGACGACGACAAATACCTGTTTGTATGGGAAGGCACCCTCGTGAGCGGCGACATGAAAGCCTGCATAGAACCCGACAGCTCTTTCGGCTGCCCCTTCCTGCGTCCGACTTCGAACGGCTGTACAATAGGCAAAGACGGCGTGCAGGACTCCGCTTTCGTTTACACCACGAGCCCCGATGACAAATGGACAATCGTTGACTCCGGCCTATACCGCATTGAGTTCAACCTCAAAGAATGGACTATCAAAGCTACTTTCCTCGACTAAACTAAATCCGAAAATGAAAAAAATGACCATATTATCTACAGCCCTGGCAGCTGCCATGCTGCTCGGAAGCTGCACCGACGAAATAGAAATGCGCCGTCCTCCAAAGTTCGAACTGCCCGAACTGCCTGTGGTGGAAGATGTTCAGACCGGCAAAAAAGCACCTCTGTACTGGAGCGTGTATGAATACTGCTATACACTCGAACAGCAGGGCGTGGCAAACGAAAACATAGATATAACCCCGGCTGAATGGGACCGGATCATCGAATGGGTTGCCACCGACCTCAAACCCCATGGCTACGACATGATATGCACCGACGGCTTCATTCCAATGCTGGCCAAGGACGGCTCGGGCTATATGACTCACTATGGCTCGATGTCGCTCAAGGACCTTGTGGAAAAGTGCAAGGCCAAAGGTCTGAAAGTGGGTGTGTACGACAATCCGCTGTGGATTCACGGCCCGCGTGAAACCATAATCGGCGACACCAAATACAATTTCGGTTCGCTCTACTGGAACGGCACCGGCGAAGTGATGAACCCCGACGCCCAGGACATGTGGTTCCACTGGGTTGTGTCCGGCAACCCCGGAGCGCGCGAATATATCGACGGCTTCTTCGAGCACTACCACAATCTGGGCATCGACTACATTCGAATGGACTTCCTTTCGTGGTACGAAGACGGCAAAGACCGCAACATGGGCCAGGTGGGCCGCGGCTATGGCCGTGAAGCCTACGCCCGCGCCCTGGCATACATTGCTGAATCGGCCAAGAAATACGGCATATTCACCTCGCTGGTGATGCCTCACCTGTATAACGACGCCGAAGTCGAGGCCCGCTACGGCAACATGGTGCGTATCGTGGCAGACACCGGCAACGGTGGCTGGTGGCACTGCTCGGCTGCCGACAAGGGCAAATCGTACACCAATTGGCCTAACTGCATGAACATGTTCGACGGCTTCACCTACTGGTCGCACATCACCGGCCGCGACAAAGTGCTGCTCGACGGCGACTTCATTCGCCTGAACAAATTCGACACCGACGCCGAAAAAGAAACCGTAATATCACTGCAGCTTATGGCAGGCGGCCCCGTGACCGTAGCCGACCAGTACCACAACATAGGTTCGAACCTCAAGTTCTACACCAACGACGAATTGCTGGCTCTCAACACCGACCGCTTTGTTGGCAAACCGCTCAGCAACAAGCTCAACGACCCCAACAACCAGATTTGGTACGGCCAGCTCTCCGACGGTGACTATGTTGTCGGACTGTTCAACCGCGAAGACTCGCCCCGCAGCTATAACCTCAGTCTTGCCGACCTGGGTATCAGCGGCGAATACAAGGTACGCGACCTCTGGCGCCATGCCGATGAAGGCACCGCCTCTACACTCAGCGCCACAATACCGGCCCATGGCTGTAAAATCGTACGTCTTTCAAAATAATTCCGCCGTGGAGTGGAGGCATCCGTGCCTCCACTCCACGGATGACAATATCCGTTAATCTGACATAAAAAATAATGAAACATTATCTCACGGCAGCGGCTTTGGCCGTTACCGCTATGATTTTCATGCCTTTCGCATGCAACGCCGAGCAAATCAGCTCTCCCTCGGGCAATATCACGGTAAAAGCCGATGTTGTAGGCGGCAAGCCCACCTATAGCGTGGACTTCAAAGGCAAAACGGTAATAAATCCCTCGACCTTGGGCCTTAAACTGGCCGATGGCCCCGACATGACCGACGGCTTCAAGCTCATCGGTTGCGAAACATCGTCGTTCGACGAAACATGGCAGCCCGTATGGGGTGAGAACAGCAACATCCGCAACAACTACAACGAACTGCTGCTGCGCCTCGACCAGCCCGAACACTACCGCAAGATGAACCTGCGCTTCCGCGTGTATGACGACGGCGTGGGCCTGCGATATGAATTTCCACAAGAAGGTGTTCTCACTTACTTCATAATCAAGGAGGAAATGACACAGTTCGCCATGACAGGCGACCATACCGCCTGGTGGATTGCCGGCGATTACGACACTCAGGAGTACGACTATACCGAATGCCGTCTGTCGGAAATACGCGGCAAAATGAAAGATGCCATAAGCAGCAATGCCTCGCAGACTCAGTTCTCCCCCACAGGCGTGCAGACCTCGCTGCAGATGAAAACTGACGACGGTATATACATCAACCTCCACGAAGCCGCACTGGTCGACTACAGTTGCATGCACCTCGATCTGGATGACAAAAACTTTATTTTCACCTCGTGGCTTACACCCGACGCTCAAGGCAACAAGGGCCACCTGCAGGTGCCTTGCCACTCGCCCTGGCGTACTATAATGATTACCGACAACGCCTGCGACATTCTGGCTTCTAACCTTATCCTGAACCTCAACGAACCCTGCGCCTACGAGGATACCTCATGGATTAAACCCGTGAAATATGTAGGTGTGTGGTGGGAGATGATCGGCGGCGGAAAACAGTGGTCATACACCAACGACCTGCCGTCGGTGAAACTCGACCGCCTCGACTACTCCTCCACCAAGCCCCACGGACTGCACCCGGCCAACAACGACAATGTGAAGAAGTACATCGACTTCGCCGCTGAACACGGCTTCGACCAGGTTCTCGTCGAAGGCTGGAACGTGGGTTGGGAAGACTGGTTCGGACACTCCAAGGACTATGTGTTCGACTTCCAGACTCCCTACCCCGACTTCGACATCGACATGCTCAACGAATACGCCCGCTCCAAAGGTGTCAAGCTGATGATGCACCACGAAACATCGGCCTCGGTGCGCAACTACGAGCGCCACATGGACGCCGCCTACAGCCTGATGCAGAAGTACGGCTACAATTCGGTTAAAAGCGGCTACGTAGGCAATATTATACCACGCGGCGAACACCACTACGGCCAGTGGCTCAACAACCATTATCTGTATGCTGTAACCGAAGCCGCCAAATACCATATAATGGTAAACGCTCACGAAGCCGTGCGCCCCACCGGCCTGTGCCGCACATATCCCAACCTGATTGGCAACGAGAGCGCACGCGGCACCGAGTACGAATCGTTTGCCGGCAACAAACCTTCGCACACCACCGTGCTCCCCTTTACCCGCCTCCAGGGCGGCCCCATGGACTACACTCCGGGCATATTCGAGATGGACATGAAAAAAATCAATCCTAACAGTCAGGGACATGTAAACAGTACTCTGGCCCGCCAGCTGGCCCTGTACGTGACCATGTACAGCCCGCTGCAGATGGCCGCTGACGTACCCGAGGTGTACAACCGGTTTATGGATGCGTTCCAGTTTATCAAAGACGTGCCCGTCGACTGGCAGGAAAGCCGCTATCTCGAGGCTGAACCGGGACGATATATAGTGGCCGCACGCAAGGACAAGGCTTCCGACAACTGGTTCGTAGGCTGCACCGCAAGCGAGCACGGACATGAGTCGAAACTCGCCCTCGACTTCCTCGACAAGGGCCGCAGATACGAGGCAACCATATATGCCGACGCCCCCGATGCCAACTACATCGACAATCCGCAGGCTTACGTAATCAGCAAAAAGAAAGTCAACAGCAAGACTGTACTCAAGCTCAAGGCTGCCCCGGGCGGCGGCTACGCCATATCAATCAAGGCTCTCGACTGATAATATTTTAACCGGCGGCGGAGAAACCCTTCGTTACTCCGCCGCTTAAAATTTCAAATTCCGTTTAATACACACATAAACCAAACTGCTAACATGAAAAAAATTTACACTCTCGCGGCAGCTGTGATGCTTGGCGCAATCGGCGCACAGGCCGGACAACTGTTTGTAGTAGGCGAAGCCACTCAATACGGCTGGAGCCTCGACGACGCGCAGGCCCTGCTCTCAACTCCTGAAAACGACAACATCTACACCGGCACTCTATACCTCAATGGAGAGCAGGAGTTTAAAATCCTTGCATCCTATGAATGGGGCGGAACCGAATACGGCGCGGCTCCCGACGCTTCGCTTACCGACGGTAAAATAACTCTGGCATCCGGCACCAACGACGAGGGCTACGGAAAAATCAAGGTAGCCGAAGACGGCAACTACCTCATCACTGTCGACACCGAAAGCCTCAGCGCAACCATTGTAAAGTCTGTGTATCAGGAAAGCAAGGTTATATACAGTTCTCTGTTTATGGTCGGCAGCGCTACCGCAGGCAGCTGGAGCGTCGACAATGGCACACCCATGTATCAGAATCCCGACGACCCCTGTGAATTCAGCGCCATGGATATTGAACTCAACGAGGGCACTTTCAAGATTGCCAACACTCTCAAAGGCGGCGGCACATGGAACGGCAAATACTGGTTCTTCCGCAACGCCGACAACGAAAACCTGATGGCTCTCGACCAGCCCGACGACCTGCAGTGGAGCATCGTTGCCCCGGGCAATTACAACGTAGTGGCAAACACAGCCACCTGTGCAATCAGCATCAAGCCTGCCGACAACACCGGCATTGCCGACATCGAGGCCGGCGAAGCTCCCGCCGAGTACTTCAATCTGCAGGGTATCCGCGTGGAGAATCCCTCCGCAGGCCTCTACATTGTGCGCCGCGGTGGCAAAACCTTCAAGACTCTGCTGAAATAACAGGCCTTGGAATACAGCCGCAATTATTATATAAAAGCCCCGTGTTGAGTTGAACACGGGGCTTTTACTACACTTTAGACCCTGGCAAACGCTCCCCGCCGGCGACGACAGGGAGATACAAGCAGGAGCAAATCGGGCTGCGCCTAATCCGGCGCAGCCCGATTTATAATAATTTATGTCTGTAATTATTTCACAGCTACCTTGTGGGTTTTATTGCCCACTGCCACTATGTAAAGGCCTGCAGGAAGCTCGTAGCGCTCGTCAGAGGCTGCCTGAGCGGTTCTTGCCACCTGTACGCCGTCGGCGCTGTAAACTGCCACAAATGCGCCCTGTGCGCCTTCTACAGCCACATAGCCTGCACCTGCTCTTACTACTGCCGATGCTGCCACGGCATCAGTAACGCCTGAGGTCTGGGGCGCTGTGAAGCGGGCCTGTGCCGAGTAAGAGGTTTCGCGGTCGTAGGTACAGAAGGCTCGTACCTTCCACACATAGTTCTGACCGCTTTCGAGCTCGGTGAGCAGCAGCGAGGTGCCCTCGCAGTTTTTGTAGGTCCATTCGGTCGACGATGCCAGGCGGTAAGCCACCTCGTAGCTCAGAGCGTCGACAGCTTTGCCCCAGCTGAGCTGTACATAGCCCATGGAAGCGAATGTGTCGGTATCGGCAACAAGGTCTTCGGGTGCGTCGACTGCAGGATAATCGGCTGTGGTGAATACCACGGGGTCGCTCCATTCGCTGTAGGCCTCTTCCCCGCCTGCGAGCAGACCGCGTACTTTCACGCTGTACTCAGTATTGGGCCGGAGCCCTTCGAGTGTATAGCTGCTTGCGCCTTCAACACATACGACGTGGCTTACGCTGCTGCCTGCCTCGCTATATACCAGCTGATAGTCGGTCTGCTGCGATATCCAGCTCGCTACAGCGCTGTCGTGGGTGATTTTGCCTACCGAAACCTCGGGAACGGCAGGGAACTCGCCCTGAAGCAAGGTCACACGGTCGATATACATGTTGATGCCGAATGCCGGATTAGCGAATGTCTTCCAGTAAAGCTGAACCAGCACGGTCTTGCCGCGGTATTCGTTGAGGTCGGCCGCTATGCTTACATATGACAGAGTTTCTTCCTGAGCAGGGTGTTCGGCATCGTTATATTCGGTCAGTACGGTCCAGGTTTCGCCGTTGTCTTCCGACAAGCGAATCTGCAGGATATCGCCCTCGGCCCAGTCGTTGTATGCGCTTGAACTGAAACGGTTGTCAGCGGATACGATGCAATAGTCGAACTTAGCCATGACATGACGCTCGTTCACTATCACCGGAGCAGTAGTCAGCCATGTTTCCTTGCCGTTTACGGCATCGCCACGAGTTATATTAACCCTGAACTGCATAACCTGGCTGCCTTGGCTGGGAGCGAGGGTCTGACGGTCCCAGAAGGGTTCGGCACGGAAACTGAAGGTGCCGGCGCCGTTCTCGGCTGTAGTCCAGCCGGCGGGGAGGCGGTAGCACGGGAAATTGTAGCTGTCACCGCTATAGGGATTGTCAATGTAAGTGGGCACCTCGGTGTAGTAGGGCCGGCTGGTGTACACGCCTTTGTCGTTGCGGGTGAATACTGCCAGATAGTAGCCGGTGCCTGGCTGGAGATTCTCGATGGTGAAGTTCTCGCCGGCCTTGCCGATATAGGCTACTGTGCCGGCATTTTCCGGCATGGGCGCACCTTCGAAGTTCCACTCCGGAGTAAAATCTTCGGGGGCAGGCAGTGCGTCGCCTACTTTCACATCTGCCGGAATTTCGCCAAACAGACCATGGTCGCCGAAATTATCGCGCTCGCAATAGTCGGTGTAGAGCACCACAACTTCGTCGCCGGCCTCGTTGCCATTGACGCTGAGCGACAGCTCAGTCAATGAGCTCGACAGCAGCTCGATGCCTTCAGCAGGCGCAGGGCAGGTGGCCACGGTAGCTGTCAGAGGCGCTGTAGTGTTGTACACGGGGCCGTCAAGACCGTAGGCATTCATTGCATAAACCGTGAAGCAGTAGTCGGTACCGCCGGGCATCTGAGTGAGTGAGAAGTCGGTGAGCGGTCCTACGTAAGCCACTGTGGCGCCGCCGAGCATTTCGTCGGCTTTGTAGGTTGTGCCGTCGACCGGTGTGCCGGCTGTGGCGTCACCTGTGGTGTAGAGCACTATATAGTTGTCGGCGTCGGAGGCTGCGGCGAAGGTGCCGCTGATCTTGTCGGAGGTAGCAGTTAGTTCCAGGTCGGTGGGCTGTGTCAGAGGCCGTACGCAGGCTGTGGGAGTGATGAAGCTTACTGTAGCACCATCAGGAGTGGCAGGGGTGAAAATGGCGCTTTGACGGTTGTTGCGCGCGATAGTCAGCGAGCCGTATTCGCCGTTGGCCGACACATAGTTCTCGCCATGGCGCAGACCTAAGTAAAGCTGGAAGTTGGTGTTTTCCTCGGTCAGACTTGCCATGCCACTGAATACAATCTGTGCTTTGCCTTTGGCGTCGATAATCAGCTGGAAGTCGACGGGTGCGCCGTCATCCCAGAAATTGTAGCAGAGGCCGAGCTTCTCGAACTGGACTATAAGGCGGGCGTCGTCGCCGTTGCCGGTGGTCTTGTACGATATCTTAGTGTCGGCCAAACCGGTTACTCCACGATTCACACCTAAGCCGAAGCAATTGTACTCGCCTGCGTAAGTCATGAAGTTGCTCTGCATGGAGGCGTTGAACTCTATATCGCCATTACCCAGATAAACATATCCGGAACCGGAAACCAGGAAGCTGCTGTAGCTTACATCGCCTATATTAATATCAAAGCCTATGCTGTACCCCTCGGAGCTACCGGTAGTCTGCGTGGCCTCGGCAGGAGTCAGTATGGTCTTGCCGAAATTCGACACGGCAGTTCCGGCGGCATCGAATATCACGGTAGCATCCGTCAGCGGGGTATATACTCCCTGCGACTCACTGAGCGTGTAGCCCAGCACCGCCTGAGCGTTGGCGGCCGTAGCCACCAGCGCGCTCAAGACGAATGTTGTTAATATTTTCTTCATCATAATGTGTGAGTATGTGTGAATTTATTTTACGACGAATTTTACAGTCTGTCCGGCTACCGATGCTACATAGAATCCTGCGGGCAGATTTACCGGGGCCGAACCTCCGGCGAGAATGTAGTCGTCAACATGTGCGCCGGCAACAGTGTAGACACAAACTTTGGCTCCGTCGGGGCCGTAGAGGCATGAACCGTTGAAACCGAAGCTTGCCTCGGTATCGGCTACAGTGTTTTCTACTCCGGTATCGGGCAGGCCGAAGGTACCGTTGTCGTTCAGACGTGTCATCATATATGTGGTAGCCTTGTCGGTTTCACTTGTGCCGCCGTCATCCCAGGTGCAAATGTATGAACCGTCGACGTAGGGCTGCGACGCCAGATCGGCAGCCTTGCGGCCGTTTTCAGAAATTTCGATTATCTCGTCGGCCCAGACATAGGCGCCGTCCTTGTCAAAGCGGCTTGCATAGCACTGCTGGTCGAAATAGGAGCGATAGATTTCAAAGAAAGCGCAGGCATCGCTTTCGCCGGCCTGCTGCAGCGATATATATCCCATGGATGCTTCCTGCAAGGGCTGCAGTTCCTTGGCTTCGTCGCCCCACATAAGGTCGCCGGTAAGGCTGATTCGCTGCATCATCACGCCCTGGAAGCGCTGATCACCGTCGGTACGGCGCCATATAGAGTAGAAGCATGAGCCGTCGGCTGCAGGCACGGAGCAGACGTTGAAGCAACGCCATCCGTCGTAGCAGAGTTTCACGTCGGCATCGTCCGACTGTCCGGCAAATCCGAGTTTGCCGTCGGCGTCGACATAGCTTATATAGGCTGATTCAATGTTTTCGCTCAAGCGGTCGTCGGACCAGCTTACCAGTACGCCGCCGTTGCCCGACGATGTTACGTGGAGAATAGTCTGCAGAGGCACTGAACCCCAGCCGCCACGGTAGATACGGGTGTCCTTGCCCCATACGCTCTCACCTTCGAAGTCGAGCTTACGGGCATAAAGTACAGCCGACGATGTGCGGCCATATACCATTATGCAGGTATTGTCGCCGGAATTCACCAGATATGGGTAACCGGTGACTTCATCGGTCACGGCCAGTTTGTCGCTATCCCACAGCGCCTTACCGTCCTTGCTCAGGCGCTGCAAGTAGATATGCGAGGCACCTGAGCCGCTTTCCATCTCCTGCCAGGCGAATACAAAGCTGCCGTCTTCGAGTTCCACCATGCTCATAAATGCGGAAAAATCGGCGGGTTTAAGCGGATCGGACACTGCTACACCGTCTTCGCCCCACAGCATTTCGCCTTTGGCGTTTACTTTGTATGCAGTGTACGATTTGCCCTTGCTCGACGAGTTGCGGCAGTCGTGAGCCACCACTATGGCATTGCCGTCGCGGTCTACCATCAGATAATCGTTAACTACGGTGTATGACCAGTTGGCATAGTCGCACAGTATTATGCCTTCCGCCGGGAATGTAGGATTGCCGTTGGCATCGAAGTGCTGCAGGCGGTACTCATACACTACATTATCGGTATCGTATTCGTCGTTGGCTTCCCGCAGGTTCGGATGGTATATCATTGACCATATGGAGCCGTCGGCGGCGGCCTTTATTTCGGTTGCATAGCTGCGGGTGTCCGAGGGGAAAACAGCTATCGGCGACTGATTGTCGGTGCCCCAGTCGGCCAGTGCGGTACCGGCGGTTAGCATAGCGGCACCAAGGAGTAACATTCTGTTCATAGTGTGTAGTTTAACAGTTTTTAAACAAACTTTTAATTTTCACGAATTACTTAAGGAATATATACTTATTCGGAAATGATATATTTTTCGGTTGTGATGTGGCCGTCGGCATAGGTGGTGCGTACCAGGCAGATGCCTTTGGTCGGTTTTGCCAGTTCGCGGCCGCTGAGGTCGAAGTAGCGCACTTCGCTTACAGTACTGTCGGCGCTGATTTCATCCACTCCGGCGCTTTCATAGGTGCGGAAGAACTGGCGGAAGCCGTAGCCGTCAATCTGGCGTATGGTGGTCACTGCAGCACCGTCGGGGCCATAGATTTTAATCGAGCCTATAGGATGGCGCACGCCGTCGCCCCAGCAGTCGAATACCTCCAGACCGTAAATCTGCTCCGGCTCGAGTTCTACTTCCTCGGTATATTCGGCAACCAGACCGTCTTCGTAGGGTCCGAATTCCTTTACGGTATTTCCGTCGCGGTCGATAATGCGCCATGTGTTGTCACCGGCATCGAGGTCGGTCTTGATGGTCAAGCTAAGTTTCGTCGGATACTTAAACAGTTCGTTGAAGCTGCCCCTGAGCGATGAAGTTTCAACCTCCAGGCCGTTAGCCTTCATCATGCGTATTATGTACTGGTTGCTTTCGCTGTCAACAGCTTTATCCCAGAGTTCGGACACAGGCACTTTCACCAGCTTGCTGCTGCGGGCGGGCACGAGGCCTACCCACTCTACGTTTTCGGTTTTGCCGTTAATAGTCAGGTCAAAGTCTGCCGATGTAATGGCTACGCTTCCGTGGTTGTTGATATATATTTCCACATAGTTCAGGGCATAGTTCTTGCCTATTCCAATCGGGGGCTGCGAAGTGCTGACACTCAGCACCGGATTACTTTCCTCCACTTCAGGAGTACATTCACTCACCTTGCATACATTCTCACAGCCCTCGGTAACAAAGCAGAGTATCTGCGAGTTGACCGGGTCGGTGGCAACTCCGTTAATATCGCCGGGCATCTCGTAGCTGTATGTGCGTGTAAAGTATTCGCCGGCTGCCTTTTCGCTTAGCACCTCGCCGAATTCATCGCCGGCAAGTCTGTCGCGCAGCATATGGCGGTGCAGATATTCCTCGC
>CAJTRC010000057.1 GCA_910578365.1 uncultured Muribaculaceae bacterium
ATGTAAAAGCATGGGGACCTATCGTACTTAATGGAGTCAACCAACATGACATCTGCCTTATTCCATGCTTGAATATCCTGAAATTTGAAGTTGAAATTATTCAAAAACATTTAACCGTACAAATGTACGACATGACAAAATCTGAAAACATCGAATTTCATCAATACATAGACCAACAGCTATGGCAGGAATAAAATCACTGGCAAAAGACACGGCCATATACGGCCTCAGCAGTATCATAGGCCGCTTTCTCAACTGGTGTCTGGTGCCGTTGTATACCATTACTTTCCCGGAGGCCGAATACGGTGTTGTCACCTACGTGTACTCAGCGGTGGCACTTGCCATGATAATACTCACCTACGGCATGGAGACCGGTTTTTTCCGTTTCGCCAACCATGAGCGCTGGAAAGACCCCATGCAGGTATATTCCACCGCTCTTACCTCGCTGGCGGTGACCGGCAGTCTGTTCTTGGTTCTGGTACTTGCGGCTATAAAGCCTGTGACACACATGATGCAGTGCGACGGGCATCCGAGCTACATAATCACGATGGCAGTGTGTGTGGCCCTCGACGCCTTCCTGGCGCTTCCGTTCAGCTATCTGCGCTATAAAAAGCGCCCTGTACGCTTTGCAACCATACGCCTCGTGAACATCGGAGTGAACATCGGGCTGAACCTGTTTTTTATTCTGCTATGCCCATGGCTGATGAAAACAGCACCCGCAACCGTAGAGTGGTTCTACAACCCCGGCTACGGTATCGGCTACATATTTCTGTCGAATCTGATAGCATCGGTTGTGAACTTCGTAATGATGATACCCGAGCTGACCGGCTTCCGCTGGCGCTTCAGCCGCAGACTTCTGGCCGAGATGCTGCGCTATTCGGCACCTCTGCTGGTGCTGGGTGTAGCCGGCGTAATGAACCAGACTATCGACAAGCTGCTATATCCCTACCTGGTAAGCGACCCCGCCGAGGCAATGAGAGGCCTGGGCATATACGGCGCCAACTACAAGGTGGCCATTGTAATGGTTATGTTCATACAGGCCTTCCGCTTCGCCTACGAGCCGTTTATATTCTCGCAGGCCAAGGAACGCGGCAAACAGAGCAAGCAGGCTTACCGCGACGCAATGAAATTCTTTGTTATTTTTGCTGTGGTGTTGTTTCTGGGAGTAATGTTCTACCTGCCCGTACTGAAATATTTCATAGCACCCAAGTACTTCAGCGGTCTGGCTGTAGTACCTATAATAATGCTGGCTGAATTCTTTTTCGGCATATTTTTCAATCTGTCGGTATGGTACAAATTATCCGACCAAACGGTGTGGGGCATGTACTTCTCACTCATAGGCGTGGCGGTAACAGTGGTGCTGAACGTGCTGCTGGTGCCGGCAATGGGGTATATGGGTTGCGCCTGGGCAGCACTGTGCAGCTATTTCATAATGATGGCAGCCAGCTATATAGTCGGCAATGCCAAATACCCTATAGGCTATCCTGCCGGACGCTTGCTGGGCTATATGGGCGCCGGAGCGGTATGCTATGTTCTGGGCCTCTACGTGGCCGTGACCCCATGGATGTGGCTTAATTATATAGTACGCGCAGCCATAATTGCCGCCTACCTTGTATTCTGCATCAAAAAAGAGCATATACCATTGCCGGGACTACGCAAATGAAAATTGTAATTATAAACCACAGCGATGTGCGCGGCGGAGCCTCTGTAGTAAGCTATCGGCTGATGAAGGCACTTCGTGCCGAGGGCGCAGACGTAAAGATGCTGGTGGTTCACAAAGCCACATCCGACCCCGATGTGGTTCTTGCCGCACCGCAGTGGCGCGCACGCATGCCATTTCTGCAGGAGCATCTGAAAATATTCGTGGCCAACGGTTTCAATCGTTCCACATTGTTCAAGATAAGCACAGGCAGCGACGGACTGCCTCTGGAGTGCCATCCGCTGGTAAAAGAGGCTGACGTGGTGATGCTCAACTGGGTCAATCAGGGCATGCTGTCGCTCAGGAGCATACGCCGCATGGCCGAAGCCGGCAAACACATCATCTGGACCATGCACGACATGTGGAACCTCACCGGTGTATGCCACCACGCCGGACGCTGCCGCCACTACATGCAGCAGTGCGGCAAATGCAGACTCATAAACAAAGGTCCGGAGGCCAACGACCTCAGCCACAGAGTTTGGCTTAAAAAGCACGAATTATACAGCCACAGCCGCATACACTTTGTGGCCGTAAGCAACTGGCTGGCAGCTCTTGCACGCAAAAGTACACTGCTGAACAGCTGCGACGTAAACGTGATTCCGAATGCCTTCCCTATAGAGGACTTCGCCGGCGAGGTCCGCTACAGCCGCACCGACCTTGGATTGCCTGAGGGCATGCCGCTGATAGTGATGGGGGCCGCTCGGCTCGATGACCCCATCAAGAATCTGCCCCGCGCCATATCAGCTCTCAACCTGCTGCACGACAAGGGCGTGAAAGCTCATGCCGTTTTCTTCGGAGGTATACGTTGTCCGCAACTTCTCGACACCATAAAGCTGCCGCACACCTATCTTGGCACCATCAGCGAAGCCGAGCGACTGCGTTCGCTCATGCACCACGCCGCGGCTGTACTATCGTCTTCGGACTACGAAACACTGCCGGGCACGCTTATCGAAGGCCAGGCAGCCGGAGCCATACCGGTAAGTTTCGGCGACGGAGGCCAAAGCGACATAATCGACCATCTCAGCACCGGATATATAGCACGAAGCGGCGACTGCGCCGACCTCGCCGCAGGCCTGGAGTGGGCTGTGACACAACCTCACGACCCGGCTCTGCTGCTCGACTCGGTGCGCCGCCGCTTCTCGGCCCGCAGTGTGGCCCGCAGCTATCTCGGACTTATCGGTCGGCTGCTTTGAACTTGCTGTCGAAATACAGCAGATGATACAGCAGCGCGTTGGCCCAATAGGCGTGGCTGTGTCCGCCCGGACGGCTGATATAATCGTGCGGAATTTTGGCCACTCGCAGAGCTTCGTGCAAGCGGTCGTTGACCTTGGCGAAGAAATCGTCGACACCACAGTCGAATATTATGTTCACCTCGCCCGGCTTTAAGCGCTCTACATTATTGATTACCGATGCCTCGGCCCAGCGTTGAGGGTACTTATTGTAATCGCCCAGATAGTCCTTTATGTTCCATCGCTCGGGAAAGGGCAGTATGTCCACGCCACCCGACATGCTTCCGGCATTGCCGAATATGTCGGGATGCCGTGAGGCCAGATACAGCGAGCCGTGACCACCCATGCTCAGACCGGTGACTGCGCGATGACGGGCATCGGCAATGGTAGGATAATTTTTGTCGATATAATTCACCAGTTCGTCGGTGATGAAGGTTTCCATCTGCATCTTGTCATCGACAGGCGAATCGAAGTACCAGCTGTTGTGTCCGTCGGGCAGCACGAATATCATGCCGTACTGTTGGGCCAGCTCAGGCAGTCGCGGCTGTGTTACATCAATCCAGTGACGCGGAGCACCTCCGTGACCATGAAGCAGATACACCACGGGCAGGCGTTTACCGCTTTCAATGCTGTCGGGTACTATTACCAGTACCTCTTCGGGCGATTCAAGCAGAAAAGTGCGTATGGCAAGGGTATCGACGCGGGCTGCCCAGGCCGCTGTAAGGGCACAGAGCAGCAGAAGGGAAAATAATATACGTTTCATTATCTGTGGAATATTATTGAATTGGTGCCCGAGGGGCTTACTTTGAGTGTTACATCGGCTGACTCTATAAGCGGAATATTGTGGCTTACGTGCCCTACAGGCACATTGAAGGCCACCGGATAGCTGTAGGCGGCAGTCATGTCGCGTATCATGTCGTACATGTGCTCGTAGCTGTCGTCGGGCTTGTAATCGGTAAACTGGCCTACGACAAGTCCGCCAAGTTTGCCCAGCACTCCATTGAGTTTCAGCTGATAGAGTATTCGTTCGATTTTGTATATAGGCTCGGCGACATCTTCAATAAACAGTATCGTGCCCGGCTCGAACACATCGTACGGAGTATCGATGAGATCGGCCAGCACTGCCACGTTGCCGCCTATGAGCTTGCCTTCGGCTATTCCCTGGCGATCGTATTCATGCGCCGGGAAGGTGTATGCCGGACGCTCGCCGCGCAAAATCCTGAACAGGTCGGCAGTATCGGGGTCGTCGGTGCCGAGCATTATCTGCCCTGCCATGGGTGAGTGAATACTGGCTACCCCTTTGCTTGCCATAAGGGCGTGCAGGGCAGATATGTCGCTGAAGCCTATCACCCACTTGGGGTCGGCGGCAAGGTCGAGGCGACTCAGACGGTCCATAATATGTACCACGCCGTAACCACCGCGGCTGCAAAGAATAGCCCGTACGTCGGGGTCGGCGAAGGCCGCTTCAAGGTCGCTGAAACGTTCGTCGGCGGTACCACTGTAAATTCCGCTTACGCCAAGCGCATGGGGCATCACCTGCGGTTGCCATCCTTGGTTGTATAGTACTGTCACGGCTCCGGCCACTTTCTCAGGGTATATGTGTCCGGCCGGCGATACTATCGCAATTTTGTCGCCTTTCTTCAAAGGCCTTGGGTATTTTATCATAATCTTTATGTATTTGCATCATTATTACACAATGCCACTACGCAGCAATAGTCGACGCTGTAAAGGGTTGAAAGTCGGAAATATTTATCTTCCACACTCGCAACCCGGCAGAATGCGGATTCAAGTTCTATCTCCGGGCCGCTCAAACCCGGTATAGCGGCAGCCTTGTAAATCGCTTCCTTGGCAGCCCAGGCCCACAGAAGTAGGTCGGGAGTGGAATACTCCGCCTGCTCGCGCCCGCTCAGAAAACGGGAGGCTACGCGCTGCAACTGCGCAGGGCGCAACTGCTCTATATCCACACCTATGCCGGGTTGCAGACTCACTGCCATGGCGGCATAGTCAAGACTGTGGCTCACAGATATATGCAATGCACTGTCCTTGATATATGGCGCGCCGGAAGCCGAATGCCGATAATCGGATTCGCTGAAGCCGAAGTAGTCGAGCAAGCGTTGCACTGCCTTACTCTCGCGCCGGCGACGTGTGCCTCGCTCATGGCCCGGCGCTATACGGCAGAGAGCTAAACGAACCCCGTCAATTCCTGTTACCGGCAGCTCAAACGGAGTGTAATGCTCATCATTTGACTTCATAGCTCAACTGTTTAAGGGCATGGAGAATATCGCGGTGCAAAGCATCAACCTGCGGGGCAATGGAGTCGGCGTTACTTTCCGGCCTCACGCCGGGCATGTATGCCGCACCGGTCACAAGCATGCCATGGCCATCGGTGGCCAGAAACTGCACAGGTGTAGTCGTGGCATCGCTGCTGACAAGCACTACTGCTTCAAAACTGCTGTCGGCCGATGTTACATGCTCTGTTGCCGCACTAAGCCCGTACAGATTCATAGTCATGCGCTCGCGTCGTTTTTCGAGTTCTGCCTCCAGCCGTTGTCCGCTGTAGCTCAGAGCACTCACATGCATGACGGCTCCATAGGCAGGATATACCACATCGAGCCATCCGGCGCGCGGCACTCGCTTGCCGGCCTGCGCATTGACCTCGAAATGCACCGGAAATGAATCCACTGCTGTGTAGACACTGTCGTAGGTTTGCACACGCGGATAGGCATGGCGCCTGGGGGTAGCAGTGTCTTCGCCGCCGCCATGGTTGCATGCGGCAAGCACCGACATTAGAATTACAAGGAGAGAGGCCAGGTGTTTCATTGCTGCAGGTCGGGCATAATTTTTACACGTACCTCATTGATACGGTGGTCGGCAACTTCCAGAATCAGGAAGCGGCATCGGCCATACACCAGTGGCTCTTTGTCTTTGGGGAAGTCGCCTTTTATTGCCAGCAGCATTCCTGCCAGAGTTTCGGCGTCCTCGCATACCTCGGAATAATCGCTTTCGTCAAGGCCGGTCACGCGGAAGAAATCGGTCAGCAGTGTACGGCCTTCGAACATGTAGGTATTGTCGCGCAGACATTTATAGGTAAGTTCTTCCTCGTCGTATTCGTCGTTGATGTCGCCAACGATTTCCTCAAGCACGTCTTCCATGGTTACAATGCCACAACTGCCTCCGTATTCGTCGAGCACAATGGCCAGGTGCAGCTTCATTTTGCGAAAGTCCTCGAGCAGGTCGTCAATCATTCGCGACTCGGGCACATAATAAGGCTTGCGCAGCAGGGTACGCCAGTCAAAGCCTTCTACTTTACGGCCTATATACGGCAGGAGGTCGCGGGCGTAGAGTATGCCTTTTACATTGTCGAACGAGCCTTCATACACCGGCAGGCGGCTGTACCCGCTGTCGACAACCACTTTCAGCACCCGGTCAAAGTCGGTGTTATAGTCTATGTCGGTGACCTCGGTACGCGGAGTCATAATCTCGCTGGCGGTAGTGTCGCCGAACTTAAGTATACCCTGCAGCATATTGCGCTGCTCGCCGGCCTCTACATCGGTTATTTCCAGGGCCTGGGTAAGTTCATCGGTGGTAATCTGCTCGGGCTGCTTCACAACCACGCGATTGACCAGCGAAGTGCTGCTTACGAGCATTCGGGAGATAGGCGAGAAGAACCTGGTCATGGCCATCACGGGGCCACAGGCCATCTGGGCCCATTTCACAGGGTAGTTATTGGAACATAGTTTGGGCAGTATTTCGCCGAAAAGCAGAATCAGAAAGGTCAGAATAACGGTCTGCAGCACAAAGCTCAATACCGGACTCATATTGGCGAAAACAGGTCCGAGGGCAAAGTTGCACAGCACTACTATGGTTACATTCACCAGATTGTTGCTGATAAGTATCGTAGCCAGGAGTTTCTCGGGCTCGGACAGCAGTTTCCTGATGGTCTGCCCTTTGGGCGTTTCATCAAGGTCCTCTATCTGGGCAGGGGTAAGAGAGAAGAAAGATATTTCGCTACCGGATACAAATCCGGAAAGCAACAAACATAATGCGGCCACCACAAGAGCCACTATTTTAGCCACGCCAAAGGTGACTGCGGTTTGAGCCAATATCATCAGAGGCTCACAAGCCGGCAACGGGTCGAGATCCAATTTAATCAGTTTTGGTTAAACATTTTGTTTTGAATTGCAAAAGTACTAATTATTTCCCATATACCCAAAATAATTTACCCTACGGCTTTACGAGCCGGATGATGCTGCAATTCCGGCTTCAATCAGGCCTAAAACGGAGGCCGGAATATCCATTCCGGCGGAGGCCATCAACTGCCGGTCGCATAGTAATGATGCTGTAGGACCGTCGGCTGCCACGCGCCCGTGGTCGAGCAGTATGGCCCGCGGACATAGTTCAAGTGCCATGTCAAGGTCGTGGGTGGCTACAAGCATAGTGTGCCGGAAACTGTGCAGTATGTTAAGCAGGCGGCGGCGGGCACTGCTGTCGAGATTTGCGGTGGGCTCGTCCATTACCAGTATGTCGGGCTCCATGCTCAGCACAGTGGCTATGGCGGCCATACGCTTCTGACCACCGCTAAGTTCGAACGGAGGGCGGTCGGCAAGGTCGGTGGCGCCTACATCGGCCAAAGCGAGGCTCACACGCCTGCTGACTTCGTCGGGCGGAAGGCCCATATTCTGCGGCCCGAAGGCCACATCGTCGGCTACTGTAGGCATAAACAATTGGTCGTCGGGATTCTGAAACACCATACCTACAGCCTGGCGCACAAGCCGCATAGTGCTTTTACGCACAGGCACATCACCTATATTTACCTCGCCTTGCGATGGCAGCAACAGTCCGTTGGTGTGCAGCAACAAGGTACTTTTGCCTGCGCCGTTAAGGCCCAGCAGAGCCACTTTCTCGCCATGGGTCACACGGAACGTTACACCCGACAGAGCCTCGTAGCCGTTGGGGTATCGGTAATGCACATCGCTGAATTGTATATAATGATGACTCATAACAGTTTGCCTAATATAGATGAAAAATCGATAAATCGCAGTGCAGCTATCACGCCAAGCCAGCCAAGCAGAAAAATATAGTCGACAGCCCGCAGGCGCCGCACAGCCGAAACGGGCATTGAGCCGTTGAAGCCCCGCGCAAGCATGGCACGGTGTATGCGCTGCGAACGTGCCACCGAACGCAGCAGCAGCTGTCCGACCATAACTGCCCACTGGCGCAAAGGGTAACTTTTGCGCCCATAGCCGCGAGCGGCTCGCGCGCAACTCATGCTGCGGGCCTCCTGCAGCAACACCGATATGTAGCGGTAGAGCATCAGCAGCTGCGTGGTGAGTACGGACGGCATGCCCATACAGCGCAAGGCGGTGCAGACCGGGTAGAAGCCGGTGGTGTATATCAGCGCCAGCACTGCCTGCAGAGCCAGAATACCACGCAGACAGATGGAAATAAATGTGACCCAGCCACGCGACACTGTAACACCGTGGATTTCCCACGCCGGCGTGTGGTCGAGAATAGGATTGAACACTCCTATAAGGGCCACCAACGGAAGCACCCACAGCGATTTCAGAGCCACTCGGCCGTAACCGACGCCTCCGGCCTCCGACATCACTATGGGGTAGACAAACATCCACACCAGCCTTCCGGGGTCGGTCAGAGGCACACTAAGCACCGCAACCAGATATACCGCAAGCACGGTTATCTGGAAGCGACCGTCGATCAATATGCCGTTGCGACGGCATTCGAGCCTGTTGAGGGTGGTTATCGCTGACTGCAGTGACATAACGGGGGCTATTCGTTATAATTCCGGTGCAGACGGCGCAGACGGAATATTACCGTGGTGATGGCCCACAGCATAGCCATGACCAATACTCCGCCTACTATTCCGGCAAAGTGCGACTCATAATCGGGCATAAAGGCTGTGGCAGGAACAGAGGCAGGAGCCAGTTCGGCTACTCCGGCCACTTTCTCTATGCTCCATTCCAGACCGTCGGGGTTTGCCGAGGCCAGCCATGTGAACACTGCGGCCAATACCAAAGCGGCAATACCGAATATCCACATCACCCTCTTGCTCCTGCGCCGGGCACCGGGCATAGCGCCCCACCCCACGGTGGCGCCGCCGAGCAGCGCTGCGTTGTATCGCTGCACAAAGGCCAGAACCAGACCGGTGGCCACGCCTTCGCACACTCCTATAACCAGATGTATGGGCAGCATGAACAGCAGGAACTTGCCAAGCGGCAAAGCGGTAATCCCCGACGCCACTGTTTCGGTACTCACAAGCAGCGCGCCCAGCTCAAGTCCTGCTACCGAAGCCAGTATCGAGGCTGTAAGCAGTCTGGCTCCTGACGCCGGATAATGTACCAGCGGACGGAATATAAGCGGATATGCCACCAGTGTACTCATGGCAGCCATATTTATCATATTGCATCCCAAGGCCATCAGACCGCCGTCGGCAAACACCAGGCACTGAATCATCAGCACCGAACAAAGTGTGAGATAAGCAGCCCACGGCCCCAAAAAGGCTGCGAGCAATATGCCTCCGATAATGTGCCCGCTTGACCCGGTGCCGGGAATACTGAAATTAATCATCTGGGCAGCAAACACAAAAGCACCCATCACACCCATCATAGGTATGATGTCGGTTCGGCTGCTATGTGCCACCTTCCGGGTGGCTACTACAAGTAGTGATACTGCCGCCACGCCGGCCATAATGGCCACGGGGGGCGATACCAGGGCATCGGCCATGTGCATAATAATTCAGTTTTACGGTTATTTACTGAATTAGTAACAATCCGAGCGCCGCAGGGTTCACAACCCGGGCGAATTACACAGCCAATGGAATCACCGAAAAGAGTCAGCCTCTGAAATATCGGTCCACGAAATCCGAGGCGGATGAAACAGGTATCTGCGAAAAGCCGAAATCTTTTTCGTTGCGTGTAATTATACACTCACAACCAGCATCAAGGACCGCCTGATATTGTAGTGCATCTTCGAAATCAGAAGCCTGCAAATCAATGGCAGACTTAATCTGGCTGTCGGTATTAGGAATGATTATAAAAAGGTTGCTAAGTGCTGACAGATACCTATATAACTCAGTTGTCGACAGTTTTCTGGCTATGTATGCAAAATTGGCGACCGAAAGAAAACTAATATAGAATTTACATTTCCGCTTAGAACCTTCTGCCAAAAATTATTGGGAGTCATTTTTGAATTCTTCCCGCAACAAATAATCGATTATGAAATTTGTATCTAAAAATAACTTTTTCATTTCAACATTATATAGCGGGTGCGTTCGTCATCCATATCTATCATAGATAAATTGATACTATTGCTGAGATTACGCATTCGATCAATCCACTCCTGAGTTTCTTCAGAAATTGTTTCGTTCTCCTTTTTGCTTTCTTTGGCACGTATGGTAGCCTTGAGCACACCTTTCATGTTCTCAATCATGCGCTGGAGCAGGCTGCTGTCGGCTCCTTTTTCAAGAGTTACAACTATCTGTGTCATGTGTTTATTCTTTGATTTACAAAGATACAACAATTTTTGTAATCTACAGCTGTCTACAATTTTATTTTTAAACTATTTTTTTAGTAAAAATATTTGCATACTAAAAAAATAGTTTATACCTTTGCATCAAATACTAAAATAATAGTTTTATGGCAAGACCCAAAGATACCGAACAGAGGATTTCCGGCCGCGAGGCGGAATATCTGCGCTACTTCTGGAACGAAGGCAGCCTGACTATACGCGAACTCACAGACCTGCTGCCGGAACCGCATCCGCATGTAAACACCGTGGCAACCGTGCTGAAAAGCCTCGAAAACAAAGGTTTTATATTGCGTGAACCCGATACACGGCCAACTCGCTACAAAGCTGCGCCTAAGGCCAACGCATGCGGCCGCAGAACTCTGTCGAGCGTTATCCGAAACTTTTTCAACGACTCATACACCAGCGTTATATCCGCCCTGGTGGAAGATGAAAAATTAAGCCTCGACGAACTCAAAGAAATAGTAGATATAATCGAACGTCAGAATCTTGAAAATAAATAGCCATGAGTAATATAGCCGCTTACAGCCTCTCCTCGGGCATTTTTCTGCTCGCAGGCTATCTCGCTTACAAATGGCTGCTTTCGACTGAGAACCAGCCCGGACTCAACCGCATTCTGCTGCTGACCATATACTTTGCTGCCATCGTACTGCCGCTGCTGCCGGCCATAGACCTCGTAGCGCACCACGGCGTCGGCCAGATGGCGGGAATAGCTCCGGAACAGCTGCAGGGCCACATTATAGAAGCCGGCTCTACCACCCGGTGGAAATCTGCCATATTATGGATATACATGGCCGGAGTCGCAGCAATACTTCTCTTCATCATCGGGGCTTTCATACGTCTGCTTGGGATAATACGCGGCGGCCGGCACATAAAGTCCGGCAGCTACACTCTGATTCTGCTCGCGGACTCACCTCTGGCTCCATTCAGCTGGCTGCGATATATAGTGATGCCGCTGAAGGACTACAACGAATCCGGGCCTGCTATCATCACACACGAACAGGCTCATCTGCGTCTGGGCCACTGGGCCGACCTGCTCATGGCCGACGCCATATGCGCCCTGATGTGGTACAACCCCGCATCGTGGCTCATGCGCCGCGAACTGCGCAACATACACGAATATCAGGCTGACAGAGCCGTGCTCCGTGCCGGCGCCGATGCCCGACAATACCAAATACTACTAATAAAAAAGGCTGCCGGCCAGAGATTCCCGTCGCTCGCCAACAGCCTGAACCACAGTAAACTTAAAAAACGTATTACTATGATGTGTACTAATTCAACCCGGGGGGCGCGCCGACTGCGCGCTCTCGTGCTCGGGCCGGCCATGCTTGCCGCCCTTGCTGTAGTGAACATTCCGGCCGTCGCCTCAGTGCTGACCGATGTTTCCAATGTACCGCTGTCGGAACCCTCCGCCGTTATCAG
This sequence comes from uncultured Muribaculaceae bacterium, assembly GCA_910578365.1. Classification (GTDB taxonomy): domain Bacteria; phylum Bacteroidota; class Bacteroidia; order Bacteroidales; family Muribaculaceae; genus CAG-873. The sequence goes on from CAJTRC010000057.1 coordinate 11,893, forward strand.
CGGCAAAGTTACAAAAAAATCTCCGGTTTCACAAACTCCGACACCACAGGCGCAAAGCTCCGAGGCCGACCCTGCAGGCGACAGATTGCCGATGTTTCCGGGCGGCGAGGAGGCCATGTTCCGCTTTATGATTACCGAACTGGAATACCCCGCAGAGGCCAAGGAAGCCCGGCAACAGGGACGCGTGGAAGTACAGTTTACCGTCGGCACCGATGGTAAAGTGAGCAACCCTACGGTGGTACGCTCGGTGTGCGAGTCGCTCGACCGCGAGGCTGTGCGCATAGTAAGCAGCATGCCCGCCTGGACACCCGGCTATAGCGATGGCAAAGCCGTGGCCTGCACCATGTTGATTCCGGTGCAATTCAAACTCGATTAAACCGTGGAATCCGGGAGTGGAGGCTTCCTTGCCTCCACTCTGTGGGCCTTATACCAGTTTTAGCATGCGGCCATAGATTATGGAGATGGCTGCTCCTGACAACATTGTGGCACCGGTAACTGTCAGTACCAGTGTCATGCCGCCGGCATCAAGCAACATAGGCATGAAGAACACTCCCACAATAGCTCCGACTTTGCCTAAAAGCGACGCCACACCCGTGCCCTTGCCGCGGTTGGCCACAGGGAATATATGCGCCGGTATGATGAAAGTGATAAGGTGAGGGCCTCCGTTAAGACATAATTCGAACAACATGAAGCCCGCAAGCGACACCCATACCGGCCATTTCAGCAGGTAGGCGGCCAACAGTATGGCCAGGCCTATGGCGCAGAGTATGAAGCCCCAGGCAAGCAGTTTTACATGATTGTGCCTACGCGCAAGCCACAGCCCCAGCACAAAACCGGGCAGGATAAAGAAGTTGACAAACGCTGTTATCTCTACTGAGCTTATAATCTTGGGCATACCATACTCTGTAGCGCTCTGTAATCCCAGAGCCATGACCAACACCGGCAGAAATACTCCTATGCCGTAAACGCCCACACCCTCGCAAGCCCACGGGATTCCGCTGAATATCACCCGCTTGAGGTTTTCGCCTTTGAACAAATCGCTGAATGGCAGAGTCATTTCTTTGGCAGGCAGAGGATTGGCTGTCACACCGGGGCCGAACATACGCGCAGCGGCTTTCTGCGCTTCGGCTGTACGCCCCTGCTGCATAAGCCATTCGGGGCTTTCGACCCAGTATATTCTCAGCAGCAGGGTTATCAGCCCCATGGCAGCTATTATGATCGCCAGTTTAGGCCAGATAGCCGGCGAGGGGTCGCTGCGGAGTATAAAATAGCATATCACTGCCGCCCCTATGAAGCCGACGGCACACAAGCCCTTGGCCACTCCGACCATAAACGAACGCCGGCCGGCAGGCATAAGTTCGCTGATATATGCGGAGTCAAGCGAATAGCCGCCCCCTACCCCTATGCCGCTGATAAAGAAACCTATGCCGAGCGTCAACAACGATGGCCGGAAATAAACCATAGCCGCTCCGGCCATGATAATAAGCGGACACAGGCGAAACCATAGCAGATAGCCCTGCCGGTCGATGACTGCGCCTATCACAGCCGAACCCAGGCCTATGCCTATAAGCCCGGCGGCACCTATCAGCCCCTGAACAAAGGTTGACAATTCCGGCTGCGTGAGTAGCTGAATCATGGGCAGCATGATGCCTACCAGGGTCGACAGAGCCGCACCTATAATCTGCTCCATAGATGCCGAAAGCAGTATGTAGTAGTGCATCGGACGCAACCGGAGATTGCCAATGGTGTTCATTTATTTATGATTTTGTTGAGTTCGTTGTCGATAAGCTGAGCCTCGCGCTTGGCGTCCTGAGTCCATTCGCTGCGGTCTACAGCGTCTTTTGCCGAGAATTTATATGCCGGAAGCACAAACAGCCATGTGGCCACGCAGAAGGGGCCGGTCAAAGTCGGCAGTCCCCAAGGTGTGAATATCACGTCCATGGCGCCCTGAATAAATACAGTGGCAACTATGCCGCATACAGCCCAGATGGCCGACTTCCAGTTTACCTTGTAGAAGGTGCATCCCAGGGCTATTGCCGTAAGCACGGGGCTGAAGCCGAACAGACCGTTGGCTATATCAGCGGGGTCGGCTTTCAGCAGTATGGCCATGGCCAATGCTATGGCACTGCCCGCGGCGGCCCAGATAGCGGCCCAGCGCAAACTCAGCCACAGACCCACCAGAAACAATATACCTGTTACCCAGTTATTGATAAGGAACACCTGCGATACACCTTTGAGCCAGTACTCAAGCAGCTTTACAAAACTTGTATCGAGGTCCCCGGCAGCTACCACAGGGAGAGTCGGATGCGACAGTGAGGTGGGGTCAAGGCCATCGAAAATCCGCGTGCCGAACAGCATAATCCATGTAAGGAACACAAACGGGAAAGTAAAGGAATTGGTGTTGAACTGGCGCAGCAGATTATTGAAGCCCGAACGTACCCAGGTGGTACACATGGCAAAGAATATCAGACAAAGCCACATAAGCCAGCTGTTGGACATGAATGTGGGGAAGGCACAGCCTACCAGAATACCGTTGAAGCCCCACAGACCTTCGTCGCCGTTGGTCGAGGGCAGTTTTACAAGATATCCCGCGAGTGTGGAGGCCGCCAGACCTACAAGCGCGCCCCAGGCCACCGCAGGAGTATGCGAGGCATATGCGCCCCAAAATATACCTGCCAGAAACAGCAGTCCGGTCCACGAACTGCACTGAAACATAACTTGGCCGGCACCGCGCAGCAAAGTGCGTATGCCAAGTGTCCACTGATTGGGCACTGACTGCCGGCTCCCGGTCTGAACGCGGGAACTTGTGGTTGTTGACATCTTTTTAGTTTTAAATGTTGAATGTTATAAATTATACGGCAGACCTTGACCTTAAACCTACCTCCACGGAAACTCCTTGGGCAGAGGCTTGCATTTGACTGCCTGACGGACCTTGGATGCAAACTCGCGCACCAGCGCCTTTACCGGACCCGGCTCAGTGCCAAGCACCTTGTAGAGCAGACCGGCACCGTTGGGCAGATGGGTTATTCCGGCCGCCAGATGCTTATCGCTATTTATAAACGGTTCGGTGGACTTATATATTATATCGGCCGATTCCGGCGGCGTCACCACCACCACATTGGCAAATACATCGTAGCTGTCCATCACGCCGGTAAGACGCAGGCCGCCGCGCTGCGGGTCTATGATAAACTTCTCGCGGAACAGCTGCCGCCCGTCGGGGCGCTGTCCTCGAGTGGTCACCGACAGAATGTCGAACTCAAACAGCTCGCCGCCATTGTAATATTTTCGTCCGCCCATATACACCTCGCTGTACACCAGCGAAGCCGTGGGATGCGCCGTAATTTCGGTATCGCAGATAAAGCGTGTGTGGCGGCATGGTATCACCGGTTCGGGCAGGTATTCAAGGTAAGCGCCCTCCTCGAGCACTATTTTCTGAGTCATACCCGAATAGTTGCGACGCATCTCGGCCAGTTTTGTGGCTGCGCCTGTGCTTATGTGCGCGAATGCGTTTTTATGCACGGTAAAGTTCTGCACATAGCGGTCGCCGTCGACATTGGGGCCTCCCGACGACAGTATGTACACACATGGCATCTCCGGCATGGCCTCGTCGAAGTAAAGTTCCTGCTGCACAATCAGCGGGGCGCGGCGGTCGAGTTCGCGCATAATCGACTTGCCGTCGGCATCAAGCTCGAAGCCGAGGTTCAGATAACCGTGCTTGCCGGGACACCCCACGTACATGGCGTCGGGCTGCTCCAGGTAGGGAGCCATCTCGGGGGCATGGTCGAAATCAACCTTGGGTGAGTCAGAATAATAGCGTTCCATATCTCAGGATTTAGAGGGTGTTTAATAATAAATGTCAAATTCCCGGTGGCGTATCTTTTAGCAATTCAGCAAAAGAGACGCAAAGGCGGGGGTAACTTTAAAAATCCATTAATTCAAAAAATAATGTTGATACAGAAATTACCATTCCACTCGAAAATCACGGGCGCCTTTTGCTCTTCATTTCAGTCACATAGCTCGCTATGCTCCTTCAATTCAGAGCAAA
>CAJTRC010000058.1 GCA_910578365.1 uncultured Muribaculaceae bacterium
AGTCAAGATTTTCCGCTCGCAAATGCGCGGCGTCAGAGACCGAGACTTCTTCATCTTCCGCCTGGTCAAACTGTACGCTTGAATATTTAACACTTCGGTCTACTCAATTTAACATATGCACCGGGATTTCGGCTTGGGCCTGTAATTCATCAGAAATAGGCTTACAATCACTACGATTAGAAGCGCATTTAGCACTTTACTTCTGTAAAATGCGTGTAGCCGTCTGTGTCTTATGTTTTGATTCATACAGTACCTGTTTTATGAATACTCAACATCATCACCACATTTCCATTGAGGAATAAATGGTTTCGTCGTCTTTTTGCAGAGTGAGTTCGCCGGTATTCTTTTCGTATTTCCAGCGGCCGAAGCTGTTATGGTCATATACAAGCTGGCCGTCATAATTGTACAGCTCGTACTTGCCACCGTTGCATACCATAATCAAGCCGTCGCGAGTCACAATCTCAAGATGCGTAAACGCTCCGTCGATACGCTTGAGGAGCACGCCGGTGTCGGACAACAACAGCAGACTGCCGTTTTTGATGGCAAATATATTGCCTTTGTGACTATATGGCAGAATAACATCGTAGTCGTAAGGAATCACAATATTGCCGTCGGAGTCCATCAGACCTTTTTTGCTGCCGGGCTCAACCACAACGGCATAGCCCGAACACGAAAGTGGGCCGGAGTCGCCCTTACGGAAATTGAGAATCATGCGGCCCGAGTCGTCGATGATGCCGTACTTGCCGTGACCTTTCTTTATCACACGTCGTCCGTTATATGCCGGCGCATAGCCGTAAATATCGTGTTCCGAAAATGGCAACTGCATAGAGAACTTGTTGGCCAGGGCAGCCAGGTCGCCGTCGGCAGTCAGATAACCCGACAAGCCGAGCCACGCGGCGTCGTTATCACGTACTTTCTTGTCGATGTTCTTGCAGCCCTTTCCGGTAATAAGCATTACGGCTGTATAATAGCGGGCCTTGAGTGCATTGCGGTTGGTGTAGGCTATATGGCGGAAAAGTTTGAAGGCTTCGTCGTAATTCTTTTCGTTATAAAGCCTCATGGCATTGCCAAGACCGCCGCGGCCCATATCGACAATACTTACGATATGGCCCGACTGCACATAAAAAAGGTCGGAAGTGTCGTATGGCCTGCTGCCGGTGGTACGCAGATTGGCCGACACAAACTGAATCGGCGGCTGGTCGGGACCGATTTTCAGACGCGGCTCTTCCCAGCTCTGCATCCAAGTAATGTTCTCCAGACTGATATTATCCACCACACCTTTTTTCCGCCAGTTGTAAAGCTGGTTATGATATGTATCGGAGTGCATCAGTTCCACGTCGATATTGCGCTCCAGAGCCATATCCCGGCCCATGCGGTTTGAGATGTAACATTTGTTACGGCCACCGCGCAGAAGCATGTCAATCTGGTCGCGCATTTCCACATCGCCGTCGGCAAGATAAGCATTTACAAGGCTGTTGTATTTCTGCACATACGACTCGGGCGACTGTGCCTTGGAGGCAGCGAAGCCAAGCAGCATTGCCACAGCGGTAATCAATATCTTTTTCATTTGCGAATTATTGAATCAATCAGCCAGCCCGAATTCAGTTCCTCGCGCTCGAAGAAGCGGATCGTGAACTCCCAGCCCGGAATCTGTGTGAACGTAAATTCGAGGGGTTTTACATAGTCTATTTTCAGCTGTCCGCCATAGACCATGGCCATGAAAGCGGTAAACGAATCGACCTTGGCCTTGTCCGATGCATATAGCCGTATACTCTCGGTCTGCGATTCAGTCATATCGGTCAGCGACATAAAGTTTGTTTCGTGATCGTCAGGCAAGACTACAAATCCGCTACCCGTTTCTTCGGGTACCAAATCAAACAGTTCGCCCTCCACTCCGCATAGCGCCCAGCGGTACATGTCGCTGCCGGCACTGCGAGGCTCGACTCGCATTATAAGATTGAATTCCACCGGTTTCTTGCGATAGCTACCGTGACAGGTAGCGCGCGCATACCAGGTGGAATCGGCATAGTCGAGCCTTACCCCCGACGCCACTGCATCGCGGGCAAAATCTACTGCAATCTGCATCAGAGGGTCATCGGCACTGCTGAAATTGGCTCCATTGAACAGTTGGACTATATCAGCTACCTTGGCCTCTGCGGCATCGAGTTCAGGGGCATGAGGCGACGGATTGTCATGGTTGAAACGTTTGATAAACTCATCGACCAGCGATACTCTCGAATCATAAATCTTTTCACCCATGGGGTTTATCAGCTGGGCGCTTGCGGCAACTGTCACCCACAATAAAGCCGGAATTAAAATATTACGTTTCATAACGTGGGAATATACACGGGCAGCACTTGCCCATCGATTGTGTCTGTTTTCACTTCCAATTTTTGTTGCAGCCTATCACCGGGCAACATAGTCACAACAAGTCCGCCGAAGCGCGGCGAAGGCTCGTAGCCGTAGACTGTGGACTCCCAATAGCAACGCAGTTGCAGGCTGCCGGGGCCGCACGAACGGAAATCACCGGCTGAATCGCGCAACAGCTCAGACTGCCCGACCGAATACTCCGATATTTCGAATCCGCCGTCTGCAAAGGCGGGAATCTGAACTTCAGTCAAATGCGGCACGCTGTCCGTGCATTTTTCGAGATAAGCCATAAATTCGACAGCCGGCATAAAGCGCACCGTTGTGCTGTGTGCTGTAGCACTACAGACTTTAACCGGAGTCGTCGAATCGGCTTCAATGTCGAGCAAACCCATGGTCTGCCCCGCAAAATAATGCCTCAACTTCGCATCGTTACGGCTCGATGATATGACACCGAGATTTTCGCGGAGCCTCAGCAGGCTCTCACGATTGCGGGCTGCAAATGTCTTGGCGTCGGTGAAACGCCCGGGCATACATTCAGCCAACGGCAGTGTGTCCGGGCACTTATTCGCCTTTGCCTCTGTCGCGGCGGGTTCATGCTTTTTACGCTTCAGCGAAAAAGCGCTGCCGCTTGCGGTCAGCCCGAAAGCACCCGAAAGCGACATGCTTATAACTACATATATCAGGCGTTTCACTTTTTATAATCGCTCAATGGTTTAACTGCTTTAAATAGCTGCCATTCGGGATGGGCACGGAAAACTGCTACGGCTTCGTCGGGGACATACACAGTGCAGCCTTTGGCAAATTTAAGCATATATTTCTTTTTGCTTTCACCAAACGGATTGAAAGGTGTGACGGTATGCAAAAGCAAGTACTTGCACTTCGTATCCTTTATAATATATTCAACCTTAAAGCCATTGCCATAATAATCCACGACCTTGCATTTCAAGTCTGAAATAACCGATACGCTTGCAGGCATCTTGATATAATCGAGGTTGTGGTCAAGGCCAAACATCACCCATCCGATTATACGATTGGTGCCTTGGGGCAGCTCGATATATTTAATACCTGATTCATCGAAGGCGCCGTCCTCTATTTTCTTTACCGAAGGCGGGAGCTCCACCTCAGTGAGTTTTTTACAGTAACGGAAGGTCCATACCAATAATTCTTCCACGCCATTGGGTATGTTAATATCTTCCAGATTCTGGCAACCTGAGAAAGCTCTGCTTCCAATAAAGGTTATTGTAGGCGGCAGGCTTAACGACTTAAGCTCTTCGCGGTTTTGGAAAGCATCAAAATCGATAATGCCGACTATGTAGCGGCGGCCACCGAACTCCACCTCGGCAGGTATACTCAGGTGTCCGTCGGCAGGTATCATACTGCCAATACGAACCTCGACAGTATCAGTCATCCGAAGTTCGCTGTCGCTTACACGCTTGTACACAATGCCATAGTTCACGCCGTCGACGGTAAAATCATAGCCTGCTTGCCGGCTGTTTAGTTCGGTATGCTGCGCCGCCGCCCAATTCAGGGCGGCAATCATCAACACTATCGCACCGACAAGGCGTTTCATAATCGTTCGGTGTGAGTGGCCGTCACATTGCCAAGCTGTACAATATACTCAGGATCATCAACAGTCTGCTCTACGGTAATGAAGCATTGCACACTCTTTCGAGTGATGTCGTGGTAACGCGGACGGCCGTCGGGTCCATAACCAATAAACTCCTGGTCGATGTAGCATGTACACTCGTAGGTATCTTCGCTGATACGCTTGAGGTCGCTTACCTTCATCTTAGCGATTTCGGTGGTCTTGATTTTAACATCGGAGTACTTCAGGTTGATAAGGTTTGTAAAATACCGGTCCATAGGGGTAGATTTCACACCACTGTGGTTGACCGAAGTAGTCTGCATGCTCACGGCGCTGCGGCGCTTGCCTCCGATAGTATAAGCTTCGCCTTTTCCAATAAACAGGTTAAGGGCTTTTTTGCGGTAATATTCACGATTTTTGAGCGAATTGTCCTTGTCGGCCATATAATCGAGGTAATCGCCCAGCTGTCCGACCATTTCGGCGGCACGACGCTTTATCTGCTCTGCTTCCTGAGCCTTGGCCGGTGCTGCTACCGCCAGCAGCAACAGCAGTATTGCTAATAACTTTTTCATTTTATTTCTTATTGGATATTATCTACGGAATACTTCGCGGACTTCAATGCCGCGGTCGGTAATATCGGCAACCGACACCGACTGCATAATACGGGTTGTGGCCAGGCGACCGATAAAGTCCTCGAGGGTCTGACGGCCTACAACCACGTCGGCGTCCTGCCCCAGGGTTACGACGCGCATATTCATGAGCTCGCCGTTTTCGTCGGTAAATGTCTGGGCAAGTTCAATGCGGGTATCGTCGTCGATATCGCCTCTGAGCAACAGGTTGAACATGGTGTTGAAGTAGTCGATAATCTTGTCGCGGTCCGACGACGATTCTTCGCTGTCCTGCTTCTGCGGCGCAGGCTTCGGCGCCTGCTCACGTGCTTCCTGACGCGCTTCACGGCAAGCCTGCTGCTGAGTCTTGTTGGCGTTGACTCTGCCGGCCTGGTTCACATTGGCTATGTACTGGACAGTCTGCTCTTCGTCGCGCTGCACGTCCGACACATAGGCAACCAATCCCTTGAGTGTATCGAGGAGATCATCCCAGTCCGCCCCTACCTCACCACTCATCATGGCTTCGGTACACATGGCAATGCAACCGGTAAACACATCGATAACCTTGTCGTTCAGCACCATGCAGCCCGAAGTCTGTCCGGGTGTACTCGACGACATTATCACATCGCCCTTGTATTCGGCAAACAGTTTTGACAGATTGTCGATTTCGCTCTGGCTCATGTAAGTATTACCGAAATTGGGGGCAAACGACGGTGCCGACTTGGCACTCAGACCGCTCGTATAACTGTTGCAGCACATGCCAATGGTCACGGCCAGGCGCGGATTCTTGCCTTTGAGAGTATTGTGTACCCACTCCAGCGGAATGAACTTATGCTCGTAATGCTGGGCCATCTGCATCTGCGGCCACTGTGTCTTGTCGTCGACCGAACGGCCGCCGTGGCCAATGTAATAGAATACCACCACATCATCGGGGCCCACACTGAGGTTCTGCACCTCCGATTTGCAAGCCTCGGGTGTCAGACGAGCACCATATATGTCGTGTATCGAGGTCTTGTAACCTTTGTCTTGCATGGCGGCGTTGACCAAACCTATGAAGCGGCTATAAAGCACTTCGCGACCGCGGACGTCAATCTGGCCGACATCGCTGTCGGTAGTATCGATGAATGTAAGCCAATGTATGGTCTGCGCATTCATCTGCAGACCCAGCAGCAGCGTCAGCGCTGCCATTATATATTTTAAACGTTTCATTTATTATTATATATTGCTTGAAGTAATCGATCTGATGGATAAATAGTAAGCGCAAAACGCAGCATATCGCGGTTGCCGAGGTCATAAACGGCCTGGCGCGAGCCATCTTTGCCTACTATGGCAAATTTGCCGAGGCCAAAGTCGCACTGTACGCTGATTTCCTTGCGGTGCGACTTAAAGGTATAGATAACCGACGGATTAAAACTTCCGTACACCGGTTTGTCACTACGGTAGTTGGCCGGATCCTCGAGCAAAAACTGCAGAGTCTTTACTGCGTTGGTGCTAAGTCTTAGACGTTTGGGCGCGTTGTCGGGCATATCGGTGCTTGTATTTACTACCGTTACATTTCGGGCATCGAGAATCACCCGCGATACACTGTCGCCCAATGCAGCCACCATAACGGAGTCGCTTTTGCAGGTTCTGACACACGAGGCCTTGTCCGATTTAAGGCAGCCGCAACCGGTGCATGCAATGCACGCACACATAATGGCTGCCACGAGTTTGGCAAATATACGCATGGCTGTACGGATTTAGAAACCGAAACGTACATTCAGCATCACTGCTCCGAGATTGGTTTTCAGTCCTTGATACGGATGTGTCAGGCCACCGTCGGGACTCCAGTCTTCGTTGAACCAGTTGTAGAAATCGTACTCGTAGCGCAGGGTTGCCTGAAAGTGTGTTTCGGTATTGCCTATACCCAGGCCTATAACGCCACGGAAACCGTCGTTTATCGATTCGGTACTCTGCGACAGACCCTTGCAGGCAACGGCGAAATTATAGCTTCCGCCAATTTCGAGTATCGGATTGTAGGTGGCTGTAATATAGTTGCCGAAGCGCAGGCGCAGCAGCACCTCGGGCGAGATTGTCTGACGGTTGAAATAAATATAGTTAGGGTCGTAGCCTTCGGCGGTAGCACCCACCGGTGCTATTACACCTTCGGGCATGGTGGTACGCAGACCGCGCTTTTCCCAGTTCAGACGAAACGAAAAACCAAACGGAGTGGTCTTGCTCATATAAGTCACACGGTAGCCGATGGCAAGGTTGCGCAGTTCCCAGTCCCAGTACGATATTTTGGCTTTGCCCATAGGGGTGTCCATCGACTGTGGGGCGGCAAAGCGAGTTTCCACATCGGGCATCCAGGCATAGGGGGTGGCGGTGTTGAGCAGCAGGCCATAAGCCATACCGTAAACATTGTTTGTAACTGTGATTACAGGCGAAAACGACCATTCGCCGCGGCAAATCTGAGCATTGGATTTCTGAGGCATTAATGCGGCAGCTGCAGCAACAGCTCCGAACATTACAGTGCGTAAATAATTCATATTATTGATTAATTGGTTATTATGCGACACCACTATATGATGGCTGTCAGCCTATCGGCTTGCACCGCAAAATTACTAAAAAAATCTATAACCTATATCAATTTTAGCAAAAAAAAATCAAAATAAAGGGATGAGTTCCAAAACCGAGGCGAGCAACGGGTGGCGACCGTCGTTGAGAATCACTCGAGCTCCCGGCACGGCCTCGGCCCGCTGGGCCTCGATACGGGCGCGTACGGCCTCGGCGGTAGTGTTGTTGCGTGCCATAACACGGCGGATGCGCAGGTCTTCGGGGGCCTCTACCTGCCATACCTCATCGGCAAAGTCCACAAGTCCGGAGGATACCGGTATGGCTGTTTCCACAAACAGGCGCGGATTACGCGCCATTCGCAGGCGTATATCGGCCCTTACAGCTGTGTGTACAATGGAGTTCAGCGCCGCCAGTTTCGAGGCATCGGCAAATACCACCTCGGCCACACGGGTCCGATTGATATTGCCACGGGGGTCCACGGCATCGGCTGCAATTTCAATACAGAGGCGGCTCTTGATTTCATGACTGCTGTCCATAAGCCGCCGGGCTTCAAGGTCGGAATCGTATACCTCGAAACCGTTGGCGCGCAGAATTCTACTCACCACACTTTTGCCGCTGCCTATGCCACCGCTGATAAGTATCATGTCAGTTGCTGATATAATAGTCGACCGAATCGACCTCAAGACGCACATTCTGCAGTACCGACGGCACATTTCTCAGGCGCAGTTTCACTCTGCCGTTGCCACCGGGAGCGCGATCGGCATAGTCGGCAATGACACGGAATTCGGGTGCGGAGTTGGTGTATGCGCTCATAGGTATCATATACACCACGTTTACTTTGGCCGGGAAGGTAATCAAACGGCTTCCGGAGGGGGCGTTTATTCCTTCAATCACCACCGGACGGCTCTTGATAATCAGTGGCTCCACAGCAATGGTAAGGGTGGCGCTGTCGGGTACCACACGCGAGCCCGATACCGGAGGCAACAGGCGCACTCGGCGCGAGGTGGTGGACGACACGTTGTCGAAACGCAGCGGCTCGGTAGTCACTGCGGTAATGCGGCGGTTGAGAGGCTGGGCCGAATACACTTTCACACTGTCGATATTGAGTGTAGGCTGCCCCACCATAGTGCAGCCGGGTGCGGCGGTAGCGTTGCAATTCAGAATCACAGGCAGCTGTACGGGCGGAGCCGATGTATAGAGTATTATCAGTGAATCGGGCGAGATAAGCTGGGCGTTCGCTCCGCCTATACTCGAACGCACTATGCTTTTCATTTCGGCATCGCCCAGGCGCATGCCGCGAGCCGAGCGGTAAAGGCGGAAATCGATATCGGCTGTAGCGGGATGCCCAAACAGATAGCGCAGCAACTGGGTACCTTTACCGCGGGCCGAAACCTGCACTTTGTCGGGGATGTCGGAAATAACCGTTACCGAGTCGGGCACATGGGTCAGACGCACCGGCACACGGAGGTCGTAGGTCGACTCTTCGTTTAGTGTCATCACACACCATAATGCAGCGGCAATGGCCACAAACACCATGAATGTCATGAGGTTGTGGCCTTGCTTACTTTTGAGCATGGTCCGGACACGCAATGTCAGACGCTCGAGTTTCTGCCGTATCGACGAGAGAGTCATCTATCAGGTTGATTGTGGCGGCCGGATGCCGCCACCACATGCTTGCTTACTTCTGGGTAGCCTCGTTGGCTGCGTCGGCCGAAGGATAAACCGAACCCTTGTCGATGCGCAGACGTACGCCGTCGGCAACTTCAACAATGAAATAGTTTTCTTTTACATCCTTGATGGTGCCGTGGATGCCACCGGCGGTAACGATTTTGCTGCCGGCTGCAAGGCTTTCGCGGAATTTGCGTATTTCTTTCTGACGCTTCTGTTGAGGACGTATCATAAAGAAATAAAAAATCACGATAAGGGCCAGAATCATGAAAATAGAGTTCATGGGGTTGGGCTGGAACTGTAGGAGAATCATTCTTATTTTTGTGTTTAGTGTTAAACGTTTAATGTTGGGAGGGATTAGTTCTTTTTAAGTATACCTTCCTGCTGCAGGTAGGTTACCACGGCATAGAGTATACCGTTGACAAACTGACCGCTGCGCTGAGTGCTGTAGTTGTTGGCAATTTCCACATACTCGTTCATGGTCACCGGCACTGGAATTGCCGGATAGTTCATCAACTCGGCTATGGCGCAAGTCATAATCACTATATCCATGAATGCCAGACGCTCGGGATCCCACTGATCGGAATTGATGAACTTGTCGATATACTCGCGGTAGAGTTCGCGGTTTTCAACTGCCAGGCTGAACAGTTCGGCGCCGAAAGAGGCGTCTTCTTCGTCTTTGTATTCGGGCAGCAGCTCGACAGGCTCGTCGGGGTTCTTGGCAAAGTGGCCTATGGTCTTAAGCACGAATGTAGCCATTATTTCAAGGTCGTCGTTCCAGAAAATCGAACGGTTCTCGAGTTCTTCGGCAAGGTCGTCGCTGTTTATAATCACGTTTTTGAGCAGGTTGCGCCAGAGGTTACAGTCGCCTTCGTAGCTGCGCTCGGGCGATTCCATATATTCTCTGTAAGTGTCTGAAGCCAGAATATTGTCGAGCAGCTTCTTTATCAGGGCCGGTTCGTCGGCCCAGCGCATCGGATGGTCTTTGAGATACTTCTGCAGGCCTTCGTTCTCTTTCAGACGTGCAACCAGCGCATTCGTTATAAAGCGGGTATTGGGGTTGCGGTCCTGATCGGTGGCCAGATACTTGCGTTTTGCGGTTTCGATTCTGTCGGCCTGCGCGTTGGTAAGCTCAATCATCAGACCGAACAGGTGGTGATACAGGCTGTAGGCGGTATCGAGCGAACGCTGCAGGTCGGACTGTGCGTTGCGGTATGCCGCGCGCGAGTCGTTGTAAGCCTCCAGGGTATCGATTGCCTGACGAATGCCGGCTTCGTAGCCCACCTGGCTGAAATCGTCGCTGGTGCGAAATGCCTTTTCCACGGCCTCGGACTTGGCTATGATGGTGCTGAGAATCGATGTCCAAAGTTTTACATCGTCGTCGAGGGTGAGTTTGCGGCGCTTGGCGTAGTCGGTATACACTGCCGATTCCTCTATAATACCTGCAAGGGCCGGTACACATTCACGCACAGCCTCGTATGAGCCTGCGCCACGGAGCATGGCACTCTTTATGGCATCGGTATCGGCCAGGGCCTTGCCTACACGGTTGGAATTCAGTTTCGGCGGAAGAACAACAGGCTGTTTGTTGCCTTTGCGCTGGGGATTGCAACCGCTCAGCTCTATGATCAACTGCAGCAGGTCGAGATAAACTGAATATGCGAAACGTTTGTCGCGCGAGGGCGCCTCGGGCGCTGAATCGATTCTGAATTCACTGCGGGTTAGCAGATAAGCATAAAGCATCTGCACTACTTTCACTCTTATAAGAATGCGGTTGACCATATATAATGTTCTATCTTGTTGTTTTTGCACTGCAAATTTAGCAAAAATTTATGACAGCGGCAAAAATAAATTGGTAAAAGCGGATTCCTGAGGCTATAGTTTACTTTGCAAAATGCCCGCAGCCGATGTTCAGCCACGGGCATTTACAAGCTAATAGCGGCGCTATCAGCCTTTCAGGGGGTTCCAGCCTTGCGCGCTCAGCGGTATTTCACCCTCGCCGTCGCGTGTAACAAGCACCCGGCCAAGCTCGGGTTTGGTGATATAGCCTATTATTTTTACGCCTTCGATTTTTTCTACTTTGTCGCGGTCGGTCAAAGGCACGGTGAAGAGCAGTTCGTAGTCCTCGCCGCCGTTAAGTGCGGCGGTGACAAGATTCATGTTCAGTTCCTCAGCCATTACCGCGGTCTGGTAGTCGATGGGTATTCGGTCTTCGTACACACGGCAGCCTACGTTGCTGTCTTTGCATATATGAATGAGTTCTGACGAAAGGCCGTCGCTGACGTCGATCATTGAAGTCGGCTTCACCCCGGCAGCAGCGAGTTCACGGACAATGTCGCGGCGTGCCTCGGGCTTGAGCTGACGTTCGACCAGGTATTCCTTGCCGGCGAAATCGGGCACGAAGTCCTTGCGTCCGGCTGAAGCCACCTTCTCGCGCTCGAGCAGCTGCAGGCCCATATATGCCGCTCCGAGGTCGCCGCTCACACATATCAGGTCGGTGTCTTTGGCACCGCTGCGGCGCACCACGCTGCCGGCCGGAGCATCGCCGATACAGGTTATGGAAATCACCAGCCCCTGATGCGACGCACAGGTATCGCCACCTACAATATCCACGCCGTAAATCTCACAGGCAAGGCGCATGCCGGCATAGAGTTCCTCGATATGCTCAAGGGTGAAGCGCTTGCTCACACCCAGCCCCACAGTAATCTGACGCGGGGTGCCGTTCATGGCGTATATATCGCTGAAGTTAACCACCGCAGCCTTGTAGCCGAGGTGTTTCAGGGGCACGTACGTGAGGTCGAAGTGTACGTTCTCCAGCAGCATATCAGTGGTTACGAGTACCTTGGTTTCGGGATATGAAAGCACTGCCGCGTCGTCGCCAACGGCAACTTCGCTGGCAGTGTTAACATTGTTCAGTCCGGCTGTAAGTCGGTCAATCAGACCGAATTCGCCGAGGTCGGATATTTCAGCCATTATACTTTAAGAATAACCTCCTTCATCAGTTCCACAACCACCGGCTGGGCCTTTATGGCGGCCTTCTGCACATCTTCGTGTGTGGGCACTTCGGTTATGTCCTTGCCGCCGAGGTCGGTGATTACGCTCACACCGAACACACGCATCGAGGCATGGCGTGCCACAATCACTTCAGGCACTGTGCTCATGCCTACGGCATCACCGCCAATAACCCGGAAGTATTCGTATTCGGCAGGTGTTTCGAATGTCGGGCCGGGAGTTCCTACATACACGCCGTGCATCACGCGGATGTTCTTTTCGGCCGCAATGGTGTCGGCAATGGCAATGAGTGCCTTGTCGTAGGGTTCGGTCATGGCCGGGAAGCGCGGGCCGAGCTCTTCGTAGTTCTTGCCACGCAGAGGATTTTCGGGGAAGAGGTTAATCTGATCGGTGATAATCATCACATCGCCTACCTTGAATTCTTTGTTCATACCGCCTGCGGCGTTGCTTACAAAGAGGGTGTCAACACCCAGAGCCTTCATGACGCGCACCGGAAAGGTTACCTGCTTCATGTCATAGCCTTCGTAGTAGTGGAAGCGTCCCTGCATGGCCATCACGCGGCGGCCGCCGAGAGTACCGAATATGAGGTTGCCGCTATGGCCCTCGACAGTGCTGACGGGAAAGTTGGGTATGTCTTTGTATGCTATGAACTGTTTGTTTTCTATGTGGTCGACAAGGGCGCCAAGACCGGTGCCGAGTATAATGCCGATTGCAGGCATCTCGCCTTCTGCGTGCTCTTTGAGCCACTGGGCGGTTTCGTTGATTTTCTGAAGCATTTTTATGGTAGTTATTTAATTAATACTATAAACCTTTTCGCTGGCGCAAAAGTTCGCGCACGGTGTCTACAAAGGTTTCTTTTTCAGTGAAGCGCAGAAAGTCCACTTCTATTGGCAGATAGTATGTCACGGCTTTGAGTTCGTGCGGGAAATACGGATTGGTCGACAGGCGCACAGCGTCTTTTTCGGTTGTTATAATCAGACGGCGCTTGCCACGCAGCGAATCGTAGCGACGACGGATGTTGTCGATATCCTTGCGGGTATAGTTATGATGGTCGGGATATACGTTTATCTTCACTTTGGCCCTGTAACTCTTTATCTGGCGAACAAACGGCCGGGGATTACCAATGCCGCTGAGTATAAGCACCGCGTCATCGGGCTCAAGCCACTCCAGATGTGGTATTCCGGTGACTTCGGCCGGGAAGAGTGGTTTCAGCGTACAGTAGTTGTAACGCGAGAAGAACAAATATTGCGAAGGCGGCGGGTACAGGTTCAGGTTGTTCTTGAGTATGCGGCAGTCGACCGGCTTAATGGCGTCGGAACATTTCGAAACCACCACCACATCGGCACGATACAGTCCGCGCACGCTTTCGCGCAGACGTCCGTAGGGCAAGAGTTTATCGGAGTACAGAGGCTTGGCGAACTCAGTGATAAGCACCGACACGGTAGGCTTTACATAGCGGTGCTGGAAGGCATCGTCAAGTATCACCAGGTCAACATCGGAATCTACCTTAAGCAATTCGTTGATGCCGCGCACCCTGTCTTCGCACACAAACACCGGCACCTGCCCTCCGAATTTATGATACATCTGGTATGGTTCGTCGCCTATATCTCGCGGAGTGGAGTGTGCACTTGCCATTACAAACCCTTTAGTACTGCGTTTATAGCCGCGCGACAGCACCGCGAGGTGATAGCTGTGACGAAGGCCGTCGACCAGATACTCTGTATGAGGGGTCTTGCCGCTGCCGCCGGCCACCAGATTGCCCACCACTACCACCGGAACACCGAATGTATGCTGTTTGAGAATATTCCAGTCGAAGAGTTTATTGCGCATCCAGGTTACCAGCCCGTATATTTTCGATGCGGGCAGCAGCACAAAGTTAGCGTATACTCTTCGTAATTTCATTCTATTTCAGCGCAGGGCTTTTTCTATGCGTTGTTACAGGTTTACTTCCACTTCAGGCATCCGGGCCTGTACGGGATTCTGGTTTTTCAGACGGTCGACGAGCATAATGGCCCGCAGACTCTCTGCATCAAAGCGCAACGAACCCTGCTGAAGTGCCTCCAGATTACCGCTCTGACGTACGAGCTTCTGCCAGAAGTCCTCCTCGACCTGAGGATAAAGACGATATTCGTAACGGTCGAGGCGACACTCCTTGAGCATCGCGGCAAGTGTCTGCTGCAGACCGCCGATTTCATCAACCAGTTTCAGCTCCACAGCTTTGCTGCCGACCCATACACGGCCCTCGGCTATACGACGCACTTCTGCCTCGTCAATACCGCGGCCTTCCGACACACGTCCGACAAACACCGAATAAGTGTTCTCGACAAAATTCTGCATTGCATTGCGTTGCTCGGGAGTAAGCGCCTTCATAACCGACATAAATCCGGCGTTAGGGCCTGAACCTACACTCGAGAAGTTCACACCGAGTTTGTCGGTAACGAGTCCGCTAAAATCGGGTATAATGCCGAACACACCGATTGAACCTGTCAGTGTGGTCCGGTCGGCATATATACGGTTGGCGCCACAGCTTATATAATAACCGCCCGACGCGGCGTAATCGCCCATCGACACATATACCGGCTTGTTTTTTGATTTGAAATACTCGATAGCCTCCCATATCTGCTCGGATGCGAAAGCGCTGCCACCGCCAGAATTCACGCGCATCACCAAGCCTTTTACATGATTGTCGTCGGCCAGACGCAGAATCTCGGGCACCATGGTTTCGCCTACGATACCACCCTTGCCGCTGTCTACGATATCGCCTTCGGCAAAGAGTACCGCCACATGGTCGGCATCGGCTCCGGCATATTCATTGACATAGAAGGCCATATATTCAGCAGGTGTAATCAGCGGAAGGTCTTCATCGGCAGTCTTGCCGCAGATAGAACGCAGTTCGGCTTCTACATCCCGGCGGTATTTCAAAGCGGTTACAGCCTTGGAGGCAAGGACTTTTTCAGCTTTCCAGGTCATAATCAGGCTATCGGCCCACTCGTTCACCACACCGGCTTTAACGCTGCGGTTCTGAGCCACAGCACCGGAGTAGAAGTTCCAGATGGTATCTACAAACTGGCGAGTCTGCAGACGTGCCGAATCGCTCATTTCCTTGAGTATGTAAGGCTCTACGGCGCTCTTGAAGCTGCCCACCTTGATAACCTGGACTTTTATGCCCAGTTTATCGAGCAGACCGGTAAAGAACGGATAAGTCGTGCCAACGCCATGTACATCGAGTATACCCACCGGATTGAGATACACATTATCGGCTACCGAAGCCAGCAGATAATCGCTCTGGCTGTAGCTGTCGGCATATGCATAAATCTTTTTACCGCACTTTTTGAATTCTCGCAGTTCGGCCAGAAGTTCTTCGATTTGGGCCACGCCGATAGCGGCGCCGCCGGCGTTGATGTATATCGCCTTGATTTTCGAGTCGTTCGCAGCTCGGCGCACCGAACTCAGCATGTCGATAAGCACCGGCTCCTGTTCCGTGCCTTCCTGCAACATGGTCAGCACATCGGTATTACGGTTGTGTTCAATCACCTCGCCGCTGAGGTCGAGATAAAGAATTGAGTTATCGTTGACAGACGACGTCTTGACGGAGAATTGAGCGCCGGCCACCGTCAGCAGCGCCAGCACAAGAACAATACCCGAAATCCACAAGCCTGTAATAGTACCGCAAACGGCTATAAAAAACCTTTTAAGCATCTGTATTTTCGATTGTTATAAACATAGACCGCACCCTTTCCTTTCGAAAAGAGCGCTTTAAACACACAAAGATACAAATTAAATTTGACAAAGCAAAATTAAAATCACGTTCGCCAAGCCAAGCCC
>CAJTRC010000059.1 GCA_910578365.1 uncultured Muribaculaceae bacterium
AACGGGCAGCTTGTCCTCTGGGATTAACAACACCAAACTGTACAAATAAATCAGGCGACCTTGAAAGGCCGCCCAATACTCTATGTTGTCTTTTGCTTGGTTGAAAATCATAAAGTTCTTATCCCGAACTCGCGTTAATATGATTGTTTCGTAAGGCTGCTCTGTTGCTTCGCGCTGATGCTTAAGTGACTCGGTGTTCGCTATATATATATTGCCGGCCCGCAGGCGTTCGTTCTGAATCCATTCGCAGAACTCACGATCCATGCCGGGGCGTATGCGTATGATAAGCGAGCCGGTGGTTGATTGAGGTGAAGGCATTCTCACCAGTAAACCACCCCAGGCGGATTCATAATCATTCCGGCGCATATTATTGATCAGTGCAGGTGCCACATCAACGCTGCTTTGGCCGTCGAACATCTTTTTTCCGGCGAGGCGTTCAGGAAGTTCCATGTCTACTTCATTGGTTTCAGCTGCAGCGTCATCAAAGGTTGAAATCAACACTTTTCCGTCCTCGAGCATCTCAATGAGTTGTTCGGTGCTTTCGCCGTTGGCGCCTTGCACCTTCAGGGCCCGCATGACGTTGGCATCCATGATGCGATGATTTGCCTGATAGTAGAGTGTGTCAGTTCCGTCAACGGCCGCCAGCTGAATTCCATTATAGCTGTAATTATAAGGTACGGCGTTATGGCCTGCGCCTACCACCTCCACTGCCGGGTGCTGACGTATGCGGTTGATTATATTATCAAAATCCCGCCGGTAAGCGTCGTAGATTTCATCGTCGGGGTACTGTATGAATGACGGTACATCCGGAGATAAGTAACCGACAGAAGCTACGTATATGTTGTTGAAATCATAGCCTTTACTGGGATTGTAACGCAAGTAGAGTCCGTAGAGATTCACGCAAACATACCATATGATAAGACTGATAAGCAGGAACTCCACGAGCAGCCATATATTGCCGCGCCACTCGGTACGCATCTGTGTAAGAAGTTTTCGTTTCATGATGATTTCAGTTGTTATGGCGTCCGTTGATAGCGTCGACTGTGTTGAGTCGCGATGCCTGTAAGGCGGGCACAGACGCGCTCAGAATATTTATTATAAAGCAAACTGCGATTACCGCCAGCACCATGCGCCAGTTAAGCAGCATGCCCAGGGTGGGGGTATCGCCTACTATGCCGAGCCAGCCTGAACTGTACAGGCCGGTGTAGCTGCTCATGAACAGTAGTGCCAGCATCCAGCCCACTATGGCGCCCAGCAGCGTGATGATGAAGTTCTCGCTGATTATGTCGCGGACTATGCGCATGCGGGTGCAGCCGAAAGCGCGGCGTATGCCGAACTCGCCCACGCGGCGTCGTATGCGGCTGTGGAGCATGCTGCTGAGGTTTATGGCGGGCAGCAGCAACAGCAGCGCGTAGGTGATAAGCCTGACGCGTTCGGTGCCGGAGGTATCGGGAGTGCTATTGCTGCCGTAAGCCCCGTTGACAACCGTGGCCACATCGTAAGGTGCCTCATGATACACCGGTTGCAGTTCTTCGGGGGCCAGTTCTGTGGCTACCTGTGCGTAGCGGGCCTTTACCTGGTCGCGTAAGGCCCGGGGAGTGGTGCCGTCGGCTAAAAGCAGGGCCACGGCCACATCGCCGAACATGCCGCTTTCACCCCACCACGCGGCCGACGCATGCGACATAGGTATAAATATGTCGGCCGCGGCCTGTCGGGCCAGTGCCGAATGGTCGGCTACCAGGCCTACAACCTTGTATGGCTTGAAACTGAGCATGAATTCCGAGCCCACAGCTTTGGCGTCACCGAACAGATTGCGTGCCATGCTTTCCGAAAGAACCGCTACGTTGCTATTGTCATCAACCTCCGCTTTGTCGAAGTAGCGGCCGTCGATAAGAGTGTGGTCGAATATTTTCCAGAAGTTTTCGTCAACTTTTCGTGTCGAGGCAGTCACAGGCTTTTCGGTGGGGCCTTCCGCTTCGGCATTCCAGGCATCGATATTCATTCTTGAACTTATGGCTACTCCCTTTAGACCGACATAGAGTTTGCCGGCCATGGTATATGACAGTCCTGCAGAACTATCCTCGTTGTTGCCTATACCTGATATATGAAAATTCTGCCCATACAGCAGGCGGGGTCGGTTGCTTTCGGGGGCGAAAGGCATGGTGTTGAGCTGCTCCAGGCTTATGACCGTCATCAGCAGGAACACCGACAGCGCCGTGCCCACCAGGGTAACCCATGTCACCACCGACTGGTGGCGCATGTCGTATCGTATCTGTCTGATTTTATTGGATGCAATCATCTGACATTCAATATTTAGTATTTAACATTCAAGAAACGATGTGTCCGTCGAAGAAGCGGATTATGCGGTCGGTCTGCATTGCCTGCTCCTCGTTGTGGGTCACCATTACCACAGTGGTGCCGTCCTCCTTGTTCAGGCGGTGGAGCAGGGCCATGACCTCGGCGCCCATCTTTGAGTCGAGGTTGCCGGTAGGTTCGTCGGCCAGCACTATCTGCGGGCCGCCCACAATGGCGCGGGCAATGGCCACACGCTGGCACTGACCGCCCGAAAGCTGTGTGGGCAGGTGCCTGATGCGGTGCGACATGCCCAGGCGTTCCAGCACCTCCTCGACCTTGCGGCGCCGCTCCGAGGCCGACACGCCCTTGCGGTATATCAGCGGCAGTTCCACGTTGGCCGCCACGTTGAGCGACGGAATCAGATGGAAACTCTGGAACACAAAGCCCAGATTGGCGTTGCGGAAGTGCGCGGCCTCGCTGTCGGCAATGCGGGTCATGTCGCGGCCCAGCAGCTCCAGGCTGCCCGAACTGGCTTTATCGAGCAGACCTATGATATTGAGCAGTGTGGACTTTCCGCAGCCGCTGGGGCCCATGATGCTTACGAACTCGCCCTGCTCGATGCTGAGGTTCACGTTCTCCAGAGCTATGGTCTCCACCTCCTTGGTATGGTAGAGCTTGCTTACTTCTTTAAGTGAAATGATACTCATGATATATACGGTTTTAGTCGCTTAATTTTAGGGATTTGTTGTTGCGGTAGTCGGTCATGTCGCTTACGGTCACGCGGTCGCCGGGCTCAAGTCCGCTCACCACCTCGATGTAGCTGCTGTTGCTGTCGCCGAGTTTCACCTTGCGGCGCTGCAGGCGGCTGTCGGAGTCGAGCACAAAGAGCTGGTATTCGCCCGGACCCTTGAAGAAAGCCCCCTGGGGCAGGCGCACCACATCGTCTTTATAGCCGTAGCTGATAAAGAGGTCGGCGCGCAGGCCGCTGCGCAGGCCCTTTGCCCGCGGGTTGTCGAGACTTATGCGCAGGCCCACCGAGCCGGCGTTCGACTGCGGTATGACGCTTTCGACCATTCCCTGCAGCTCAATCTTGCCTATGTGGACCGCCACCGGGGCGCCGGGCTTCACGCGCTCGCTGTTGCTCTCGGGCACCTCGCCCTCGATGGTGAAAGCCGAGAGGTCGCTGATTACAGCCACCTTCTGGCCGGGTGTGATTTTGCTGCCTATGTCGGTGAGTATGAATGTGACACTGCCGCTGTACGGCGCCGGTATGCGGCCACGGGCCAGGGTGCGGCGGGTCATGTCCAGGTCTTTTTCGTAGCTGCTCAGTTTCAGGCGCTGCATCTCCTCGGCGGCCTCGGCGCGCAGACGTTCGTTTTCGTGGCGGTGACGCAGCTGCTGCAGTTCCAGGCGTGCTGTGGCCAGGGCGGTTTCGGCCTGGCGCACGCGCTCGCCGGTGCCGCTGCCCAGACTGTCGAGATGGCGCTCGTTCTGCAGTTCCACAGCGAGGCTGCTCAGCTGCATCTGCTTGACCTCGATCTGCATGGCCAGCTCGCTCAGCGATGTCTTGTTGTTGAGCTGCAGCTGCAGCAGCTCGCGGCGCATCACCTCGTAGGCGTCGAGCATCTTCTCAAAGTCGGTGTTGGCCGACTCCAGGTCGAGCTCCAGCAGCGGAGTGCCGGCGCTGACGCTGTCGCCAAGGCGCACAAAACTGTTGAGGAGGCTCGACTCCACGGGCGATGTTATAATCTCTTCGTATGCGGGGGTTACGCGTCCGCTGGCGTTTATGGTGGTTTCGAGAGCGCCGCGGTCCACGGTGCCGATGGCCACATCGCGCCGGCTGACCGTTTTCTCCATGGCCGCCAGCATCCATATCAGAGCTGCCAGTACCAGGGCCGAGCCTATGGCCCAGGGCAGCATGGCACGCACACGGCGGCGGCGAATTGTAGCTTTGTCGATTTGTTTGTCCATGTCGCAAATTAAATATTTTTTTGAACTTTTGTCAACTGCTATTGATAATCAATATGTTACGCGCAAAATTGTGTCCAAAAACGGACAGCGGCCTTCTGTCGGCCGCACTTTGGCGGCCCACACAATATATTGCATAAAACGGCGTTAATTAAAAGTATGAAAATCCGTAAATCAATCATACTCATAATGCTGATGCTGGTGGCCGCCATGGCCTCGGCCGCATCGGCGCGCGACCTCAACGACAAGCTGCAGAACCGCCCGTATGCCGACCTGCGCAAGTGGCATCTGGGCTTCTCGATAGGCACCTACACCGGCGGCCTCAACTTTACTCACAACGGATTCATTACCGACGACGGCGCCCAGTGGCGTCTTGAGCAGCCCGACTATCAGCCCGGATTCAGTGTCAACGGTCTTGTGGACCTGCGGCTGAACAACTACTTCAGCCTGCGTTTCTCGCCCGGCATGTACTTCGGCAGCTATGACCTGAAGATGGCCGACTATAACAATCCTGAGAACACCGAACGCCAAAATATAAAGACAGCTATGGTGGTGATGCCCTTCGACCTCAAGTACGCCGCCATGCGCTACCGCAACGCCCGGCCGTATGTGATAGGCGGAGTAATGCCCGCATTCGATGTGAGCAAGCGCCGCAGCGACTTTATAAAGCTGAAATCGAGCGATGTGTATCTGTCGGTAGGCTTTGGCTGCGACTTCTATCTGCCGTATTTCAAATTTATACCCGAAGTGAAATTCTGCTTCGGACTCAGCGATCTGCTGGTGCGCGACCGTCCCGACCTCGAGGACAACCCGGCGGCTCAGGTGTTTACCAAATCGCTGTCGAAAATCACCTCCAAGATGATAGTATTTACTTTCTACTTTGAATAAATGACCCCTCGCATAATAATAAGCCTGCTACTGGCTTTGGCCGCTCTCGCCCCCGCCACCCTGGGGGCGCAGACCGACGCACAGCTGAGCCAGTACTACGAGGTGCCCTCGTTCTATAATCCGGCAGCAGTGGGCCGCACCGATTTTATACGCATCCGCGGCGGGGCGCGCTTACAGTGGATGGGCATCGAACGCGCTCCCAAAACCTTTGTGGCCGTGGCCGACATGCCCATGAAGCTATTTGGCAAACGCATAGGCCTGGGAGTGGCAATCGACCAGGAAACCGCAGGCCTATACAGTACTCTCAACGCAAGCGCCCAGCTGGCATACAAAATCAACAAACTCGGCGGCACATGGACAGCCGGCGTGCAGATAGGCCTGCTCGACCAGGGATTCAAAGGCTCGGAAGTAGACATGCCCGACGACGACGACTACCACGAAAGCAACGACGACGCGCTGCCGCGTACCGATGTCCACGGCAGCACAGTAGACTTCAGCGCCGGTATATGGTACGACCACCGGCTCTTCTACGCCGGCATATCGTGCAGCCATCTGAGCGCCCCCACAGTGAAACTTAAAGCCGACAGCGACAACGGCAGCGACGCCACCACCGGTACCGAACAATATTTTGAGTTTGGCAGTAAACGCACCCTCTATTTTATAGCCGGAGGCAATATTCAGCTAAAAAATACGTTATTTGATATACTGCCGTCGGTGCTGGTCAAAAGTGATTTTGCATTTACAACCGCCGAAATAAACGCACGTGTGCGTTACAACAAATTCCTGACCTTTGGTGTGGGATACCGCTGGAACGACGCCGTCATAGCCACCATAGCCGCTGAATACAAAAACTTCTTCATAGGCTACAGCTACGATTACGCCACCACGGCCATTGCAAAGGCCTCGAGCGGCAGCCACGAAGTATTTGCCGGATACAGTCTTAAACTGAATCTGGGCGATAAAAACCGCAACAAACACAAGAGCATACGATATATGTAAGCAATGTTAAAGGTTAAAGGCTAAATGTTAAACGGCCGTCCGGGCCATAGGCATTGAACCATTACAATTCAACATTTAACATTCAACATTTAATATTAATAGTAAACGATGACCAACAGAACTAAGACATTTCAGCTCCTGATGATATTTTGCCTGTGCGCGCTGGCTCTGCACTCATGCGCCAGCGGCAGCCGCAGTTCGGCCGGCGGTGAAGTCACCGGCGTGGGCGGTACCTCGTGGGCCGAACCCACTCCCTACGGCATGGTGCTGGTGAACCGCGGCTCCATGGAAGTGGGCGTGCAGAAGCCCGACAGCGCCTGGAATCTCGCCTCAAATGCCCGTGGCATATCGGTCGACGGATTCTGGATGGACGAAACTGAAGTCACCAATTCGAAATACAAGCAATTCGTATTCTGGGTGCGCGACTCCATTATTCGCGAGCGACTGGCTGACCCCGCTTTCGGTGGCAACGAAGACTTCAAAATTGAGGAAGACCGCGACGGAAACCCCATCACACCACATCTGAACTGGAACAAACCCATACCATGGCGCAATCCCAATGAAGACGAGCAACGCGCCATCGAGAGCGTGTACCGCATTAACCCCATAACCGGTGTGAAGGAGCTTGATGCCGAGCAACTCAACTACCGCTACGAGGTGTATAACCAGACCGAGGCCGTGAAGCGCAAAAACCGCCTCAATCCACGCCGCCGCGAGTACAACACCGACAAGCCTGTACCCACCGAGCTGCCTATGATTAGCAAGGATACGGCATACATCAACGACGAAGGTGAAATCATACGCGAAACCATACAGCGCCGTCTTACAGGCGACTACGATTTCCTCAACACCTATATAGTGAATGTCTACCCCGACACTACCGCATGGGTCAACGACTTTGAGAACGCCTACAATGAACCATACGTGCGCCTGTACTTCTCGCACGGCGGCTACAGCGAATACCCTGTGGTGGGCGTAAGCTGGGAGCAGGCCAACGCATTCTCCAACTGGCGTACAGACTTCCTGCGTCGCAGCCTTGGCCGCGACGGCATATACGTGGAACCCTACCGACTGCCCACTGAGGCAGAGTGGGAATACGCCGCCCGCGCAGGTGTGAACGAAAATATGTATCCCTGGGACGGCGACCTCACCATGAGCGACGACAAAGGCTGCTTCTACGCCAACTTCAAGCCGCAGGATGGCAACTACGTGAAAGACGGCCATGTGATTACATCGCGTGTGGGCACATACGCCCCCAACGATTTCGGCCTCTACGACATGGCCGGCAACGTAAGCGAGTGGACCTCGACCGCATTTACCGAAAGTGTCGGTCGACTCACCAACGACCTCAATCCCGAGTACCGCTACGACGCCGCTCTGGAAGACCCCTACAAGATGAAGCGTAAGATTGTGCGCGGCGGCTCGTGGAAAGACGTGGCCCACAACATACGCTCCGACCTCCGCATGTGGGAGTACCAGAACGAGCAGCGCTCGTACATAGGTTTCCGCAACGTACGCAGCCAGATTGGCTTCGCCCGCGGTAACAAACAGAATAAACAATAGCAAGCGAATACACAATCAATCACCACACACAGCAGATTATGAGCAATAAAGGAAAAAAACGCGGTGGCCTCGCAGGCTTTATCAGCAGCAGTAAGGGCCAGCGTTTCTTCAACTTCGCATATTCAATAGGTGCAGCTATCGTTATCTGGGGCGCACTGTTCAAGATTCTTCACCTGCCCGGCGGCAACGCTCTGCTGTCTATAGGCATGGGTACCGAGGTGCTGATGTTCGTACTCACTGCCTTCGACCGCCCGCCGAAGGAGTACGACTGGGAGGAAGTATTCCCTCAGTTGCGCGAAAAGCCCGAAGCCGATGACGACAGCGAACCTGTAGCAGACGCAGCCGAGCTGCCGCTTGACGCGCAGACTCAGCCCGAAGCAGAAGCCGCGACAGCCGCGGCGGGCGTCCAAGGCGCTCCTGCCACAATAGTAGTGGGCGGCATGCCCTCCGGCGGAGGCTCCGTGGTATTCGGGAATCCGGATGTGACCCGTGCTGTGTCGCAGGCCGACGCGCCCGCAGTGGTGACAGCCACCGCCGGCGATGTCGCCGGCTCGACCGAGCAGTATATCGAGCAGCTTGGAGGCATCACAGCGCAGCTGGCCAAACTGCAGAGCACAACTCAGGCTCTCAACGAAGTAAGCGAGGTGTTGCTGCAGAGCTACCGCGTAATCAGCGAGAACTCCGACTCCATTACCGAAAGCTCACGCGGATACGTGGAGGAAATGCAGAATCTCAGCCGCAACATAGGCGGCCTGAATACAATATACGAAATTCAGCTCAAGAGCATATCGTCGCAGCTCGACGCCATCGACCGCGTGAACCGCGGCATAAAGGACATACGCGACATGTACGAGAAATCGGCCGACCAAAGCGCACGCTACTGCGAGGAAACCGAACGCATGGCCCGCTACATGCAGCAGCTCAACGCTGTGTATGAGCGCATGATTCAGGCCATGACCATGAACATGCACCACCCCATGATGTCGCCCGCCGACATGGCCGGTGTAGGCAACACCGAAACCGGCGCCGGCAGCGAATTCAAGGCACAGTCGGTGCCCGTCAATCACCAGAAACCCGAAGTATAAGATGGCAGCAGGCAGCAGCAGACTTACACCACGCCAGAAGATGATAAACCTGATGTATATCGTCTTGACGGCCATGCTCGCCCTGAACGTCAGCAGCGACGTTCTCGACGGCTTCAAGCAGGTGCACGATGGTCTGAGCATTACTAACAGCAGCGTGGCCGACCGGAATTTGGCCGTGTACCGTCAGCTTGAGAGTTTTGCCGCCACAAACCCCGAGAAGGGGCAGCAGTGGCTCGACAAAGCCTCGGAAGTGCGGCGCAATACCGCGGCGCTGAACCGGTATATCGACTCGCTCAAACTACTCATTGTGCAGAAGGCTGACGGCTCTGACGGCGACCCCGACAACATTGTTAACCGCGACGATCTCGAAGCGGCGTCTGTGGTGATGCTTGCACCCGGCAACTCGCTTGGCGAGCAATTGCGCAAGCGCATCGACAGCTACCGCACCTATGTGACCGGCATAGTCGGCGACCCCGCCAAGCAGCAGGCCATCAATGCCACACTATCCACAGCACCCATTCAGCAGGCCGGTACTCTGGCACCCAAACTGTGGGAAGAAATGAAATTCGAACAGCAGCCCGCCATTGCGGCCGTGACTATCATGGCCAAGATGCAGAGCGACCTGCTCAACGCCGAAGGCGAGGCCCTGTCGACCCTCCTGGCTCAGGTCGACGCCGGCGACGTGCGTGTGAACGAACTCAACGCATACGTGCTGCCCCAGTCGCGCCTGGTGATGCGCGGTGGCAAATACTCGGCCAACATAGTGCTGGCCGCTATCGACACCACCGCCCGTCCGACTGTGTATATAGGCGGAAACAAACTTGCCAACGACCATGGCCTCTACGAAGTGAACGCAGCTTCAACCGGCAGTTTCAACTACAGCGGCTATCTGGAGGTGCCCCACGGCGACGGTACTGTTACAAAGCATCAGTTCACTTCGTCGTACACCGTAATAGAGCCTATGGCCACAGTGTCGGCAACTATGATGAATGTACTCTACGCAGGTATCGACAACCCCATAAGCATAGGTGTGCCGGGTGTGGCCATGAGCGACATCTCGGCCTCAATCAGCAACGGCTCGCTCACCCGTAGCGGCGACCACTGGGTGGCCCGTCCGGCAGGCGTGGGCAAGGAGGCTGTGGTTACAGTCACCGCCAATATCGACGGCCGCAGCACCACCGTGGCCACCACTACATTCCGTGTGCGCAAACTGCCCGACCCGACAGCTTACATAGCATTCAAGGGTGCCGACGGCAACATCGACCACTACAAAGGCGGCAAAGGCTTTCCGAAAGCCTCGCTTATGGCAGCCGGAGGCCTTGAAGCCGCTATCGACGACGGTCTGCTCGACACCCGCTTCAACGTGCTGGGCTTCGAAACCGTGTTCTTCGACCAGATGGGCAACGCCATACCCGAGGTGAGCGACGGCGCCAACTTCTCGCAACGCCAGAAACAGCAGTTCCAGCGTCTGAGCCGTGGCAAGCGCTTCTATATATCTAAAATACGCGCAAGCGGTCCCGACGGCACCACCCGCGACCTCTCGCCAATCGAAGTAATTGTAAATTAAACGCCATGATATACAAACTGAAAAGATACCTATTCGCTGCCGTGGCCATGCTTGTGGCCGCTGCGCCGCTTTCAGCCCAGGACAACGGCGGAGTCACACGCCGCAGAGCCTCGGACCGCCGCGGGCAGCAACAGCAGCAGGATGGCACGCAGGTAACACAGCGCATGCAGCAGTTCTATGATACCGACGGTGCTTCGATTTCCGACGCCGACCGGGCGTGGATGCGCGTAATATATCGCCAGCTCGACCTCGAAAAGGACAAGAACGCTCCGCTGTATTTCCCCGAGGAACCCGTCGACGGACAGCTCAACTTGTTCCGGGTAATCATGCAGCTGCTGGCCGACAACAAGGTAAGCGCTTACGAGTATCTCGATGGTAGGGAAATATTCACCGACCAGTATAAAATCAACGTGCGCGACATGCTCGACCGCTTCCACATATACTATCAGCCGGCCAAGGGCAGTACCGACAAAAATCCGCGCTTCACCATCGAGGAAGCCGACGTACCGGCCAACGAAGTGCTGTCGTACTACCTTATAGAGCGCTGGGAATACGACACCCGCACCAATCGCGTGCGCCCCTACGTGGAGGCTATCTGCCCGGTGCTGCACCGCAGCGGCGATTTCGGCGGCGAGGCCCTCAAGTATCCAATGTTCTGGATAAAATTCAGTGATGTGCGCCCGTGGCTGTCGCAGCAGATGATATTCCTCAGCGACGACAACAACCTGCCCACATGTTCAATCGACGATTTCTTCAATCTTACCATGTACGACGGCGAGATATATAAGACACGCAACCTCAAAAACAAGTCGATGGCTCAGCTTTACCCCGATGCCGATGACCGCAAGCGCGCCGCCGACAGCATCCAGAGCCAGATTGACAACTTCGGGCAGAAACTGTGGGTGCCCGACCGCGAGCAGGTAATAGCTCAGCGCGAGGCCCGCGAAGCTGCTGCCCGTGGCGAGGCTACCGAGGGCGCCGAAGGGGAAGCCGCTGTAGCCGAAGCGACAAAGGAAAAGAAGGAGGCCGTACGCTCGACAAAACGCTCGTCGAAGCGCAGCGCCGCCAAAGTCAAGAAACCTAAAGAACCCAAACCGCAGAACAACAGTTCGAACGCCGTCCGCAGCGTGCGTCGCCGAAAATAAATGGAAAAAACTCCTAAACTGTACCTCTTCCCGGTGCCGCTGAGCGATGTGGGGCCGGAGCAGGTTTTGCCGGGAAGCAACCTTCAGTTGCTGCTCGGCATCCGTTATTTTGTGGTGGAGAATCTACGCTCCGCCCGCCGCTTTCTTAAGGCCTGCCACAAAAGTATAATCATTGATGACCTCGAATTTACCGAACTTAGCGAGCATACTCCGCCCGGCGAGGTCGACGACATGCTCGCACCCATGGCCCACGGACACAGCATAGGCGTGATAAGCGAGGCCGGATGCCCGGCCGTAGCCGACCCGGGCGCCGACCTGGTTGCCGCCGCCCAGCGCCGCGGTTATGAAGTAGTGCCCCTGGTAGGCCCGTCGAGCATACTTATGTCGCTGATGGGGTCGGGGTTCAACGGCCAGCGCTTTACCTTCAACGGTTACCTGCCCATCGATGCCCGCGCCCGCGCCGGCAAGCTCAAAGACATGCAGCAGGCTATACGCCGCGACCACTGCACCCAGATATTTATCGAAACCCCTTACCGCAACAACAAACTCATAGAAGAACTATGCCGGGTGCTGCCGGCCGATATGCTGCTGTGCGTGGCAAGTGACATCACCGGCCCGCGCCAGCGCATAAATACACGCCGTATCGACCAGTGGCGCCGCATAAAACCCGATTACGACAAAATTCCGGCAATATTCCTATTGAACTCATAACCGAAAATGAAACCACGCCGAACCAGCCGTCCACTGAACGATATGCCGGGACTCTTCGACAGCCTGGACTTCAGGCCCGATGCAGGGCTGGCAGCTGACGATGCCGCCGACTTGCGCCGCCGCGAGATTCTGGCCGAGGCTCGCCGCAACTCTATTTCGTCTGTACAGATTGCCGACCACAGTGCCGACAAGCTGCGCTTTGTGTCGTTCGGCAGCGGCAGCAGCGGCAACTGCGCCTTCGTGGGCTCGCTGCACTGCGGAGTACTCGTCGACGCAGGTGTCGACGCCGACAAGGTCCAGGCCGGCCTCAAGGCCAACGGTATCGACCCGGCCCGTGTGGCAGGCATAATCATTACCCACGACCACGGCGACCATGTGCGCTATGCCTACACCATTCTGCGCCGCTACCCGCACATGAAGCTGTGGGCCACACCGCGGTGCCTCAACGGTATTCTGCGCCGCCACAGCATTTCGCGCCGCATCAAGGACTTTCACGCGCCCATATACAAGGAATTTGCCTTTACAGTAGGCGACATTTCAATAACGCCTTTCGAAACCTCGCACGACGGTACCGACAACGTGGGATTCTGTATCGAATATCGGGAACATACTCTGGTGATTGCCACTGACACCGGCCGTATTACCGACCGCGCCGACTTCTATATACGCAAGGCCGACATACTTATGATAGAGGCAAACTACGATGCCGGCATGCTGCGCCGATGCGCGCGCCCCGAATACCTCAAGGCGCGTATCGCCTCGGAGCGCGGCCACATGGACAATGCCGATACCGCGCGATATCTGGCCGGAATGTGGACCGGTAGCCTCACTCACATATATCTGTGTCATATCAGCGAGGACACCAACACGCCCGAGCAGGCTTTGGCCACTATACGCGGCGCTCTCGAGGCCGCCGGAATAAGTGTGGGCGACGGCAGCGGACGACTCGACCAGCGCGATGCCGACGTGCAGCTGACGGCTCTGCCACGATTCGATTGCTCGCCTCTCAGCATATGGTAGATAATTTTGCGTTATAATCGCTGACCGATATACCGATGGATGCAATAAACGGCAGCAAGCCCCGATACGAACTGCTCGACGGCCTTCGTGGCGTGGCCGCGCTGCTGGTGATATGGTATCACTTCTTCGAAGGATTCGCTACATCGCCCACCGACCAGATGATGAATCATGGCTATCTGGCAGTAGATTTCTTTTTTGTCCTCTCCGGCTTTGTAATCGGCTATGCCTACGACGGCCGCTGGAGCCGCGGCGCGCCCCTTCGCTGCTGTATGGCCTGTATGCGCGGTCTTGTTCGGGGGTATAATCCTTATGGCGTGGCTGGCTATGAAATTCTACGATATGCCTGTGCGCCGGCGCTTGTCGAAGCTGGCCAGGCGGTAGAATAACAAAGCCCGAAGCTGTATGGGCCTTCGGGCTTATGTTTTACCAACAATTCCGTATAATTATCCGATGCAAAATTACAACGGATTTATTGATTGCGAAATACCCTTTTTGTGGTATTTTATCGTTTGATTATGCCGGTGACGCGCAGTGTCTGTACCGGATTGAGGGGGTCGGAGCTTATCAGCGACAGTTTGGCGTTGATGATTTTGCCGCTGATAGCCTGCGGATTGACTGTTACATGTATTGTGGCCGACTTGCCTTTTTTGATTTCGTCGGAACTTACAGTGGCGCTGATGCCCGGGTCGGTGCTGTACACGCGGCGTACGTACAGTGTGCTTTTGCCTATATTGCTCAGTCGTATCTCGCCCGCCAGTGGAGTGGTGCCGTCGGTGATGCCGAGGTCGAGTCCGGTGGTTTCCGGCGCGGCTATGGGAGCTTTCTTCATCTGGTCGGGGCTGAGCCGGCTGAAGTCTTCGTTGACTATGGCAGTTACAGGCAGACGGTACACCGAGTCGGGTCGGGCAGGGTCGGGGATAAGAGTGATTTCATTTTCCACAAGGCCGTAGAGGGGGCATTTGCCGCTGCGGAAATAGAGAGTCATGGCGCTTTGTTCGCCGGGAGGAATCACTTCGGGCACCAAAGCCACGTCGATGTACCCGGGCATGTCGGCAAAGAGCGGACGCAGCGAGTCGGCGGTGCTGTTGTACATGCTCAGGCTCGATGTTTTAAGCCTGCCTTTGTCGACCTGGCCAACCATTATGGCTCCGCGGCGCAGTTTCAGAGGGCCGAAGTCAACCGGATACTGTGAGCCTATCGACGATGCGTTGCCTATCACCACGCCGTTGATGGCAAGGCGTTGGCGAGGCTGGCCGCTGATTTCCACCTGTACGTATTTGGTAAATCGTCCCGGGCGTCCGGCCGGGTCGTATGCCACGCTTATTGCGGCGGTATCGCCCGGGGCCACGGGGTCGAGGGGATACTGCGGAGATGTGCAGCCACAGTTGGCGCGGGCACCGATTATGGCCACGGCTTCGTTGCCGTGGTTTACAAAGCGGAATGTACAGGCGGCCTTGCCGTCGGCTTCGTGAAAAGCTCCGAAGTTATGCTCGGTGTTAAGCCATTCGACCTGCGCCTGCGCCATCAGGGCACAGAGCATAATGGACAATATAGTCAGCGCGTGTTTCATTGTCGTTGTCAAATTCTATGGGGTGTTGCGGCCGGTAGTTCTGCCGGGCCTTCTGCATTCACACAACAACAGGGGAGTGTGTATGGTTGCCGATATTAAACAAAAAAAGGGCAAGTGATCTACACCGGCCGCTCAACCTAATACCCTTGCTTCTTTCGGGACCTGGGGGATTCAAAGGGAGCTTGCCGCGTAGGACTTACCCGGGTGCAAAGTTACTACAAATATTCGTAACTGCAATGTTTCTTAACAATCTTTATATTTTCGACAGCGCGGATATCCCGTTAAAAATGGGGCGGGTGTTGCAGAAAATATGAGCCGCAGACCGGCTTATATTTCTGCAACACCCTATTTTTTGTGTGATTATTTACTATGAGTTTGAGGGTGTTTAATAATAAATGTTAAATTCCCGGTGGCGTATCTTTTAGCAATTCAGCAAAAGAGACGCCAAGGCGGGGGTAACTTTAAAAATCCATTAATTCAAAAAATAATGTTGATACAGAAATTACCATTCCACTCGAAAATCACGGGCGCCTTTAGCTCTTCATTTCAG
>CAJTRC010000060.1 GCA_910578365.1 uncultured Muribaculaceae bacterium
AAAAGAGCGTGTCAGGATAACCTTTACAAGATTATTCTGACACGTTTTTATATTGACGCGGTTTCCTGTTCTAACACCGGTAGCCGGATATGTAATTTAGACTTCGAGGACTCTTTCATATATAACTTACAAAACCATCAGTCATTATAGATATGATCACAAATCCCAATTTCAAGATTGACGTATCCGTCACTGAAAAATGTTACAAGTCCAAACCGACTCCTACCGACTATCGGCAAATGCGATGGAATAAGACCAAAATGAGTCTTAGTAGCTTCATTTCGATGGTCAGAATGGGTTACAGCTATTGCCATATTTACTATAGGAACCTGCGTAGGAAAAATAAATTTCTCTATACGCAGACCATCAGCATTGATGTTGATGACACCGATACAGACCTTGAAACATTCTACCGTCAATGCCAGTTGAAACCGACCTTTGCTTACGAGACATTTTCAAATGGTACTGGCGGAAAGTACAGCTATCGTCTGGTATATGTCTTCAAAGAGCGTATTAATATCCGTGCTTTCGGTGAACTGTATGAGAAAATATGCAGGATGACCAATCTTGACAAGACTAAAGACCATTGCGGTAAAGTCATCACACAGCTCATGAACGGAACTATATATGAAGCAAAGGTATTCCGCTCCAACCGGATATATTCGTCAATCACCGACCTTCCTGTCGATGCAACTGAACAGGAACAGATTGTCACATATCAACATTCACTTCTTCCTGTAGTGCCAAACGTTTATAAACCCAGATACTCTTCAGCAATCTATCAACCTAATAATATTAATTCATCAAAATCAAATCAAAAACAATATAAATCTAATGACCCGGATTGGAAAAAACAGCTTGAAAGCATCAGTGTCCCTTTGAAGGTTCTTGCAGAGAGCAGACAGGAATTCCTATAGATTTATGGGAAGGAACACAGGCTTTTAAGGTGGTCAAAGCTGTCATATAACGAAGCCGGCTATTGTGTCATACCCGAAAATCATCTTTCACTGTTTGTACGTTATCGTAACAGGCGAGGGGAATGTACGGTCAACCGTTTCCGTGACGGGGAGAAACGTCGTAACCGATTGTTTACCGACGGATGCATCATACGCAAGATAAATCCCGGAGTAACATTCATGGATCTATTTTTCAATCTGGTTCACAGGGTGTATTTCTACTATGACAATTCCGACGGTGTGTTGTCTGATGAACTTATAGCCCGCAAGGCTTATGATGTCATGAATTATACCGAGTTCGATGCGATGGAGTTCAAGTCGCTTGACGCAGGGAAGGTCACTACTTCTCCCGGATACTGTCGTGAACACGGTGTGTCAAGACGATCATATTCCCGGAAGGCTCTTATGTATCAGAATTACGAATCCATACAGGCGTGGTATGAACCTGGGAAATCTGTTACCTCAAACCTAAAGGAAGCGCGCGACAGAGGGCTTACCGTCAGTCTGTCTACACTCCGACGCTATTGCAAGTTCAACAATATACCTGTCAATCCGGGACATTGTGACATATCTGAGTGGTATAACCCGGCTGTCTCGGTAAGACTTAACCTACAGACAGCACGGGCATAGGGCATCAAGGTGTCACAGTCGTCCTTATACAAGCACTGCAAGGACAACGGCATCCCGACTAAAGGGATGGCAACTTAATCTTGCTCAGCTCTTCACGCAGTCTTGCCGGTATAAAGTGAGCGTAGACCTTCTCGGTTATTTCAGTAGAGGAATGACCGAGAAGCTGGCTCACCATCGTCATGTCCATACCGTTGTTAAGACTCAGGACAGCAAAGGTGTGGCGTCCGACATGGAATGTGAGACTGAATGACAGTCCCAGTTTTTCACCAATCACATTGAGAGCTTGATTGATACCACGTGTCTTTGTGTTCCTCACACGGTACAGGGCATCTGTGTCATCAAGGTTAAAGTCATCGTCAAGCAATCCGAAAACAAAGCGATTGTATCGACCTTTCCACTGTTCAAGTATTCCCATAGCCTGGTCGCTTAGGGGTATAACATTCCTGTTTTTCGTCTTGACCTGTATCTTGTTAAGAGTCCGTTTGTCGAAGTCTATGTCAGACCATTGCAGGGTGATGATGTCAATGACACGCAAACCACAGGCATATAGGGCAAACAGGAACATCTCGATATATTCCTTTCGTCTCGCTTCCTTATCTTCCGTGTAAAACTTTATAAGACACTCCAGTTCCTTTTTGGAAAGATGCTTCACGCTTGACTCATCATTCTTCTGGAGTGATACGGTCTTGATGATTCTCATCTTCTGTATGGCGGCATTGAGAGCCACCGGGATGTATCCCATGACCATTGCCTGTTGACAGCCTTTGAGTATAGGGGTCAGGGCATGGTTTATGGTATCGTCACTGTTGTCCTTGATCTCACGTCTCCACTTTATATGTGACTCTATAAGCTCCGTGGAAATCTCGGAGACATAAATGCTGTCGGGTGCATACGTACCGCGTTTTTCCGATTTCAGGAACTCACGGAATATTTTCATGGCGCTCAGGCCATTGCGATATACACTCTGACCGATTTTATTTCGGTCCAGTTCGTTTTTAAGGAGGTCTGACACATAACTCACAAAATCAATACCTTTGTCCTCGCGTGTTGTCGGGTGGTCGTCAAGGAGAGCCCTCATCATCTCTACTGTCAAACGGTCGGGATGCTTCTCACACCAAGCCGCTATCTTGGAGTCAAACTCACTGACGCTTTTTGTAAGCCGGCTGTTGATATTGCGATAGTCAGGTCCGTAGCTTGCCCTGACACCGCCACGTCCCTTGTTCTCGTTAGGATTCCAGTCCTTTTCTTTGACAGAGATCCCGGTAGAGCGTCTGACTGCCACTGATTTGACAGCATATTCAATCTGGACCACCAGAGGGCGGTCATTCTTGGTTTGTCTGGTCTTGTACAACCGGAAATGTCCGGTCGGGAATGGTCTTGCTGCTTTACCCATGTTGTATGTTCCGTTTCTTTTATTTTAAGCGAATTTACAACAGTTATACGACAGTTTATCCCGATTGTCTATATTCTTTTTTTGTCGGTGCGCTAATTTTACGCCAGTTTATTATGCTCTAAAAGGGGGTAAAATGCAAGAAAAAAGAGTTGGACTGTCGCTTGGTGCGAAGCTCAACTCTTTGGTATTCTTTGTGTTAATCCTATTGTGTAGGCTTAATACTCCTCCTCGTTGAAGAGAAAGTCTTCTTTGCTGGGGTAATCGGGCCAGATGTCTTCGATGGTTTCGTAGGTTTCGCCTTCGTCTTCGATTTCCTGAAGATTCTCGATTACTTCGAGTGGTGCGCCGGAACGCATGGCGTAGTCGATAAGCTCGTCCTTGGTGGCGGGCCAGGGTGCGTCTTCGAGCTTTGATGCAAGTTCAAGTGTCCAATACATAGTTATTTCGTTTTTTTTAGTTTTTATATACTAACAAGATTTTTCCCAAAATATTTCATCGCGACCGTTGAAATAATTTGCGGCGCGTCCGACTACGAACAGGTAGTCGCTCAGCCGGTTGATGTAGGCGTATATCTCGGGAGCGATTTCGATACTGTCGCCAAGGCTTATGAGCAGTCGCTCTGCGCGCCGCGCTACTGTGCGTGCCACCTGCGCGCGTGCCGCTGCCGGGCATCCGCCGGGTAGTATGAAGCGGTTGTGTGGCGGCACGGTGGAGTCGAGCTCGTCGATGGCTTGTTCGAGCATGGTCACGCTGTCGGCAGGCAGGGGTTCGGGCTGCCATTTGCTTTCGGGCTCGGTGGCCAGTATGGTGCCGATATCGAACAGGCGGTTCTGCACTCCGAGCAGGGTGTCGACTGCAAGTTGGGGCAGGCGGTCGGGTTCGGATATTACCAGGCCGAGCCACGAGTTGAGTTCGTCGAGTGTGCCATAGGCTTCAAGGCGCGGATGGTTTTTGGGTACCCGGCTTCCGCCGACAAGCGATGTGCGGCCTTTGTCGCCGCCTCGGGTATATACTTTCATGGTGTTACGGTGCCGGTTATGCGCAGTGTCAGCCGTTTGGCGTTGGTGGCGTTGGTGCGTATTTTTACTTCTTTGTTTATTTCGCCTTTTTGTCCGGCGGGTATGAAGGTGACTTTTACCTCGCCTTTGGCTCCTGGTGCGATTGGCTCGGGGGTGTATGTGGGCCTTGTGCAGCCGCAGGATGCGCTGGCCGAGATTATCACCAGAGGTGCGTCGCCGCTGTTGGTGATTGTGAATGTGTGGGTTACTGCTTTGTCGGTCTGTTTTACGGTGCCGAAGTCAAAGCTTTTTTCGGCCAGTGTTACTTTGGCGCCTTTGGCCAGGGCGCTTGCCGGCAAGAGTATGGCGACAAGGGCTATGACGAGTAAGGAGAGTATTCGGTTCATTGTCGGAGTGATTTGAAGTAGAAGTCGAGTACGTCGCGGGCGGCTATGAATGAGCTGCGCCGGTTGGCGAGCACCAGGTCTTCGTTGCGGGCGAGGAGCCGGTTGACTTCGGGGTTGTTGTAGAAGTGGTTGCGCAGTTGTTCGTCGATGGTTTCGAACATCCAGTAGCGGGCTTGCTGGTGGCGTCGGCGTTCGAAGTATCCGTTGGCGTCGACGTATGCGAAGTATCGGTCGATCATATCCCATACTTCGGCTATGCCCAGTTCGAAGTAGCCTGAGTAGGTGAGTACTTCGGGCTGCCAGCCTGATTCTGTCGGCGGGAACAGATGGAGTGCGCTACGGAATTGTGCCTGAGCCAGCTGTGCCGGGCCTATGTTGTCGCCGTCGGCTTTGTTTATGACTATGCCGTCAGCCATTTCCATGATGCCGCGCTTGATGCCCTGGAGTTCGTCGCCTGTGCCGGCGAGCTGTATGAGCAGGAAGAAGTCGACCATGGAGTGGACGGCTGTTTCGCTCTGTCCTACGCCTACGGTTTCGACGAATATGTTGTTGTATCCGGCGGCTTCGCACAGTACTATGGTTTCGCGTGTTTTGCGAGCCACGCCCCCCAGTGAGCCTGCCGATGGTGAGGGGCGTATGAATGCGCCGTGGTGTTGCGACAGTTTTTCCATGCGGGTTTTGTCGCCGAGTATGGAGCCTTTGGTGCGCTCGCTCGAGGGGTCAATGGCGAGTACGGCGAGTTTGCCTCCTTGCTTTAGTACGTGTAGGCCGAATACGTCGATTGATGTCGACTTGCCTGCACCGGGTACGCCGGTGATGCCGATTCGGCGCGATTTGCCGCTGTATGGCAGGCATTTTTCAATTACCTCCTGTGCTATTGCCTGGTGTGCGGGCTGTATGCTCTCTACCAGCGTAACGGCGCGGCTGAGCATGGTCACGTCGCCTTTAAGTATGCCTTCGATGAGTTCGGAGGCTGCGGGCAGGGGCTTGCGTTTGGGCCTTTTGTTCAGGTATGGGTTTACCTGGGGTGGCTGAGCCACGCCGGAGTTTACGTTCAGGCCTTTGTATTGGCTGTCGTTTTCGGGATGGTCTTGCATGGTGAAAGAGCTGTTTTAGGTTGGGCTTAGAAGGAGCGGAAGCCCATTACGCTGCGTACTTCGGCCAGGGTGGCTGCCGCGCGTTCGCGTGCTTTCTCGGCGCCAAGGCGAACTACACGGTTGAGGTATGCGTCGTCGGCGAGGATGTCGCTTACGCGTTCGCGTATGGGGTTGGTCACGGCCAGGATGTCTTCGGCGAGTTGTTTTTTGAGGTCGCCGTAGCGCAAGGTGCCGTCGTCGTATGCCTGACGGAAGAGGCTTACTACGTCGGGTGTTGAGGTGAGTTCGAGCAGTGTGAACAGGTTTGCCACGGGTTCGCTCATGGGTTGGCCGGGGTGGGGGCCGTCGTCGGTCATGGCGCGCATTACTTTTTTGCGGAGTACCTTGGGGTCATCGACCAGATAAATGCAGTTGCCTTCGCTTTTGCCCATTTTGCCGCTGCCGTCAAGGCCGGGCACTTTCACTGGTGCGCCGCCGAAGTTTAGGTCGGTG
The DNA here is from genome assembly GCA_910578365.1 of uncultured Muribaculaceae bacterium. Classification (GTDB taxonomy): domain Bacteria; phylum Bacteroidota; class Bacteroidia; order Bacteroidales; family Muribaculaceae; genus CAG-873. The sequence goes on from CAJTRC010000060.1 coordinate 5,974, forward strand.
GGTTCGGGGAAGATGTCGGCGCCGTAGAACGAGTTGAAGCGGCGTGCGAAGCGGCGTGTGAGTTCCAGGTGCTGCAGCTGGTCTTTGCCTACAGGCACTTTGGTGGCTTTCTGAATGAGAATGTCCACGGCCATGAGGGTGGGGTATGTGAGCAGGCCGGCGTTGACGCGCTTGTTGGTTTCGGCACCGATAATCTGGTGTTCGAAGTTTTCGTCGTCTTCGGCATCACCGGCGGCAGTGCCTATGCCGAGTGCCTTGCGGGCTTTGTCTTTGAACGAGGCTGTACGCATAAGTTCGCCTATTCCTACGTGCATGTTCAGCAGCAGGTACATTTCGCTGATTTCAGGAATGTCGCTCTGCACGAATATTGTCGCTTTGTCGGGGTCGAGTCCGGCTGCGAGATATTCAGCCAGAATGTTTTTTACGTTGGCGTGCAGCTGCTGTGGTTCGGGGTTGGTGGTGAGGGCATGCAGGTCGGCGATGAAGAAGTTGCAGTCGTAGTTGTCCTGTATGCTTATGAATTTGCTGAGCGCACCGTAGTAGTTGCCCAGGTGCAGGTTGCCTGTGGAGCGGATGCCGCTTACCACTATTTCTTTTTTTGAATTTATGTTGTCCATATATTTATATACGTGCGGTTTGTCGATTTAGTTTGCAAAGATAGTGATTTCTAAGTAAATTTTGTTAATTTAATTGCGGAAATTGCTTTGAAATTTCGGTGGTCCGCATCATTTGCGTATTACTGTAATCTGTGCCGGGGCCGAGGCTCCGCTGCCTTTGCTGTCGGCCACCATCACTGTTGCGGTGTAGGCTCCGTCGGCTACGCGGTTTCCATTGTTGTCGTTGAGGTTCCAGCGGTATGGGAAGCTTATATCAGAGGCCGAGAACACGGTGTGCCCGGTGTAGTCGAGTATGAGCAGGCGATTGGTGGTGCCGTCGGCTTCGCTTTCTATTTCTATGGTGGCGCATTCTGTGGCTGTGGTTTCAGCCACACTGATATTGACTTTGTATGCCGCAGGTGTGATCAGGAAGCTGATGGAGCGTGATGCCGGCTCGCCAAGAGTGTTGGAGAGCGAGAACTTCAGATGGTGGTATCCGGCTGTTAGTTCGCTGGTCAGGGGCATGGCGAATATGTAGCGGCCCAGAGAATCGATAGTGATGTTCGACCCTATTCCCGGGTAATCGCGCCGTCCGTCGAGAGTGAGCCTCGGCGAGCCTCCGATTATGGCGCTCGCGTTGCTGATGCCAGTGCCCGGAGCCTCTACAATGGCGTAGAACGTGTGGGTGCTGTCGGTGGTCAGCTCGCAGTTGCTGCCCGAGGCGGGCGAGTCGATATACATCCGGCTGATTACGGGCTTGGTTGTCTGCACGTCGGTGCCGCAGTCACCTTCTGGGTCGATTGCGAAGCAGTCGGTGAATCCGAGTGCGCTATATCGGGTGGTGCCGTCAGAGATGGCCGAGAGTATGATTCGGTTGCGTATTCCTGCGATGCGTGGTTCAGGCAGACACATGTCGATTGTGAACTCGCCTGCTTTCACACGGCCTGCACATTCGGCCAGAATTTCTTCTTCAAGCGATATGGTGCGCACGGTATCGGTGCCTGCGGCGCTGTATTGGCGTCGCTCCGACGGACCGTCGTAAATAATGGCGCGGATGCTGCCGTTGAAGTTTTTTACGCTTTTACCGTTTTTGTCGCTGATGTTTCCGCTGATGGTAATACGGCTGCCCGGTGCTGCTGCGAGCCTGGTGCCCGGTGCAGGGGCCTGTTTATTGCCGATGGAGGTGATGGTTGCGTTGTAGTCGGGCACGGGCAGTTTTGTCAGCGGGTCGCCGCAGAGATTGTAGCACATATTGTTGGCAAGAGCGTCTTTGTTGATGCCGCAGTCGGCCACTGCCTTGTGCCGGGCCCGGGTGTACATGTCGCCTATGGTGGCTCCGGGCGCTGATTGAGCATAACTCTGCAACACAGCGTTGTTGAATATTCCGTTGTAGGCCAGGTAAACCTTGCGGCATGCGCCAATAGTGGCTATGGCGCCTGCTCCGGCCTTGAAGGTCAGTGATGTGGCTATATCGTTGTTGCCGTGGTCGAAGTTATAGGCCGAGCAGGTCGACAGCATTGCTACCGGGTAGTGCCGGTTGTTCATCGTTGCTGATGAGGCTTTCTGCCATACTATGGCGTTGCCACGTCCCAGATTGTTTTCATCGCCGTGGCCGGTATAGTCGAATATGCCCTGACCCTCGTACAGCGCCGACATGGCCTTGCGGGTAGTGAATTCGGCTTTGCCGTTCACCACAGGATATAAGCTGACGTGGGCTCTGGTGGCGGTAAAAGCCGGATGTGCGGCCAGGGTACCATCGGCGGCGTCCTGCCCTTGGTAGAAGTGGGCGTTGGCATCGCCGTCGCAGCTGATTGCCAGCAGGCGGGCGAATACGGCGGGGTCGGGCGGGTTGGACATGTAGTGGTGTATCTTCATGTTTACGTCGTGAGCCGCTCCGCTGTTGGCAACGTTCAGACGTCCTACGGCCACCTGCTGGTCGGCCAGTTCTATCGTAAGGTTGCTGTAGCTGTCGTCGACCATGCCGAAGTAGGCGTCGCTGCTGAAGTTGGCCGAGCATTCCTTGTAGTGGCTTTCGCGGTCGGCCAGAAAGGTGAGCAGATATTCGTTGTCGGGCATCACCAGGCTGCGGAAGTCCCAGGTTGCCGGGCCGTAGAGCAGAAGGTTGCGGAAGCGCTGTGGCGCGCGGTCGTAGAACATCTTTACCATCATTTTATAGGCCATGGGCGATGCTCCGCCGCTGCCGAATTCGTTCAGCACCTGATTGTGGGTGTACACATTTACTGTGCTGCCGAAACTGCGGTGTATGTCGGCCAGTTCGCATGCGGCGTCGTAGAGTTCGTCGGTACTTATTATTACCATGTCGGGTGCCTCGTCGCCGTGTATGTTCTGAGGGGGCACTTCGCAGCAGTATTCAGGTGTGTAGAGTTCGCCGTCGGGGTCAAATACCACCACTTGCGGCACTGCATGGCCGGGGCCGTACATGCGGTCGAGTGTGCCTGAGTATATGCCCTCTGCAGCGTTGTATTTTGTCCGGCAGGCATATACGTCCAGTGGGTCGCTGATGTCCCAGACCTCTGCTTTCCGCGTGCTTGTGAAGCTGAAATTGCGCCCGGAGGTTGTGGCGGCAAGCGACATCTGCATCTGGCTTTCGCTGTTCAGCTCGTTGCGGCGGGGGTATATGGCCCACACATTTTTTATGGCTGCAAACCGTGGTTTCCGGGCCTTTTTATGCAGTCTGAAGCCGAAGGTAATGCGTTGGTTTTCGATGCCGTCGGCTGCAAGAGGACGGAAGCGGACCGAGCCGCCGGCGCTGTTGAAATATGTGTTTGCACTGCCGGTGCGCAACGTATGTCGCTTGATGATATTGCTGATTGTTATGCCGGACGGCGGCACTACGTTTACGGTGGTGGTGTCGCTGTCGTCGCCGGCCACAAAGGTGTAGCCCATAGTGCCGTAGCTGTGGGTTTCGTCTGAGGCCTGAAACTTTTTGATGTCGAAACTGTACTCCAGGCTGCTGTCCTGCGACAGTTCGGGACCGAGCCAGAAGGCTCCGCCGCTCATGGGGTTGTGGTCGTCGGGCTGGTGAATACAGGCACACAGATGGGTGGTCTGTACACTGCCTGCTTCATCCGGGCTGTAGTCGATGTAGCGTACCGGCTTGCCTTCTCCGCTGTCGCTTAGAAAGTAGTATCCGTAATTGTCGTATACGTTGTGTATGTATTCGAGGGTGTTGTGCGACGTGGCCCGTAGCCGTGTTGTGGCTTCGCCATAGAATATTATGCGGTCGGCGGTGGTGAGCGTGGCTGTGGGCGTGAGATCATCGGGTATGTCGTCGGCGAAAGAGGTCCGTCCGGCCAGTTCGGCGTTGCCGAAACCGTACACGGCCACATTCGAGGGCTTGTCGAAGCCCCATTCCCTCAATTGTTCGAAGCTGATTGCCTGCATGCCGCTGTGGCATACTTTTACCTTTATCCATTTGCCGCCGCTCAGCAGCGAGCGTCGGCTGAAGTGGTCGGGTGTCAGAGCATGAGCGGTGGCAGTGGCTGCAAGTGTTGCCACTGCCACACATATATAAGATAGTGTTTTTGGTAGCATTGGTTTAATGTGCCTTGAATTTCAGCACAGTCTGTCCGTTGAGGGTAGCCTCTACTGTGCCGCGCTGGCACAGCGGTACGGCTATGGTGTGGCTGCAGTCGATTAGTCTGTCGCCGTTTTTGATTGTCATGTATCGGGTGAGCATGGCAACGGCATCGCCAATAAAGTCGCTTGATTGAAATTCGAGCCGTTTGCCGGCGGCCTCAATCGTGTGCATTGCCGCTTCGGCGATTTCAGTTTCGTCGCCCGGTATCATGGCATTGGTCGAAGCAAAGAATATTTCCGGCGCTTCCATCGGTGCGGCGGCATATTCCGAGGGCAAGATTACGGCGGCCGTAGTTATGGCGTCGATGTATCTGGCGGCAAATTTGCGGTCGATGTTCTTACCAAGTCTGCCCACCCGGTAGCAGGGGCAAATGAGTGCGGTGTAGCTTAGTCCGCTGTCGGAGTCGAGCCAGTAAGGCTCGCGTTGGCGCCCTATGGCCGAGTCGGCTATAAGACGTATTGCCGGCAGGGGCATTGCAAGGGAGCGCTTATTGCAGAGTATGGCTTTCATTGTTGGCGAAGGCGGTTGTACATCACCGCCAGATGTGAATATATGGAGGTGTTTGTTATTACCACGTCTTTGGGCGCGCGCAGCCGGCGCGGCGTAAAGTTCCACAGCGCTTTTATGCCGGCTTCGACCAGGCGGTCGGCCATGTCCTGGGCCGAGTTGGCCGGCACGGCTATGATGCCTATGGTTACGTTGTTATCAGTAATTACGCGCTCCATATCGTCGGGGTGGTATATATGTATTCCTGCTATTTCGCTGTCTACCAGCGAGGGATCTACGTCGATACCGGCCACAATGTCCAGACCATATCGCTGAAGACCGGAGTCGTGGATAAGCGCGGCGCCCAGCGAGCCGCTGCCTACCATGATGGCGCGATGCGACTCCATAAAGCCCAGAAACTCACGCAGTTCTTTCTCGAGCGAGGCCACTTCGTAGCCTATGCGGGTTTTGCCCTTGATGCTCAGAAACGACAGGTCCTTGGCTATCTGCGAGGCGTCTACGTTGCTTTCCTCGGCTATGCGCGTCGACGATACGAACTCGATGCCGGCCTTGCGCATGGTGCTGACAATGGCCAGATACCATGGCAGCCGGCGCAGAGTTGGCTCCGGCAGCAATGGGGATTTAGCTGGCTTGATGTCGTTCATAATGTGCAAAGTTACGAATTTTTTTCTGAATCTCGTCAATTTTGCCACGTCGAGTCATGGCCCCGGGCGTCAGAATGCGGCCACTGCCAGCTTGCGCGATGCGGTCGAGTAGTTGTCGTTGCCGCTCGATATGGTGGCGCGGTACACGTATATGCCGCGCTCCACACGCCGGCCGGCGTTGTCGGTCAGGTTCCAGGTCAGAGGCTGGGTCAGGAACATGTCGCTTCGGCCGGTTTCGGTCTGCGACCATACCGGGCTGCCGCTAAGGGTGTACACGCTCACTGTCACAGTCATGGTGGCGTCGGGCTGGTTGTGGCTCAGGTAGAAGTTGGCCTCGGTGTGCGCCGGGTTGGCGTCGGTATATACGTCGAACAGCTCCGGCGCTGCGTTGGCGCTGACAAAGAATTCGGCCTTGGCGTCGGCGTAGTTGCCGTCAGTATCCCACACCCGCAGACTTATCACGTGATTGCCGTCGGTAAGTTCGCTCATAGGATAGGCTATATCACCGGCTACTGCTCCGTCGGCGTCAGGTGTATAGTACTGCGATACGTCGGTAAACGATGTCTTGTCGTCGAGTGTTATGCACATCTGGCGCCCTACGCCGGCAGTCGACAGGTTGATGCCGCGGTCGTCGCTTACGCGGGCCAGTATCATGGGGGTGGAGTTTACTGTGGAGCCCTGTGTGAAGTTCGGATGGTTTATGGCAAGCCATTCGATTTTCGGTGCCTGCTTGTCGGGTTCTACGTCATTGTCCACATCAAAAATGTAGAAGTCGTGGCTCACACCTACGGCATCGGCCAGCGAAGCCTCTGCTTTGTCGGCGTTGTCACTTACAGCGTGCATGTTTAATGTTGCCGGCCGCCATACCTGTGATACTTCTTCAGGCATTGCTATAGTAAATGTGAAGTATCCGTTTTCCACTTTGGCTGAGCCTGAGGCCAGGCGGCTGCCCATGTTCTCGAAGGTGATTTTAGGCTGGTCGAAACCACCTTTCTCTCCGTGGCCGAGGGTGGTGCGGGAGTATTCGGCGTCATACAGGTCGTAGTGCAGGGTGCCGTTGAAGTTGCTTTGTATTTCGCCGTTCAGCGGGTCGGTTATGGAGCCGCTTATGCGGGTCAGCGAGCGGGCTTTGATTTGGTTGTCGTCCTTGTTGTCCTCCACAGCTATGCCGTTTATTGAGTCCAGGCGCACTATATTGCTTGGCCTGGGCAGGCGCATGGCAGGGTCGCCCATCAGCACAAAGCGCAGTTTGTTTTGGTTCGACCCGCTCAGTGGCTGGTCGCTGTTGCCGTAGAGATTATTCTTGGCCCAGCGGTATATTTCGCCTATCGGGTATGGGCGCCCCTGTTCGTCGCGGCGTGCCAGGCTGTAGCCCATGCCGTTCGACAGGTAGCCGTTGTCGGATATGTTCACCGGACGGGTGGCGCATATCATGGCCGAACAGCCGCCGTTGCGCTCGAAAAACAGCAACTCGCCGCCGGAGGTGACGTTCGAGTCCCAGCGCAGAAAGTCGCAGGTGGCTGCGTAGATTACCGGCACCTGGCGCCAGTAGGCTTTGTTGATGTCGTTGAAGGTCAGTATGTCGTTGCCGGTCCATTTGCTGGGGTTGCCGTGGCCTATGAAGTTCCACCACATCACTCCTTCGTCAAGAGCCTGAAACATCTCATCGCGGGCCCGCAGTGGTACTTGGCCGCTGTATTCGTATGCGTCGATATATATTTTGGTGAATATGTGTTGCTGGCGAGGGTCTTTGCACAGGTTTGCCACCAGGCGTTCACTCTGCTTCAGGTGGTCGCCGTTGTTACAGTCGTCGGCTATCAGCATCACCCGGTTTCGCCAGGTGCCGCGCTTCGATTCGTTGGCATATTGCAGCAGTTTGTCTACTATGCTTTTGGCCTGTGTGACATTGCGCACAGGTATGCGGCCCACAGCTACCGATATGTATGCCGAACTCAGGCTGCCGCCTTCGTTGTCTTCGAGCATTCCCACGAAATCGTCGGTGGCAAATCCTTGGTTATCGCTAAGAGCCAGCGACATCTGTTTTGTCTGCCAGCCGGGTATGGTGTATGGGCGCGAGCTGCGGGTGCCCTCGAGCAGGTGACGCTCGTCGAAGGTGGCGGCACCCATCAGCAACACGTAGCGCAGCGGGCGTGTGCCTTCGTTGCCGCGGTCGTAAAGCATCTTGCACAGCTTTCGTATGGCGCTTACATCGGCTGTACCGCTGCCGAACTCGTTGTACACCTGATTTATGTCTACCACATGTACCTGTAGGGAGTCCGGACCGTTGCGGTGATGCTCGGCCAGACGCTCTGCCTGATTCTGCCATTGGCTGAATGTCACTATCACCATATCGGCGTCGCTCAGGGAGTGTAGGTTCTGGTTGGCCACGTTGCCTGCTGCATCCGGCCGGGCCAGACTGGCATTGCTCTTGAAGGCTACGTAATGGCGCAGACCTGCGGCACCGGATGTCCAGCTGAGTTTGTCGCCGGCGGCCAGTGCGTCTACTTTCAGTATGTTCAGCGGGTCTGTTACGTCCCAGATGGTTACGTCGCCTGTTGCGTTGCTCAGCTGCAACTGGCGCTTGGAACTGCTGAATGCAAGGTAGCCAGAGGCCGGTAGTGCGAGCCGACGTTCGTAGTTGAGAGTCACATAGTCGAGCCAGGCAGCATGGCAGGTGGCTCCGGGTATGAAGTTTATCTGCAGTTGCAGGCGATCACCGCTGTGGCTGAAACTATGATGTGTGGTGGTGGCGCGGCCATAGTAGTGCTCGTCGGTGGAGGCGCCGGCGATATTGTCCTCGCTCACTGCCGGCAACTCGGTGCCGTTGGCACTGAATTTTAGCTTTGATACCGCTCCGAACACTTCGCAGGCAAATGAACATTCAAACCATGCGTCGCCTCCGGATACTGCGTCTGGGGTGTTGAAACTCAGTGTTCGGGTGGGCGTGTAGCGGAAGTCCTCGCCCAAAAACTGAGCACCGGCTTCGGCCGGTGATACAAGTTCCTGCTCGTGGTGCGCCACCTCCATGAAACTCGTCGACGGCTCTGTCGTTACAGGACTGCCTATACTCTCGATAGGACGCTTTTCCGCGCCGCTGTCACTTAGAAAGTAGTACGAGTAGTCGGAATATACGCTCGGTGTATGGATTATGTAGCCCGAACTCGAGTTGTACAGGCTGCGGGTGTACGCTCCCCGGGCGTAGAATACGACACCGTCGGAATCATTTACACTTTGCAGCAACGGCAAATCGTCAATGTAGTTCGCTGCTGTAAGTTGGTCGGGCTGTCGGTAACCACCATAGCCATATACACGTACAAGCGAAGGGTCGGAAAAACCCATCTTGCGCAATTCGGAGGCCGTGATGCGGTACAGTCCGGATTGGTCGACACGCACTTTCACCCATGAGCCTGAAGCCAGAACCGACTCGTCGGCATAATGCGACAAAGGCAGTGCTGCGGCGCCAAGATTCATCAGCGCGGCGAATGCGACCATGAAAAGTATCTTTTGAATCATGATTGGCTTAATTATTCGTTGCTATTATTTAACGGCTATATTATATATATATTGTACCTTGCTTATGTTAACGCCGGAGTGGAGCTGAATTTTAACTCCGGATTTAACAATTGAAGTCGCATTGATTCCTTTTTGATTTGTGACTTTGCCATGTCTGCTTTTCAAAACGTGCTAAAAAATCATGCTTTATAACATAAAATGTAAGTCAAAGAAATACAAAAAGAAAGGATAATCTCTAACAAACGTTAACACGAAAATATGAAAAATAATTGCTCAAAAATTTGGTGGAATCAGAAAAAGGGCGTAACTTTGCACTCGCTTTCGGGAAGGAGCTACAGCGGTAGCAAACAAACCTTAAACGAAGCACGGGA
>CAJTRC010000061.1 GCA_910578365.1 uncultured Muribaculaceae bacterium
AATTACCATTCCACTCGAAAATCACGGGCGCCTTTAGCTCTTCATTTCAGTCACATAGCTCGCTATGCTCCTTCAATTCAGAGCAAAATTCGCCACGTGATTTTCGGCCGGGAATTAACATTTATTATTAAACACCCTCTTAATTTCTGCAACAGGTTACAAGGGAGGTACGTGCAGCCTCTAAGCCTTGGCGATGTCGTGCTCCACGCAGGGGTGTTCGGGGCGGTAGTACATTACCGGCAGCGAGCCGTCGATGGCGCCGAAAGCGTTGGTTGCCAGCGAGCCCATTTCGTCTTCGCCGGGTATAAGTACAATCGGGCCAATCCATTCAATCCAGCTGCGGAGCAAGTCAACGAAGTATGTGTCGCGGGCAATGCCTCCGGTAAGGATTATGGCGTCGATGTTGCCTCGGAGAGCCACTGCGCGTGAGCCTACTTCTTTGCCTACGGCATAGGCCATGGCTTCGACCATGCTTTTGTACGGTTCGAGGCCTTCGGTTGCACGGGCGGAGATTTCTCGCATGTCGGTGATGCCAAGGTGTGCGGCAAGTCCGCCTCTGCCGTTAAGCATTTTCTTGATTTCGCGCTGGGTGTATTTGCCGCTGAAGCAGAGGTCCACGAGCTGGTCGGCGGGCACTGTGCCGGCGCGTTCGGGGCTGAACGGGCCGTCGCCGTTGAGGGCATTGTTCACGTCCACTACTTTGCCGTGCAGGTGGGCACCTACCGATATGCCGCCGCCCAGATGCACTACTATAAGGTTGAGGTCGGAGTAGGGCACGCCGTTCTCGCGGGCGTATTTTCGGGCCACCGCCTTTTGGTTTAGAGCGTGGAAAATACTTATGCGTTCAATTTCCGGAATACCGCTCACACGAGCTTCGGGCATGAATTCATCAACCACTTCGGGGTCGGCGATGAAAGCAGGGCAGCCGACTTCCTTTGCAATTTTGTCGGCGATTAAGGCGCCGAGATTGCAGACATGCTCCATGCGGGCATATATGAGGTCGTGTATGAGGGCGTCGTCGACTGCATATACGCCGCCCGGAGTGGGCTGCAGCAGACCTCCGCGAGCCATTACGGCATCGAATTCCAAGGGAATGCCGGCCTTGGCGAGCATGCGCCGCACGGTGTCTTCGCGGTAAGCGAGCTGTTCGTTTACATGGGCGAATACCGATATTTCGGCGGGTGAGTGTTGCTCGTTGGCTACCCAGGTCTGTTTGCCGTCTTCGTACACGGCAACTTTTGTCGAGGTGCTGCCGGGGTTAATCACTAATACTTTCATATACTGGTTGTTACGTGGTTCGTAATGGATTACAGAAGGCAAGCCAGAGCCAGCGAGTAGAGTTTGCTGATGTCGTGGTCGGCGCGCGAGGGAATCACCACCGGTGCGGTAGTGCCGCAGAGTACTCCGGCCATTGGGGCGTCGCAGAAGAACGACACAGTCTTATAGAAAGTGTTGGCTGCGGTGAGTATGGGGAATATGAGCACGTCGGCTTTGCCGGCTACGGGCGAGTCGATGCCTTTGATTTCAGCGCTGTGAAGGTCGCAGGCAGTCTTTACGTCCATCGGGCCACCTACAACGCATTCGCCGAAGGCTCCTTCGGCAGCCTCTTTGATAAGGTCGGCGTAGGTGAGGGTATATTCGAACTTCTGGTTCACCTTTTCGGTAAAGTGTATCAGTGCCACACGTGGGCAGGGGTTGCCCAGTGCGTGTTCGGTGTCGATAGTATAGCGGAGCATTGCGCGGAACTGTTCGTCGTTGGGGGCCGGAATCACGGCGGCGTCGGCAAAGAGCAGCATTTTGGAGTACGCCGGTACTTTAGTGAGAGTGATGTGGCTCAACACCTGTCCGGGGGGCAGCAGTCCGTGTTCTTTATTAAGTACGGGGCGCAGCAGGCGGTCGGTGTTTATGCCGCCTTTCATAAGCACGTCGCCGCGGCCTTCGCGAACCAGCTGCACGCCAAGGGCTGCGGCTGCGTCGATGTCGTCAGCGACGAATACTTCAATCCCGCGATGGCGGTCGGCGAGTTCGCGGACCATTTCGGCCTTGTCGGCCTCGACAGTAAGGATAAATTCGGCGCTGCCTTCGGCTGCACACTGTTCGACTACGGCGCGGGTAGGCTCGTCGGTGGGGCATACCACCACAACGCGGCGTTTGGGGGTCATGGTTCTGAATCGCGCGAGGAGGTCGTCGAAACCGGTAAGTTCACGGCCGGGGAGAGGCTTATTGTTCATGGTAGATATTTACTGATTTATGGTTAATTATGGTTTGTTGGACTGTCAGTGTAAAGGGCGGTATGAAACAATAACTTGTTTTCCGAGTGCAAAGATGGCACAAATTTCGGTGAAAACCAAAGAAAAACCTGAAAAAAATACACACTTGGACTTAAAACGTGCAATAGCTCAAAAAAAATCGACAATAAAATTTGCAAGTAACTGAAATTATGCTTTACTTTGCAGATGCAGACAAGTCAAATTGTCGCTAAAAGCCAACTAATCGCTTGTCGAAGAAAAAAGACCAAAACTATCATCAATTCCATTTCTATGAACAGAACTTTACTATTCATGTCGGCCCTGGCATTGTGCGGCAGCAGCATGCTGGCTCAGGCTTACAATTTAATTCCGCTGCCTTACAAGGCTGAGGTGTCTGCAGCCACTGTTGTGCCTTTAGCCGATGAGGCCGGCCTATCCATGGAGTACCGTCTTTATCAGGGCACCGACATTCAGGGCCTGCAGGCAAGCGGCCTGTCGAGCGGCGAAGTGAAACTTGCCGTCTGCATGCCGGCGGCTGATGCTGCATCGTTCGCAGGCAACAAGATTACCTCGCTCAATATCGTCACCCCTCCCAATGCAGTGGACGGGCGCAACGCCAACTATGTGCGCGACGTGACTATATTCCTCTCTGAAAGCCGCGACGGCGAGCCTTTCTATACCCAGGACGCCTATCTGGGATTGATAGCCAAGACGAATGTAAACGTTAAGCTCGACACTCCCTACGAAATCCCGGCCGACAAAGAGCTGTGGTTCGGATACTCCTTTACACTTAACCGCAATATCGCCGTCAACCAGTACTACATAGCTAACGACGGTGTGCCAGCCGCCAACGATAACGGCTCATGGGCGCAGCTCGGCGGTCGCTGGCAGTCGATAGCCAAGTACGGCTCGCTGCTTATAGGCGCTGAAATCTCCGGCGACAATCTGCCCGTCGACAAGGCTTCGCTTATAGCTATTGAGGGCAACAGCTGGGCAGAGCAGAACCGGGCGTATACTTTCAGCGTGGGCGTGAAGAACGACGGCGCGAACGAGCTGGAAAATGCCGAAATTGAGTACTCGCTTAACGATGGCACTATACTTACCAAAACCGGCACTTTCGAAACTCCTGTAACCACAAACGGCGTAGGCTACATAAGCGCCTCACTTAACTGCACCGAAGCCGGCGGCCAGTATCCGCTCAGTGTAAAACTCACCAAGGTGAACGGTGTGGAAGTAAGCAATGGCTCTGTTATTACCAAGACAATCGACTGCTACAGTACCGGCTCGGTATTCATGCGCAAAGTACTCGTAGAGGAAGGTACCGGCACCTGGTGTCCCTGGTGCCCCGGCGGTATGATTCTGCTCGAACAGATTAAAGAAAAGTACAACGATGGTTCTGCAATATTGGTAGGCGTGCATAGTGGCGACCAGATGGTAACCAACAGCTATTCAAGTTTTATAGACTGGGCATACAGCGGTTTCCCCCAATATACTGTCAACCGCCAGTATACAGGAGGTGTTACAACATCCGCAGAAGCAAACTTCCAGAGATTCCAGGCTATGTACGATGAGGTAAGAGCTACTCCCGCCAAGGCCAAAATCGACCTCTTCCTTGAGTGGACTTCCGACGACCGCAACAGCGTGCATGCCGAAACCCAGACCATCTTCGCCAATGCCGGTACCGGCACATACAAGGTAGCGTTTATAGTAGTGGAAGACGGCATAGGTCCATATGCTCAGCAGAATAACTACAGCGGTACTCCGGGCTTCGGTCAGTTCTCTACCGGCGGTTCTGTTGTATCGACAATGTACGATGACGTAGCGCGTGATATCTTCAGCGCATTCGGTCTTGATGGCAGCGCCATCGTTGACCCCGAGGCAATGAACTACTACAATTACTCATACGAAGTATCGCTGGCTAAAGTATCTGATATCAGCAAGACCCGTATCGTGGCAGCACTGCTCGACAGCTCCAGCCGTGAAGTAGTCAATGTCGTTGAGGTTCCTCTGTCGAACTGCTCCGGCCTGAGTGACGTAGAAGTTGCCGACGAACAGGTAAGCATACGCGGCGAAATGGGTGCAGTGGTTGTAAACGGTGCCGCTGTGACCGAAGTTTACACCGTTGCCGGTGCCCGTGTGGCTACCGCTTACGGCGAAGCAAGCATCAACCTGCCCGCAGGTCTGTACATCGTAAAGGCCGACAAGGTAGTGAAGAAAGTGGTTGTGAAATAATCAGCATACCACATAAAATATAGAAATCAGGCGCACCGTGGTGCGCCTGATTTTTTTAGCTGTCTAATCCCCGCAGGCGTGCCCGTGCCGGAATAGCGCGGGGTGTACAACAAACAAAACAGACAATTTTGAGGTTTCACAAAAAAACATTAAATTTGCACAAATACCTAAAAACACTTTGGAAATCGTTCGGAAGGCGGTTAACGAAATATTTTTAGACTAATTTGCTATGGCTTCTAAAATAATTAAATTACTTGCCGTCGCAGCCTTGACAGGTGCGACCGCTTCTCTACATGCTGAAAATACCATTACCTGGGAAACACTCGGCAACAACTACTCGGCCGGAAACGGCAACAGCTATGTGCAACGCTTTGTAATCGAGGCTGATGCGCCGTTCGAACGCCTGGCTTTCTGCCAGTTTAAACGGGCTATGCGCACGGTCAACCCGGCCGACACACTTATCGAAATACTTCCCGGCTACTTTGCAGTGGCTTCGGAGCGTTTCGTTCAGGCGGCTCCGGGCGAGCCGGTAGTGGTGGATGTGCTTGTCGCCGGCTCTCTGCGCAATATATCGTTTATACCCGACGGCATGCATCTGGTGGCCGGTGGCAAGGCGGTGAGCGCCCGTAATGTGCGCAAGCCAATAAGCTCCTGGCCGGCGCAATATCAGTACACCGATGCTAAAGGCATGAGCGACGGCATGATATACGGTCCTGAGGCATTTGCCATCAACGACAGCCTGCGCTCGGCATGGCGTCCGGCAGCATATATGCAGATTCCGACGCCCAAGAAGGTGAAACTCAGCGGCAAAACTTTCGACTGCCCTGAATCGTTCCGGGTAAAAACGGTGAAGGTGAAGGACAAGCGCCACGATTACTATCGCGCCCGTATCGACGGCGACCGCCTGACTGTGTACACCAACAGCCAATATCCCGAGGCGCTGACAGCGCGTCTGTTGCAGCGCATCGAGAGTTCGGTCGACGCGTACGGCAAACTGCCTGTGGCCGACATTGAGGACTGGGCCGACCTGCCTTACCGCGGACTGATGATTGACGTGGCCCGCAACTTTACAAGCCTCGACGACATGAAGAGCCTTATAAGCCTCATGGCCGCTTATGGCCTGAATGTGCTGCACTTCCATGTAGGCGACGACGAGGGTTGGCGTGTGGAGATTCCCGAGCTGCCCGAACTGACCGAGGTGGGCGCGCGCCGCGGATATACCGAGAGCGACGACGCAGACTTTCTTAAAGGCATATACAGCGGCAACGGCAACCCCGATGCCGAAACTCCGGCCAACGGCTTCTACAGCGTAGATGAGTATATCGAACTGCTGCAGTTCGCCAACCGACTGGGAGTTGAAGTGATTCCGGAATTCGACTCGCCGGGTCACAGCCGCGCTGCGATACGCGCCATGGAGGCCCGCTACCGTCGCAGCGGCGATGCCTCGCTGCGCCTTATACACGACGGCGACAGCTCGCGCTACACCACCGCGCAGGACTTCCACGACAACCTGATGAACCCCGCCCTCGATGGCCCATATAAGTTCTGGGACATAGTTATGGGCTCGCTGGTGAACACCTACGCTAAGGCCGGTGTGCCTCTGCGTGCCATACATATAGGCGGCGACGAAGTGCCCGCACATGCCTGGGACGGCAGTGAGGCTGCCAATCGCCTTATGGCCGCCAAGGGTATGACCCACCAGCGCGACATGCATGCCTACTTTGTGGAGCGTGTGGCTGAGATTGCCGCCAAGCATAAGGTAAAGATTGCCGGCTGGCAGGAAATAGCTCTGGAGCATTCGCCCGAGTACAACGCCACCGTGCAGCCACAGGTGGTGGCCGTGAACTGCTGGACCAATGCCGGCAAATTCGGCAAACAGATAGCCGAACAGGGCTTCCCGCTGATACTCAGCAATGTCGACTATTTATATTTCGACCAGACTCCGACAACCCACCCCGAGGAGCAAGGTCTGACATGGGGCGGAATAGTAGATGAATTCCGTCCGCTTCATGCCACAGTCGAACGCCTCTGCCCGGGCGATGCTGCCCTGCAGGCGAAGGTAGCCGGTATCTCAGGCCAGCTCTTTGCCGAAACCGTGCGCTCGCGGGCCATGATTGAGCGCTACATACTGCCGCGAATGCTCGGCCTGGCAGAACGTGCCCATAATGTACGTCCGACTCTGAGCGACAGCGAATACTTCGGTGCCCTGAGCGGCGAGATGGACGGCTGGGCAGCCGATGGCCGCGACTTCTACGTCCGTCAGCCCGGCATACGCCTCAGCGACGGCAAGATAGAGATGAACAGCGCCTACAGCAAGGGCTCGATACACTATACCCTCGACGGCAGCGAGCCCGTGGCCACCAGTCCGCTGTATACCGGCCCCGTGAGCACCGCCGGAGTGAAACAGGTGCGCGCACGCCTTTTCTACGGCCCCGCCACCAGTGTCACCTCGATACTGTATGTAGATTAAACACCCTCTAAACATTACCCTATTACAGAAAGAGTTCGGCGCAACACCGAACTCTTTCTGTAATAGGGATTTGATTTATATTGTTAGAGTATTCGACAATTTCCTCTAAAGCCTTCATAAAGGCATACGGCGAATAGAATTTACGGCACACCGCCAAAGGAGTTGCGATGGTAGTGTAGATCGTTTAATTCAGCTCCGTCATTGCTTGTTCTTGAACGCCAGGGCGTATAGCCTCATTTGCTTTACCATGGCCAGAAGGCCGTTGCTGCGTGTTGGCGACAGATGTTCGGCCAGACCGATTTCGTCGATGAAGTTGAGTTTGGCATCAAGAATCTCGTCGGGCGTATGTCCGGACAGAACCGATACCAGCATGCTGATCATGCCTTTGACTATAATGGCATCGGAATCAGCTACATAGTAGACTTTGCCGTCGCGAAATTCTGCGTCGAGCCATACACGGCTCTGGCAACCTTCAATCAGGCGGTCGGGGGTCTTGAGTTTTTCGTCAATCGGGGGCAGAGCGTTGCCCATGTCGATGATATAGCCGTAGCGGTCCATCCAGTCGTCGATGTCTGCGAACTCGTCGATGAGTTCCTGCTGGCGCTGCTGTATTGTCATATTTTCGGGGAATAAACTATGTTAAGAACTGTTTTGCCTACGTCGCCCAGCGTGTGTACGTCGATATTTGTCATATCGTCCTGCATTGTATGCCAGTAAGGCGGGAAGCCGTTGGTCAATTGGTTGTCGCACTCGATTATGTCGACAGCGGGTATGCCGGCTTCGTTCAGGAAAGTATGGTCGTCGACCACTCCGGCGGTTACACGGTTGGGGAAGCGTTTCGAGAGTCCGAGGGCGGCGGCCTCATTCCATATTTTGTCGGTATATTCCTTTGCCTGTGTGTGCGAGGTAAATTCTCGTGCGAAGTGAGCGTCGCGTCCGCCCACCATGTCGAGCACTATTGCATAGCGCGGCAACAGGCCGTCGGGGTATGGCATATTGTCGAGGAAATACTTGGTGCCGAGGCACCAGCTGTCGCCGTCGTCGTTGAATCCGCCGCTGCGGCCATAGTCTTCAGCGTCCACAAGCAGAATGTCGATGCCGTACGACGGCTTCTTCATTGCCAGATTCCGGGCTATTTCGAGCAGAACGGCAGTGCCGCTGCCTCCGTCGTTTGCGCCGGGCAGGGGGGTGTTATGCTTCGTCAGGTCCGGATCGTTATCGGCCCATGGGCGGGTGTCCCAGTGGGCCAGCAGAAGCAGACGGTTCGGGTTGGTGCGGTTATAGCTGGCCATGATGTTTATGATGGGCAGGCGTTCGCCGGTGTATGCTCTTACCTCACCTTTCTGCACTATAATGGTGTCTGGGTTGAAACTGCGCAGTTTGTGTTCGAGCCAGGCCGCGCAGACTTTATGACCGCTTGAACCGGGCACTCTGGGCCCGCATTCCAGCTGGCGTTCTACATAGTGATAGGCACTGTCGGCATTGAAGTTGCCCAGCACCTCTTTTTTTGCAGTCTGTTTATTGGCTACCTTTTGCTCCTGTGAGTTTTTCGAGCCGCATGCGGTTGAAATTACGGTCAGCAACAGGCTGATTAAAAGGAATAATGACGGGTTCATAGACATAAAAGCCCCCTTTTAGGAACTTGTGGCAAAGTTACGAAATTGCTACAGAATTATTACAGCTTGAAGTGTTTAATTGTGTTAAAACTTTAGTCGACTGCGCAGGAAGCACGACAGACAGCGGATACGTGTTAATATTTGTTATTTTATAGTACTTGGTATTGCATAGTACTATAAAACTGCATAACTTTGCGCTACCGATAATCTACAATCACTTTTTTATAAATTCAGAAACAAGGCAATGAACATCGAAAATCTCAAATCCCAGATGCGCAAGGGCATGCTTGAGTTCTGTGTGCTGTTGCTGCTGCGGCATGGCGATGCCTACGCCTCTGAAATCATATCGCGCCTCAAGGAGGCCCACATGATAGTGATGGAGGGCACACTGTATCCGCTGCTGACAAGGCTGAAGAACGACGGTCTGCTCACATACCGCTGGGAAGAATCGCCCTCGGGGCCGCCGCGGAAGTATTACTCGCTCACACCTGTGGGCAGCGAATTCCTTCAGCAGCTGCGACTCTCGTGGCAGGAAATCAACAACTCTGTTAACCATCTTGACCAATAAATACCAAAAATGAAAAAGTCATTTCCCGTAAACATCAACGGACGCATATATAATATTGACGAAGACGCATACGCGCTCCTGAGCAATTATCTCGACCAGCTCCACGCCACCTTCCCCGGCGAGGAGGGCAACGAGATTGTGAGCGATATCGAGGCTCGTGTAGCCGAGTTGTTCGAGGAGCGGCTGAGCGCAGGCTCGCAGGTAATAGACATCGACGATGTGAACCGCGTGATTGCCATCATGGGGCGTCCCGAGGACCTTGGCGACGCTCCGGCCGAAGAGCAGAGTGCCGAATCATCCGCCCAGGAAAGTGCGCACAGCACTCCGCCGCCTTTTGTGCAGGAAGAACACCCGCGCCACAAACTCTACCGCGATATCGACAACAAGATGATGGGCGGTGTACTTAGCGGCGTGGCCACCTATTTCGACTGCGACCCCAATCTGGTGCGTGTGCTGATGATAATCCTTACCGTATGCACTGCATTTTGGCCGTGTTTCATAGGCTACCTTATAGCGTGGGCGGTGATTCCGCCTGCCGATACACCACGCCGCCGGCTGGAACTGCGCGGCGAAGCCGTAAGCGTTGAGGCCGTGGGCCGCGGCGTGCTGTCGAGCGACGCCCCCGTGCAGCACCGTAGCGGCAGCGGCTTCGCCGGAGTTCTCAACGCCATTGCCAAACTTGTAATGGGTTTTGTGGGCCTGGTGTCGGGTGCGGTAGGCATAGCCATGACAATAGGTATATTATGTATTGTCGGGGTTATGATAGCTTTGCCCTTCAGCGCCGAAATCAGTGCGGAAATGGTACACCTGTTTCCCAATGGTCGCATTATTCTGGTACTTGCCTGCGGCCTGCTGAGTTGCCTGCTGGTGCTGCTGCCGTGTATAGCCTTGCTGTGGCTGGCCCTCTATGTGGTGTTTGGCGTAAAAGGCTGCAGCACGGGCGCTGTAGTCGGAGCCTGTGTAACAGAGATACTGATATTCGTGGCCGTGATAGTCCTCAGCATCATAGTCGGTTCCGGCACCCTCGGTTGCTGGTGGTGGCACTATGTATGATTTGAACCGACCGACATAAATGATTTTGAGCTTCCTTTTGTTGGCAACCACGGTTTCAGCGGCCGTGGTTGCTGTCGTATTGAGGACTTCTGAATGTCGCCATGCCTGAGTTTGCAGAGTTTGTCAACGGCGCTGAGGCAGCAGCTGGCCGGTGTTTGGGTCGTAGGCGCCGAATGGACTGTCGGCCTCTTCTTCCTCCTCAGGGTCTTTCAGAGGCTGCTCACCGGCTTTCAGCTTGGGCTTGTTCTTTTTGATGGCTTGCGGTTTCTGCATGTCCAGTGGCAGTTCATAGATGTCCCATGCCTGTTCGATGTCCCAGTTTTTCTTGAGGTTGAGTTTCTTGGAGAAATAGTAGGTTTCCTCGGGTTGCCTTTGCAGGGCCACATCGCCGGGAGTCCATCGGCCGTCGCCGTCGCTGTCGATAATCAGGCGCGCATAGTATGTGCCAGGGGCCAGATAGGTGAAAGGAACTTTGTTGCCGCGAGCCTGCATGCGGTACAGGGGCTGGTCGGTGTTGCCCAGCAGTTCGACTACCACGGAGGTGTCGGCAGGCAGTCCGCTGAGCATGAAAGTGATGCTCGAATAATCTTCCTGCTGCTTGGCTGCGAATTCGTGCTTGAACGGCTTGTTAGGGTCGCCGTAAATATTGTAGACCGCAGCCGAGTCGATATTCAGGCGGTATTTGCTTCCGGGTTGCCACTTATGGATAATGCGGCGGTTAAGGACTGGATTCAGCGAGTCGGGCAGCATGCGGAATTCGGCTACAGGCTGCCACAGAGTGTCGACCTGCATCTCGAAGTGTATTGCCGTGGAGTCGATTGACGCTATCGGCTCTGTAAACTCGAGCAGCAGGTCGCGGTGCAGTTCCTGCTGGTTGCCGCTGAGTGCGGTAATGCCTGTGAAAACGGTGCGTATGGGGTTTCCGAGCGAGTCGAGTGGCTGGTCGTCGTCTTTTTTCTTTTTTTGGCGCGGTGTGCGGAAGTCAAAGCGCAGGCTGTCGGTAAACTGGCTCAGCTGCTCGGTGGAGTCTGTCTTCAGGTAAGTGACGGCCAGCCGCAGGGTGTCGGCCTCAATCAGGCGCGGGTCGCTTATCCAGTAAGTGAGCGAGTCGAGGCCGGGGTTGGCCTGCAAGACAGTAAATTCGCTGAAATCGCGTCCGGCAAACTCACCGTTGGTAATGGTGACCACGGGCAGTGAATCGGCCTTCGCTCCGAATACCATGTTGGCTTTGCGGCGTTCGGGACGACCGTAGTCTTTGAGGTATTGCGGAGTATAGTCCTCCTTGTACAGCGACAGCAGCACGTCGTTGGGCAGATATCGCAGGCCCCGGCGCATGGCAGTGGAGTCGCCGCCCTGGCTGGAGCGCAGAGTGTCGGTCAGCTCAAACTGTTCGACCACAGGCTCCACCGTCACGTCGTAGAATGCCATAGCTTCGGAGCGGTCCCAGCGGTTGTCGCGGTTTACATCGTCGATGGCAAAGACGTGGTATCGGCCTGCGGGCAGATTGCGTATGGTAAACTGTCCCAGCTGGTTGGTGCGGGCAATGCGGTCGAGGGGCAGTTTGGTCAGCGCTGAGTCGCTGAGGTTGGAATGCACGCCCACCAGCATGCCCTGTGCCGGTTCGAGATTATCGGCACCGAGTACCATGCCGCTGATGCGCAGGGTGTCGATTGTAGGGCCGGTAGAGAAGTCGATGGCGAAGCCGTCGAGGATGTTGCCTTCGTTAAGGTCTTTGATGGCGTCGGCAAAGTCTACGGTGTATGTGGTGCTGTCGCGGAGGGTATCGCGGAATTCAACGGTCAGACGTCGTCCGTTGGCGCTCACCGCGGGTGGCTGGCTCATGGCCGGGCTGACTACAACCTTGTTGAAGGCGTCGTCAATCTGGATATTCTCGTCGAAGTTCACTATCAGACGCTTGCCGTTGAAGTTAAGCTGCCCTGCGGGCGGATTCGACGACAGCGGCACCGGCGGTTCCACATCGCGGGCACCGCCTTCGGGCCTGCCCATGCTGGCGCATGAGCCGATGATTATGGCACCTGTGATGGCGCCGACGAGATTATATGTCTTCCAGATATGCTTCATCAGGAACGGTGTAGTATGGGTATGTAATTCGCGAAAGAAACAGTGCGTGTGCCGGCATCGAGGTGCCTGCGGCACAGCGGTCGCGGCGGGCAATGATTTCCGGCAAGTCGTCGGGGGCGAGTTTGCCGCGCCCTACATCGGCCAGGGTGCCGGCTATGGCTCTGACCATATTGCGCAGAAAGCGGTCGGCCACAACAACCAGACGCCAGCGTCCGGGCGCGACTTCCTCCCATTCCACGCGCCTGAGGTCGCAGATGTGGGTCTTCACATCGGTGTGCGTCTTGGCAAATGAACTGAAGTCGCGGGTGCCGAGCATCAGTACTCCGGCGCGGTTCATGGCATCGAAGTCGAGGGCCGGGGGCGCCTGCCACGACAGGGGCCAGACGAATGCGCTTTTGCGGGTGTTGGCGTAATAGTGGTATCGCCGTTCGGTGGCATCGAAGCGGGCGTGTGCGTCGGCATGAACGGGGGTGAACGAGCGTACGGCTATATCGCGGCCCACCATGCTGTTGAGGCTGTGCAGAAAGCGGCTGTCAGGCTCAAGTCCGTCAGGGAGGTCGACGTGAGCAATCATCATCGAGGCATTGACTCCGGCGTCGGTGCGCCCGGCGCCTGTCACCGCCACCGGGCGGCGTGCCAGACGCGAGAGTGCCTCTTCGAGCACGCTCTGCACCGTAATTTCTCCCGGCTGGATCTGCCAGCCGTGAAAGGGCGCTCCACGGTATGCCAAGTCAATGAACCAGCGCATCAGTCTTTCTCCAGATAGGTATATCCGTAAAGTCCCGAGCGGTATGTGCTGAGGAAGTCGCGGCCTTCCTCAGGGGTAATCGCTCCGGCTTTCATGCACGATGTAACCCATGTTTCGACATTGCGTACCAGCTTTTTGGGCGAGTACTGCACATAGTCGAGCACTTCGGCCACTGTTTCGCCGTCGATAATCTGGTCGATTTCGTAGCGGTCTTTATACACGCTTATATGCACTGCATTGGTGTCGCCGAAAAGGTTGTGCATGTCGCCCAGGATTTCCTGATACGCGCCCACCAGGAACACGCCTATATAGTATGGCTCGCCCTGTTTGATGTTGTGAACCGGCAATGCCGACGAAAGAGCGCCTTGGCTGATGAAGTTGGCGATTTTGCCGTCGGAGTCGCAGGTCATGTCCTGCAGAGTGCAGGTGCGTCCGGGCTTCTCGTCGAGGTGGCTTATCGGAATTATGGGAAACACCTGATCGATGGCCCAGCTGTCGGGCAGCGACTGGAAGAGCGAGAAGTTGCAGAAGTACTTGTCGGGAATCATCTGAGCTATTTTGCGCAGTTCCTCGGGGGCGTGTTTCATGCCGGCGGCCATTTCGCCCACTTCGCGCGCTATGCTCCAGAATAGTTTTTCAATCTGGGCTCGTGTGCGCAGGTCGAGCATGCCAAGGCTGAACAGGTCGAGGGCTTCCTCGCGGATTTGCAGGGCGTCGTGCCAGCTTTCAAAGAGGCGGGGATGGTTGAGTTTATCCCAGATATCGTAGAGTTCGCGAGCCAGTTCATGTGAGTCGTCACTGATTTCCTCGCTATCCTTCCACTGAGGCAGCTGGGTGGTTTCGAGTACTTCGAATATCAGTACCGAGTGGTGGGCGGTGAGCGAGCGTCCGCTCTCGGTAATGATGTTTGGCTGGCGCAGGTTGTTCTTTGTGCAGACATCGACCAGAGCCGATATGGCGTCGTTGGCGTACTCCTGTATGGAATAGTTCATGGAACTTTCGCTCGACGAGCTGCGGGTGCCGTCGTAGTCCACACCCAGGCCGCCGCCAATATCCACAAACTCGATTTCGTAGCCTAATTTACTCAACTGCACGTAGAACTGGGTAGCCTCGCGGAGAGCGTTCTTGATACGGCGAATCTTGGTAATCTGGCTGCCGATGTGAAAGTGTATCAGCTTCAGGCAGTGCTTCATGCCCCAGCGTTCGAGCAGGTCGAGCGCTTCGAGAAGTTCCGAAGAATTTAGGCCGAATTTGCTTTGGTCGCCGCCGCTTTCGGCCCATTTGCCGCTGCCGCTGCTGCTGAGTTTTATGCGAATGCCTATGTTCGGCTCTATTTTAAGGCGTTTGGATATTTCGGCGATAAGCCGGAGTTCGTTGAGTTTCTCCACCACCAGATATATGCGGCGTCCCATCTTCTGGGCCAGCAGGGCCAGTTCGATGTAGTTGGCGTCTTTGTAACCGTTGCAGATAATGAGAGAGTTCTGCGAAATGTTAGTGGCGAGTACGGCATGGAGTTCGGGTTTGCTGCCGGCCTCCAGGCCAATATTGAATTTCTTGCCGTAGCTTACAATTTCCTCCACTACCTGGCGCATCTGGTTTACCTTAATAGGGTAAATCATGTAGTTTTGAGCCTGATAGTTATACTGTTCGGAAGCGATGTGAAAGCAGTTGCTGATTTTCTCGATGCGGTTGTCGAGAATATCGGGAAAGCGCAGCAGCACCGGAGCCACGATATCGCGCACCTGCAGCTCGTCCATCACATCTTTGAGGTCAACGCTGGCGAAACCCTGGCGGGGAGTCACCACTACATGACCTTTATCGTTGATAGAAAAATAATTACGGCCCCAGCCGTTGATGTTGTACAGCTCGGCGCTGTCTTCAATTTTCCATCTTCTCATTCTAAAAACATGGCGCCACGCGCCGGCTAATGGTTAGTGCTTGTGTAAAACAAAGTGCAAATTTAATAAAAATACTTGGATAAAAAGGGTGTGGCGAGGGTATTTCTTTTGCTTCGCTCCGCTTGTAGCAGCCGAATTATTATCATTTGCACCGCTGTTTTTTGCTTCGCTTCGCTTGCATACGGGGGTGGGGTCTGAGGGTATAGTTGAACCTGCGG
>CAJTRC010000062.1 GCA_910578365.1 uncultured Muribaculaceae bacterium
GTCAAACGGGCAGCTTGTCCTCTGGGATTAACAACACCAAACTGTACAAATAAATCAGGCGACCTTGAAAGGCCGCCCAATACTCTATGTTGTCTTTTGCTTGGTTGAAAATCATAAAGTTCTTATCCCGAACTCGCGTAAAATGGTTAAGCATGAGGTTTAAAGAGTATGTGCGCGACGGGTATGTGTGCTTTATCTCCGGCAGATTCCTGAACGGCAACGCCGGCAAGGTGCTGACCGATGAACAGGTGGGCTATCTGGCCACTCTGATAAGCAACCCCAACAACGTGCAGGACACCGTTGTTGCGAAAGCCTACAACGCGAAAGCGCGGTTATTGGGCTGGAAAGAGATAACGGTGGCAGCCGTGGGCGTGTGGCGCGAGAAGCTGCAATTAGAGGCGGCCGCCGGCCGTCTGGGCGTTACGAATTTCCGCAACCACAAGACAATGCAGGTGAAGCGGAGCCGCCCGACCGTACCGTTCCTGATGTGCTCGCTTGACGGCTGGACCGTGGAGCTGCTGTATCAGAAAACGAGGACGGACAAAAAGGGGCACAACGTAACGACCTACACAAACCGCCTTACAATCGTGGTGGTGCTTGACCCGTGTGTCGATTATCCTATGGGCTACGCGGTGGGCGACCATGAGTGTCCGGAGCTGATAAAAGCGGCATTAAGGAACGCCGCAGTGCACAGCCGGGAGCTGACCGGGCAAATGCTGAGATACAACCAGGTGCAGAGCGACCGCTACGCGATAAGCTGCATGAAAGACCTGTATGCCGTATTGGGCGACAAGGTGATCCCGGCACAGGCCCACAACGCCAAGGCCAAGCCGGTGGAGCCGTATTTCAACCACCTCAATACGACATACTGCCAGCTGTGCGCCAACTGGGGCGGCTACGGCGTGACGACCAACCCGAAGCGGCAGCCGAACAGTGAGGCGTTGAACAGGCGCCGCCACAGTTTTCCGGACGAAGCTGGAGTCCGCGCCCAAATTGATGAAATGATGAGATTGGAGCGGAAACAGAAAATCGGCAAGCTCATGGAGAAGCTGGCGAACCTGAAACCCGAGCACACCCTGCCGATGAGCCGCGAAATGTACCTGCTGAACTTCGGCGCCGAAACCGGCTTTAAGAACGTTTTGGAGGGCTGCGGCTTACGCCCCACCATTTTAGGCGTGAAGCGCGATTATGACTGCTTCGACCTGACATTCAGGGATCACGCCTCAGAGCGTTGGACAGTGCGATATGACCCCGACGACCTGCACGATGTTTTGGCGGTGAGCGAGGACGGCACCCACCGCTATATGCTTGAGGAAAAGTATGTGCAGCCAATGGCACTTGCCGACCGCAAGCCCGGCGACGCAGAACAACTCCAGAGAGTACGCGACTATAACGTGGCACTGGAAGCCGAAACAGGGCGCAGGCTCGCCCACCACTATGAGGGAGCAAAGCGCACGATCGAACGCACCCGAGAACTGCCGATCTACGGCACCCCGGCGCTGGGCGCGTGCCTGGAGGACAAGCTTATGCTGACAGACAGCCGGGGCCAGCACAAGGACAACAGGAGCCGCAAAAGACTGGCTGCCGCCGACATTGAGGCCTTAGAGGTCGAAACCGTGGAAATACCGGTTACACGCCAGGGCGATGCGGTGGAAGCATACCAAGTAAACGATTATTCAATTTTTTAAGACGTAAAAGGACATGACAACAGAACAGAAAAAACAGATCGCCGACCAGCTCCGCGCGTATGTGGAGCAAAAAGGGAGCGGCAACAAGGCGGCCAACAGCCTTAACGGCGTGAGCAGCGCGACAATCAGCAAGGTACTGACCGGAAAATGGGAGACAATCGCCGACGACATGTGGCGGAGCATAGCGGCCCAGACCGTGAGCGCCGAGGCCAAGGGGTGGCAGGTGGTGAAGACCCGGGCCTACGAGGTAATGACATTCACGCTTGCGAGCGTGCAGGGGGACAGCCTGACGGCGGCCGTTATCGGCGGGGCCGGGAGCGGCAAGACCGAGGCAATAAAGAACTATACCGCCGGAGGGCGCAATGTGTATCATTTGGTGTGCTCCGAGTATTGGAACCGGCGCACGTTCATGGCGAAAGTGTTGCAGAGCATGGGCGTGACGTACAGCGGCAACACCGTGGCCGACATGATGGAAACCATTGTCGACACGTTGAAGCGCAAAGAGTCGCCGCTGATAGTTCTGGACGAGGCCGACAAGCTAAGCGACCAGGTGCTTTACTTTTTCATAAGCCTGTACAACCAGCTCGAGGATCAGTGCGGCATCATGCTGACGGCGACGAGCAACCTGAAAGCGCGGATCGAGCGCGGTCTGCGTCTGAACCGCAAGGGGTATGCGGAAATTTACAGCCGCATAGGGCGCAAATTCGTGGAACTGCCTTTGCCAAACAGCGAGGACGTGGCGGCGGTGTGCGTGGCCAACGGAGTGAGCGACACCAAGGCAATAAACAGGGTGATCGACGAGGCCGACGGCGACCTGCGGCGCGTGAAACGCAGCGTGTGGGCTAAGGTGAAAGGAGGTGCGCGATGAGCGGCAAGATAACAGTAACATTCAAGGGCGGCAAACGTCGGGTGCTCAAATCGCCCGATACGCTGCCGATGATAGACGGACGGCGTGAGGCTTACTTCGTGTTTAACAATTTCCAGGTTTATATCGGGTACAGTGACGGAGAGATAGACGAGGATGGCGACTTTTGCGTAAGGGCTGCCAATTCAGGTATAAAAGGCGTCGCCGGCATTAGCTTGCCTGCTGCCCGGCTTATGGGCTGGGCTTATGTGAACCCCAAAAGAGCGAAGCGATGAATAATTTGGCAGTGTTCTGGATAATGGGCGACTGGATACCCACGCCGCTTGCTGAATGGCTGAAAAATATGCCAGTGACCGACATTGAAGTTGGTATGTGGACGTTTGGCGACTGCCTGGTGTCAATCAGTGGAAGCACAGACAAGGAAGTAATGGACAAACGAAAAGCATTTAACACAATGATAGAGGCCAAGGTCTACGGCCCCCAAGTCAGCAGAATGTAATAGACTATGAGCAGAGCGATAAGTAACAAAAACGTGCTTGCGGCGCAGTTTGAGACGGCGGAGTTCACCGGGCCATATCTGGCGAGCTTCGGCCGTCCGGAGCTGCGCGGGGCATGGATAATATGGGGCGGGAGCGGAAGCGGCAAGACCACTTTTACGCTCATGCTCTGCAAGTATCTGGCGCGGTTTGGCCGCGTGGCGTATGACAGCCTCGAGCAGGGTCTGAGCCTGTCGCTTCAAAAGGCATGGGAGCGCGTGGGCATGGCCGAAGCGGGCAGCAATATAATACTGCTTGACAAAGAGAACCTCGCCGAGCTACGCGCCCGGCTGTCGAAGCGCAGAAGCCCGGACATAATCGTAATTGACAGCGTGCAGTATTTGAAAAAATTCTATACCCAGACATTCGGGGACCTTAAAGATGACTTTCCGGACAAACTTTTCATATTTATAAGCCAGGCTGACAAGGCCGGCAAAGACCCCGCCGGAAGTGTGGCAAAACATATACGCTATGATGCTGACATAAAAATCAAGGTTGAGGGTTACAAAGCGTTTGTTACTACGCGCTACGAGGACCCGGATAAAGGCGAGGGCGGCGCTGACTTCATAATCTGGGAGCAGGGAGCCGCAGAGTATTGGGCTGAACAAATAAAATAAAACAACCATGGCAAAAAAAGAAAATAGGACAATGGACGAAATCCACCGCGGCCTCGTGAAAAAGTTTCACACCCTTTGCACGGTGCTGGGGCTTGATGATGAAGCGAAGCGCGCAATCCTGGCAAGCTGGGGTGTCGAGAGCAGCCGCGACCTGACCCAGCACCAGCTCATAGACATCTGTGCGAAGCTGAGCGAGCAGGTGGATGAAAAGCAGGGCACGGCCAGGCTTGACAAGCTTCGCAAGCAGGTGATCGCGGCAATAGGCGGCTGGCTTCGGGAAACCAAGCAGCAGAGCAATATTTCGATAATAAAAGGCATTGCGATGCGCGCCAGCGGTTATAATGACTTCAACAAGATACCGAGGGAGCGGCTGCGCAACCTCATAGCGACATTTAACAACAAAGTCAAGGACGCCCGCGCGGTTGATGCACTGACCGACGCACTGCTTATGCAGCATTACAGTGCCGGGGGCGAGATTCTTTGCCAAGGCAAAGCGCCAAGGCGATTTGACCCGACACTAAATTAACGAATCAATGAAAAAGAAAATTTTCAAATTCCTAAACGGGGTAGCATATCCAAGATATGACGGCTACCGTGTAAGGGTTGGCCGAAAATGGGAAATATCAGACAGCATAGATCTTGAAAACCATTGGCAGTTAGTAAAGAGCTGCCAGGTTCATGACTATTGGTTCCCATTAGTCCAATTTGATAAAGAAACTCACGATTTAATTTTAGTAGGTGAAAAGGTTGGAAATGAAAGCCATTTGCGGCAATTCATACCAACCGGAAACATATTCATAACAAGGACATGAGCAAGGATCTGGAACGAATTAAAGCCTATGTGCTGGAGCAGACGGAGAGCATGAGCGACAACGCGCGTGTGGAACTGCTGGACGCCTTGGCATGGTGGGCGAGTGATGAGGCGGGGTCGCTCAACTTTGACTCTGCAGACGCGGAGCTATTCGATGAACAACGCTGTGCCGGTGTAAAAGGACAGAACACCCAAGCAGTTAAACACAATTTCTCTGCTAATTGCAGAGCGATTGAAAATCGATTAAATAACCACTTAAACACCGTTAAAAATGAGTGAACAGGTAACAATCAGCGCCGAGGAGTTCAAGGCATTCCAGGCGTTTCAGGCCGAAAAGGCCAAACAGAAAGCAGCAGAGGCCCGCAAGGCACAGCGGGCAAGTTATCAGCAGATGGTAGACGATGAGCTTGCCGCCGCAGTGCCGGAGCTTCGCGCCCTGAGCGAACAGATTAAGACAGTCAAGGACGCCACATTCGGCAACTTCGCCGCTGTGCTTGACATGAAAGCCGAGGTTGTGGGCTTCAAAGAGGACGGACAGTTCAGCCACACATTTACGAACAGCGAAAGCACATTGCGCCTGACGCTGGGTGTTAATACTGTAGACGGCTGGACAGACATGGCCGAGGCCGGCATAGCAATGGTTCGCCGCTATCTGGAGAGCCTGGCGACAGATGAAAAGAGCAAGACGCTTGTCAACACCGTGCTGCGACTGTTGAGCAAGGACCGCCAGGGGAACCTCAACGCCAGTAAGGTGCTCCAGCTCCAGAAGATGGCCGACGAGAGCCGGGACGAACAGTTTATCGAAGCTGTTAAGATAATCCGCGAGAGCTACCAGCCTACAGAAACACGCCGTTATATCCGCGCGCAGTACCGCGACACAACGACCGGTAACGCCTGGCGCAACATACCGCTGAGCATAACCGACGTGGACCTGTTGCCGGAAAATGAAACAGCCTCGGAGCCTGATGCAGAAGCAGAGGGAACCGAGGCGGAAGCGGCCGAATAAAAAAAAGACCGCGCCAACGAGCCACCGGAGTAACTGACGTCAGCGCTGAGCCTGATGTAAAAGGACAGTGCAAAGTTAGTAAAAATAGTCGAGAATGGCAAATAAAAAGCGGCATAAAAGCACGTTGGCGCGGTCAGAAAAAGTCAAAGCCCTTACGGCCCTGCATTACGAGGCGGGCAATCAGGCCAAATGCTACAAAGCAGTGTGGCGCCGCTGGATAGAGCCGGAGTTCGGCATTTGTTACCGCACCTATCTGAACATGCTGGGACTTGACCCTGACACTGAGCGGTCACCCGACAAGACCCCGTCGTTATTTGACGACTTATAGTAGCCGAGTTAAAGGTTGACAACCTGTAAAAACACCCCCGACGGCCATGGAAGCCGCCGGGGGCGTTGTTGTATTAGTCGCGATTGGAAAGCGCGGCAGAGAGGCCGGAAACAGCTCTGACGGGGCGCATGGCTGTTATGTCCTGCACACCGCAGACATAACGCTCCACATTTTCGACAATTTCGGCATGATCATGATTGGTTGCCGAGGTCGTAAGCATGAAGCCGGAGAAATTGTCGCCGCGCAATCCCTGCATGGCATTGTTAATGCCATCGAGCAGGTCAAACACGGCCAGGGCATCATCTATGCGTGGGTCCTTGTGGCCGTGAGTGGCAACGGAACGGGTTACAATATGGAGGCGCACAGCCAGCGCGCCCCGGCGGCCCCCCATGTTCTGCTGCTTCCACTCCACAGCTTCAAACTCAATAAAGACGGCGGCAAAGGGGAAAGCCGCCCCGCCGTTGAGCGCCTGGACCTGGTTGTTCCAGAGGTCAACAAAGGCTACGCCTGGAACGGTGGCCACAGCTTCGGCAATAGCCTTGAAAATTTGTTTTCTCATTGTCGCAAAAAGTCAGTTAATTGGGTGTTGAACTGTTTTAGGTTACGGTCGATTGCTTCCCGGATGATGCGCTGTGTGTCGGGGCCGTCGCCGATGAACTGGCGTTGGGGCATTGTTATGACCTTGCCTGTTTTCATAAGAGCCATGCTTTTCCATGCTTCGTCTTTGGTTTGCTTGTACTTATACCAAAAGTAGCGTTTCATTTTGGCCGTAACGATGATTTTGCCGCCCTCATTGTGTAGTGTGGTGTAAGGCAGGGAGGACGAGAAGCGCACGCCATTGCCGGACACTACGCCCCTGGCAGAACGGCGCATTGCACTTGAAACGACAAGCAGGGATCCGCGGCGGTAGTCATGGGCGCGAGGCTTCCACTTGTCGGAGAAAAAGCCCTTACGTTCAAAGTTGCGGTCGAACTCTTCGGAGAGGTCCACGCGCATGTCGTCGAGGATGTCGGCTTTTAGTTTGTTGGCGTCTAATGTCATTTGAAATTTGTAAATTTGCAGGCGTTTAACCAAGAAACAAAATGGATAGAGAGATGAGAAAAGCCGTTAAAGGGCTTTATGTGGAAGCGTTTCAAGATTCTCTGCGTATATCGACAGACGCACTTCGTTATATTCTAACCGTGTCAGTATCTTTGCTGACACTGTTGCTCCCTTTGCTGATTTTTGTAGCAGAGCGGACACAAAGCCGTGACCTGCTTTTGTGGGTAGTGGGTTCGTTGTTATTGTCGAGCCTGGTGAGTCTAAGCGGTCTAATAATATACGTGTATAAATTTCGGCAACGATGGAAGATTGCGCGGCAAATAGAAGCGTATGTAAGGGGCGAGGGCAAATTCCCGGGGACGGAATGGGAATCGCCGCACACGACCCTCGCAGGCTGCGCCATAATAGCAGGAATGTGTTTCGGGTCGGCTTTTGTATCACTGTGCGCAGTGTTATTTCAAATACTTTTTTCATAAAACTTTGAGTTTTGGAAAATTGTTATTAACTTTGCGGTGCGGGAGGTGCAACCGTTCCGGCTTTTTGTCGGTTTGTGGGCGTCCCGCTCTTTTTTATAAATCCACCATGTGCACAATCTGCCCCTTTTGGACGCAGATTATTTTTTTGAACCTAAGGAACTGTCCGTCGTTAAGTTTTTCCAGTCCCATGTAACGACGTAGAGCAATATCGAATTTTTCAAGAGTGAAACCACCGTTAGGGAAATCAAGCACAGCTATTTGTGTGCCTTTTTTATCCGCGCAGTGTTCAAGGCCGCGTTTGATGTTATTGGTGGTTGCTGTTTCGCGTCCTGCGACCTCAAATTGCAAGCCGTTCCATGTTCCCTCTGTGTGGCGTTTATGGTATTCCGAATTATTTTCAGGGCCGAAAATCACTATATGACCGGCACGGAATCCGGCTAACTGTGCCTCAAGCTCATATTTACCACCAACAGCGTTAAAATTGTGTTCAACGTGCGAGGCCCTGACACCGCCTGTTACGGGGTCATACTCCACGTCCGTATAATTGGGGTCGCCCTTTAACCGTTCATATTCTGTGTAATGTTCCGTTCTTTCCGCCGCCTGTTGCTCAATTACCTGTTTAGCGTCTTCGGGCGCTTTGAAATACGGATGTTTGGGCGGGAACAGTTGCAGATCCTTGCCGGGATTGAAACGGAAAATCTGCTGTTTGGCGTTTTCGGTGCAATTATTTCCGCGGAGCATGGAAAGTGCCGGGTCGCTCTGGGGATATTTGCCCTTGCGCACCTGCACGGCAGTGCAACGGCAGTTCCAGCCATTCGGCGGCAGGTAGAGCGACCAGAACGGGTCGGATGGGGGCAGCGTTGTGCCGTGCAGGATTGCATGATCCTCGCGCACGCGGTCGTCCTCCTTTTTCATCTTTCTGACGAACTTTGCAATGACAGCAACATCAGTATCAGCCGGAAAGCTGACCGCCACATGACCGTCGACCTTTACTGTTATCACATTGCCCGTGTCAGCCGGAAGAAAACTGGCCTCCTCAAAGATGACATCCTCGAAAGGCACCTCCTGTGACTTATTGTTACCCGTGCCTGTCGGTCCTGTATATCCGGGCAATCCGGCCACACGTAAATGCTTCCGATACAAATAAGAATGTAACTGACCGTATGTTACACCAAAACTCCTGCAATAAGAAGATAAGGTCCCGGGCTGTCTGCCTTGTGCGCATAATTGCTTGAACCGCTCATAAATTTCCCCGTAAAGGCGACTATTTACGCAACAATATCCCGGCAAGGTCTTTATATCCTGAAACTCGCTCTTGAGCACTTGCCGCATCTGACTCTGCTCTACACCGTTGGCTATGCAATAGGCTCGGAACGAAGACGGCTGTCTTCCTTCGGCACACAGTTGCTTGAATGACTAGAAAACCTGCCTGTAAAGTTCATCTTTTCCCATAAATCAATTTTTACGGCAAAGTTAGAAACTTTACAGGCAGGCTTCAATACGCTATCGCGGACGGTTGTACTTGCGCTGCTGACTTAAAAGCCATATCGCGGAGTGGAGCAGTTGGTAGCTTGCCGGGTTCATTCCCCGGAGGTTGCAGGTTCGAGTCCTGCCTCCGCCACAAACCGAGAATTTTGAAATGACCCGACTGTCCGGGCGCCCACGGTATTTGCAACAGCAAGGGCGCGACAAGCCCGGACGGTCAAAACAAACGAAGCCCCGGGGCGCGACGGGCCCCCCATCCACCCCCCCCCATCGCCCCGCCGCGCCCCGGCTTTTTGAACAACGACAATGAAAAATGAAAGATGTAATCATATCCACTGAAGCCGTGAACAGTTACGGCAGCCGTGTATTGACTTCGGGCATAGACCAGAGCCAGTATGAGCGCAATCCTGTGCTGCTATGGATGCACCGCAGGAGCTGGGAACCGGGAGCTATGCCGATAGGCAAGGTCGAAAATCTGCGCATAGAGGATGGCAGACTGATAGGCACGCCGGTATTTGACCAGAACGACGACTTTGCCAAGCAGATAGAGAGCAAGTGGGAAAACGGTTTTTTACGCATGGCAAGTGCCGGGCTGGAAACGGTAGAGACCACCCCTGACCCCGCGCTGGTGCTTCCCGGGACAGACGCGCGTGACCGTAACGCGGTCAAAGCTGGTAGAGGTCAGCATTGTGGACATAGGCGGCAACGACGAAGCCCTGCAACTGTACGGAGCGGAGGGCAAGCTGCTGAAACTCGCCGCAGGTGAGGACAACCCCGGACTGCCCCTGCTTCAACTGAAAAAAGGAACAAAACCCGAACCCGGCGACGAAGCTGGCGAGGGGGACGAACTCAATAACAATCAAAATGAAAAAACAGCAATGAACAAAGAACAGTTAACGCTCCTGGGGCTTCCCGACGGAGCGAGCGACGAACAGGCAACCGCCGCGCTCCAGCTGATGAAAATGCGGGCCGACAAGGTCGAGGCGTTGCAGCTGGCGGCAGTTACCCAGTGTGTGGACCAGGCGATCGCCGAGAGGAAAATTCTGGCGGCGCAGCGCGACCACTATATCCAGCTCGGCAAGGCCGCAGGCGCGGATATGCTAACAGACACATTCAAGACTATGCAGGCCCAGGTAAAACCGACTGACATCCTTAGGCTGAGCAAGGAGAGCGCTCCGGGCTCTGGCAAAGGCCCCGGTAGCTACACGAAGCTCAGCGAAGTGCCCCGGGAGGAATTGCTTGAGCTCCGCAAAGAGCAGCCGGCAGAATACATGCGGCTCTACAAGGCCGAATATGGCTGCGATTGCCCGCCCCTGAGCGAATGAGGGCGCGATGACCCGAAAATCATTAACCATTAAATAAAACGATGAAACCCAAAAACAACCTTTTCAAGAAAGTGCTCGGCCTTGTCAGCTGCATGTTGATGGCCGTAGCGTTCAACGCGGCCGCCGGAGCTACGGCCGCCGTTGCAATCGGCTGCGCGCCCGAAGCCGGAGCCATTGCCGGCAATGTGCTGGCACTCGCCCTCCAGGGGGCGGCCCCGGCCGGAGCGCTCCGCGCCGGAGTGCTCAAAGAGATATGGACCGGCGAACAGATCAAACAATTCCGCACCGCCCTGGAGTCGTGGGGCTGGCTTGCAAGGATCCGCAGCTACAACCAGCATGTGAACAATGACGTAATCCACTTTGTGGCAATCGGCGGCGATCCCAAGGTGCTTGTAAACAATACCACCTACCCAATCCCCATAACAGCGCTGGAAGATGCGGACAAGCCCGTGAGCCTTGACAAATTCACCACAGAGGTAACCCCTGTGACCGATGACGAGCTGCACGCAATCAGTTACGACAAGATGGCGAGTGTGCAGGAGCGCCACCGCGATGCCCTGGTTGAGACATTCGGGCAGCACGCAATCCATGCAATCGCTCCGGCAGAAAACATGGCCGATATCCCTGTGCTCCGTACCACCGGCGACGTTGTGGAGGGTCGCAAGCTGATGACTTCGGCGGATCTTTTATCACTCAAACGCAGTTTTGACAAGATGGGAATCCCCAAGCAGGACCGTGTGCTGGTGCTTTGCAGCGACCATGTGAACGACCTGCTCCAGACCGAACAGCGCTTCAAAGAGCACTACAACATCAACCAGACCGAGGGAAAAATCGGCCGCCTGTATGGTTTTGACATTTATGAGTATGACGGCACCCCCTATTACAACGCGACTACCGGCAAAAAACTGGCCTGGGGCGCAGTTCCGGCAGCTACGGACGTGCAGAGCTCTGTTGCGTTCTACGCCGGGCGCATGATGAAAGCCGCCGGCTCTACAAAATTCTACTGGAGCAAGGCAGAAACCGATCCCCAAAACCACCGCAACCTCGTGAACTTCGAGCAATACGGCATTTGCCTGCCTCTGAGTGAGACCAACTGCCGCGCGGCGATAGTCAGCGACAAAGCGGTGTAATCTTTGCGCTGAATGGCAACACTAAAACGCGGCAGCCGCGGGGCGGAAGTCAAGACCCTGCAAACACGCCTGAACCTGATGGCCGACGGCATATTCGGTCCGCTGACCGAGGAAGCGGTCAAAGAGTTTCAGAAGCGCAAGGGGCTGACGGCTGACGGTGTGGTCGGAGCCAAGACCTGGACGGCTCTGGGCGTGACCCGGAGCGTGCGCAGGGTGGACCAAATAATTCTGCACTGCACGGCCACGCCGGAGGGCGAGGACTACACGGTAGAGCAGATCCGACAAATGCACCTTTCCCGCGGCTTTTCGGATGTCGGCTATCACTTCATAATAGGGCGCGACGGCAAAGTCCATGCCGGGCGCCCCGAGGCGATAGCCGGGGCACACTGCACGGGGCACAATACCCGGTCAATCGGTGTCAGTCTGGTGGGCGGATGCCCGGCGCGGACAGTCAAGGACTGGAACAAAAAGAGCAAGGACACGCGCACCGCTGCACAGCGTGCGGCGCTTGAAAAGCTCGTGAAAGAGCTGCTCGGGCGCTACCCCGGGGCGACAGTGCACGGGCACAACGAATTTGCCAACAAGGCGTGTCCGAGCTTCAACGTAAAAGAATGGCTCACACAGGTGGGCATTAAACAGTAACCACATGAATGAGCGGCGAGATAATAACAATCATAGTGTCGGCGCTTGTTGCGGCGGTCGCTACCCCGGTAGGGGCATGGGTTGGCAGCCGGCTTATGCGCGCCAAGTATCAGGCTGAGGTGGACCAGCTGCGGGCGGAGATGAAAGACAAGCTCGCGGAGGTCAAGAGCCACGAGCTGGAGAATGTGCGCAAGGCTGCGGATATACTTATGGAGAGTATTGTTCCGCCGCTCAAAGCAGAAATAACGAATTTACGGAATGATGTGCAGAGG
Organism: uncultured Muribaculaceae bacterium; assembly: GCA_910578365.1. GTDB lineage: Bacteria > Bacteroidota > Bacteroidia > Bacteroidales > Muribaculaceae > CAG-873. Next base: position 12,223 of record CAJTRC010000062.1, read on the forward strand.
CTCAACACGGCTCTGGAGCGCATTTGGGGCTGTCCTCATGTTGACCGTTGCCCTGTCAAATACGAGCTGCTGCTCCAGAGCAAAGCCGGACAGAGGCGGCGCAGACGGTGACAGCCACGGAGCGGTCCGAGAGCCGGAACGAGGAAAAGCGCGAGACGACCCGGACGGAGCAGACGGAGGGCGTGACGGTGACGGATATTGAAATCTACGACACCACGCAGCCCAAAGACCCCGACACAGGGCGTCCGCCGGTCAAGGCCCGTGTGCGGCAGCGGCACGACAGCCGCGGCACGAGCCAAACCACGGAGCAGAGCACTGCGACAGCCACGGCCAGCGAGGACGCCGCCTTAGAATATTTCGGCGGCGAGCTGGACGAGGTGACGGTAACGGCGACCAAAGCGCCGAGCCTATGGGAGCGCCTGAAACAGGGCGCGGCATGGGCGGCGGCAATCATGATCCTGGCGGCAGCTGGGTGGATATTTTACAAAATCAAAAAACGCAAAAAAACATGAGCGACGAAACTAAAGAAATATTGCAAGTTCCCACCGAAGCGGAGTTAACTGCGTCGGGGCCTGTTGCGCAGAGCTCGGAGGAAGCGGACAAAATGCTTGCCGAGGATAAGACTAAAAGCAAAAAATCCAAAGCCAAGCACGCAAAGGGCAAGGAAGCCACGGGCGCACTCCATGCAATCGGACTGGCCGCCTGTCAGCGCCACGGGCTTAAATGCGTGTGGGTGACAGAGGACGGGCAGTGCTTCGACCAGGAGAGCAACGCACGCGCCCACGCCAAGAATCTGGGGGGGGCCGCCCCTCTTAAAGTGGAGGCGTGATGGGAACGAGTCTGACGATACAGAGAGAGAACGGGAACGTCCCGAAGACGTTGCCGGGCGAGGACCATATAACGGGCCTTGTGTTCTACATGGCAGCGGGCGACATTCCCGACGCATTCAGGACCGAGCGTGTGCAGGCGCTCAGCACGATAGACGTAGCCGAGGCCGCCGGCATTACTGCGGACGCGGCGAGCTGGGCGGTGAAAGTGCTTCACTACCACCTGAGCGAGCTCTACAGGCTGAATCCGGCCGTAAGCCTCTATGTGGGAATTTTCGAGAAGCCTCAGGGTGCGCAGACATTCGCCGAGCTTAAGACTGTGCAGAACTATGCGGCGGGCCGCATTCGCCAGATTGGCGTGTGGTGTGGCGACACACCGCTGAGCGCCGAGGCGCTGACGACCTTACAGGGGATTGGCGACGCCCTGGCCGATGAAGAGGCCGAGCTGTCGATTGTGTACGCTCCGAAAGTGTCGAGCGTGAAGCAGCAGGCGGTGAACCTTGCCGGTGCTAACCAAAGCCGCGTGAGTGTGGTAATCGGTCAGACCGGAAGCGGAACGGGCGCGGAGCTGTACAAGGATAAAGGAAACGCAGCCAAGGCGAGTGTCAGCGGCCTGGGCGTGGTGCTGGGTCTGCTAAGCCGGGCGAAAGTGCATCAGTGCATAGCGTGGATCAAGGAATTTCCGACGGGCGTGAGCCTGCCGGCATTCGGCGACGGCACTTTGGTGCGCGATGTCGACAAGGCATTGATTGAAACGCTGGACACGACGGGGCGCTATCTGTTTTTCGTGACGCATACGGGGCAGGCCGGTAGCTATATGAACGACAGCCATACGATGGACTCGGGCATAAGCGACTACGCGACAATCGAGAGCGTGCGCACGATGGACAAGGCTGTGCGCGGCATACGCACGTATGTGAAGCCGGAACTCGGCGGCAACGTGTATGTGGACCCGACTACGGGGCAGCTTGCGAGCTACACCGTGGCTCACCTTGAAACAGTGGCCAACCAGGCGCTGGAGGCGATGGAGCGCGACGGGGAACTTAGCGGCTACAAGGTAGAGGTCGACCCGGCGCAGGACGTGGCGAGCACGGGGCTTGTGGAATTTGTGATTAAAAACGTGGCGGTGCCTGTGATGCGCCATGTGAGAATTAAAATAGGGTTTGCAAAATCCGTATGAACTAACCCCAAAGAGCCAAAGCAATGAATGTAAGTATTAAAAACGGTGTGCCTCTGGTCAACGGTATGCTGGTGGCGTGGGCGGACATAGTGGTGCTTGTCGGTGGTGTGCCTATAACGGGCATTACCGGGATAGAGTACACCGACGACCAGGAGATAGTGAACAAGTACGGGGCCGGGCGTTACCCTGTGGGCCGTGCGAAAGGGCGCATCACTCCGTCGGCTAAAATGACGCTATACCATGAGGAAGTTGTGGCGCTGCAATCGCAGAGCGTGAACGGACGCCTGCAAGACTTGCCGGTGATCGAAGTTCAGGTGAGCTATTTGCCGGAGAGCGGCATTGTGGTGACTGACAAGATCCGCAACTGCCATATACCGACGAACGCGCGCAAATGGAAGGAGGGCGACACGGGTCAGGAGGTTGAGCTTCCGCTGGTTCCCTCACATATCGAATGGGGCACGACTGCGTAAAGCGCGCCCCGGAAACAAAAGGAAAGGGCCGTTAAGGTTTCGCCCTTGACGGCCACTTTAAAAATCGCTTAAAAATCATTTAACACCCAATTTAAAGATATGAAAACATCAAACGAGACCCCCAGAGTTATTAACGGCGCCCTGACTGAGTCGCAGGTTGCGGCATTCAAGGAGAAGCACCGCAAGAGCTTCGCAGTAGAGGTGCGGGACGGCGACGAGGTGCATGTGGGCTATTTCAAGCGCCCGACATTTGAAACGATCAA
>CAJTRC010000063.1 GCA_910578365.1 uncultured Muribaculaceae bacterium
CGAGTGGAATGGTAATTTCTGTATCAACATTATTTTTTGAATTAATGGATTTTTAAAGTTACCCCCGCCTTGGCGTCTCTTTTGCTGAATTGCTAAAAGATACGCCACCGGGAATTTAACATTTATTATTAAACACCCTCTTATTGAGAAGTCCCTTAGGGGGCAGGCATTTACATCGAATCCATCTCGGCAACGCGTTGCCGAGATGCCGCCATGGCGGCATCCTCAGGCACAAAGTCGATGAGGAACTGCACAAGGCTCGTGTCGGAGGCAAGGGCCAGCTTCTTGCGCAGACGGTAGCGGGCGGTTTCGACTCCACGCACCGACAGGTTGGTGAAACGCGATATCTCTTTTGTCGAAAGATTCATGCGCAGCAAAGCACAGAACTTGAGGTCGGATGCCGTCAGAGCAGGGAATGCCTTGCGCAGATTGCGGAAGAAGTGCTCGTGGATAAGGTCGAAGTTTTTTTCAAACACGTCCCAGAATACACGGCTGTCGCCTTCGTCGCTGATTTCGCGCAGCACACGCTCGGCATTGCGCGAGGGGGTACCCTTGAGGCGCTGGTCGGCCAGACTTGCGCGCAGGTTCTCCACAGCTTGCTTGCGAGCGTAATTGCCCAGCGCCATCGAAGCCAGTTCCTTGCTTTTTTCCGACAGCTCGCTTTCCAGCAACCGCTTCTGCTGCTCGGCTATAATCAGGGCCTGCTCGCGTATACGACGGTCCTGCTCGGCCTTTGCCTCGTCGAACTCCCGCTGGCGGCGCTTTATGCTCCGCCTGGTGTTAAGATGAGCTATCAGAGCAATCAGGGCCATCGTAATCAATATATATGCGGTAATGGCCCACCAGCGCAGAGGCCACGGCCTGAGTACCTCGAAGCTGTAGCAGACGAGGTCGATTTCCTTGCCGGCGGGGTCAAGCACGGCACACTCCAGACGGTGGCTGCCGCCTCCGAGGCGGGTATATGTCATTTCGGGCAAGACACTCAGTGTGTCGGACTGCTCGTCGCCGTCGATTCTGAAACGGTAGCGGTACGGCGTATGGTCGTAGTTCGGATAGCTGAGTATGAGCTGCATGTTGTTGTCGGCCAGCACTGGCACTTCGTCGGACTTCAAAGGCAGCCGTACGAACTTGCCTTGGGCGTCGTATGAGCCTATAGCCTTGATTCGCAGTCTGAATGCAGGGTGCGGAGAGTATATCGAAGCCATATCAACAATGCCCAGACCGTCGTTGAGCGTAAACAGGCAGGTGTCGCCGAAGTGTGTTATACTGCAGTTGTCGCCGTTGCTCTGCCGTGGAAATATCGACACCGGTATGGAATACAGCATATGGTATTCGCCCCGGGCGAACTCCACAAGGTTGTACGAATCGGCGCACGACAGCCATAAGCGGCTGTCGTCGACAGCTTCGGCATGCCTTACGGTGGAGTGGCCGGCCAGACAGCGGTTCAGCTTGTCTTCGGGGCGGAATGAGTCGCTGTCTTCGTCGTAGACATAGAATCCGTTGCCCTGCGCGAACACTATGCGGCCCCTGATTTTCATTACAAAGCACTGCGCTGGCACGCTATCGCCGCTTACATTGGGGTAGAATCGGCAGGTGACGGATGGCTCACTGCCGCCGCGTGGCGCCGTGATATGCGCTTTCAGCACACCGTTGGTAAGGTGCGAGCACCAGATGGTGCCGTCGGCGTCGACTTCGAGCTGACGTACCGGCGCGTTTAGCCCGGATATGGGCGCTGCGTACTGCCAACGGCCGTCGTCGTCGCGCAGATACGACTGCAACGGGTAGTACGACGACTGCAGCAGCATGTCGCGGCCATTTATGGTGGCTTTTTTGATGTCGGTACCGCTTATCGGGCGCAACAGCATCGTGCCCTCGGAATCGATGGCGAGAGTGCAGTCGTTGCCACCTATGAAAGTCTGGCCGTTGAAGCTGCGCACACACCAGTTTTGCCCTTTGGTACCGGGTATGAGCGAGAATTTACCGGCCTCCGGGTCAAAGTCGTATGCGCCTTGGTTGGATGCGACTATCAGGTGGCCGTTATGACGCCCTACACTATACACCATGCCCAGATAGGGGCCACCCTGGCCGGTGCGCAGTATACGGTACGGCAGTCCTGTGTGTATCAGCGATATGCCGTCGTCAAGTGTTGCCCACAGGTTGCCGCCTGAATCGGAGCAGAGGCCCAGCACCGAATTGTTGTGTAGCCCGGTGGATAAATCGAAATGACCCAGCCTGCGTCCGCTACGGTCGATATGGAATATGCCGTTGCCTACTGTGCCGACATACAGTGTGCCGTCGGCAGCTTCGGCCACTCGGTTTATGCGGCAGAACTTCAGTTCGCTGTCTATTTCGGTACGCAAAGCGCGCGGAAAGCCATCCTCGACGCGGAAAATAAGATGATCCTGTGTAAAAATCAGAGTTCCGTCGGGCACTCTGTCGCAGTGGTCAGGCACATCGTCGGGAACACTCACAGCCATGATGTGGCTGCCGAATGCGCTCATGTGCCAGTATCGCCGCCAGCCTCCGCGTTCGTAGCGGTAAAAGCTGCCGTTGGTGCGCTGCACGTACAGCCGGCCGCAGATGTCGAAGCAAAACAGCGGACGCATCGTGCCGTCGCCCTCAAAATCAGGACGTTCGGATATCTCGCTCTGCAGCACTTCAACCTTGCCGCTGCTGCTGTCGTAGCTGTAAATGTTGACAAAACTCTGGAAATAAATTTTGCCTGCCATACTCCGTATGCTCCATATTTCTTCGTTGGCCATGTTGAAGCCCATGCCGCTGTCGGCCAACGGCACATATCGCATGGCCCCTTTTTCGTCGCGATGAAAGTAGCCGAAGCTCTCGAAGGTGCCGGCATAAATGCGGTCGCCCTCGCACAGTAGCGCGCGCACTATAGTACCTCGTGGCAGCTTCGAAAGCTGCCAGCGGTAGCCGTCGAAACTGAGCATACCGGCATTGTTGCCGAAGTGCATCACGCCGCACGAATCCTGAACGGCGCACCAGTTCTGTAGCATGGCACCGTAGTCGCTGTCGTTGTAGTTGCTCACCACCGGCAGGAAATGCCTGTCGAGCGAAGCCCCGGCAACAGTAGCCCAGCAGAGGATAATCAGTTGCAGAATCAGTTTTTTCATAGCCGCATAAGTGGCGCCGCTGTGGTAGGCGCCTTGGCTGCAAAGTTAACAAATAAAAAATAACCCTGCAAGTTTTTTACTGAATTTTTCAGTCGGTAATTATCGGTAATTCAACATATTGTAGCATGGCGAAGTAGTAAAAACGTAGTATTTTCGGGCTCTGACGTATCATTGTAGTAGGTGAAAAATTGCTAAGAAATGCATCAATATCTAATTTTGCCGTCGAATCTTTTGCCCGATTATGGCGGGCTGCAAATATTCTATACCAAAAGGAAATAGTTAATCTAAATACCAAACCAACAACAAACACAGATGAAGAAGCAAATCTTATCTTTTCTGATCGCGCTACTGTGCACCTCGGCCATGGCTATGGCACAGCGCACGATAACAGGTACGGTAACCGATGCGGGCGGTGAACCCGTAATAGGCGCATCCGTAAATGTACAAGGTTCGACCGAAGGCACAGTCACCGACATCGACGGCCATTTCACACTGCCGGGCGTACCTTCCGATGCCACCATCACCATTTCTTATGTAGGCATGGCCACTCAGGATATAAAGGTGGACGGCCGCAACAATCTCGATGTAGTGATGAAAGACGACAACCTGCACCTCGACGAAGTGGTGGTAATCGGCTATGGTTCGGCCAAAGCCAAGGACCTTACCGCCCCTATTACCACAGTGAGCGGTGCAGATATTACCAACATACCCAGCTCGTCGCCCATGGGAGCGCTGGCAGGCAAGGTTCCCGGCGTGAACGTCATCAACTCGGGCGCTCCGGGTGCAGGCCCCACAGTGCAGATTCGCGGTATCGGCTCCTTTACCGCTGCTTCGCCCCTGTATGTTGTCGACGGCATGTTCTACGACGATATCAACTGGCTTAACAACGATGACATCCAGGAATTGTCGATTTTGAAAGACGCGTCGGCTGCCGCCATCTACGGTGTCAAGGCCGCCAACGGCGTGGTTCTCGTTACCACCAAGAAGGGTTTCAAGCACCAGAAAGCCAAAATCACCTACAACGGCTATGTGGGTATGCAGAAAGCCACTCACCTGCTAAAAATGTGTAACGCGCACGAATACGCCGAAATGCTCATGGACGCCAGCCCCGACGCTTACAGCAGCTTCCTGCAGGCATCGGTCGACAACTTCGGCGGCAATATGGACAACCTGACATTCAATGCCGATACCGACTGGTACGACCAGCTGCTGCGCACCGCCGTTATCACCAACCATAACCTCAACATCAGCGGCGGCGGCGAACGCGCCACCTACTCATTGGGCATGAGCTACCTTTACCAAAACGGTATAATGAAGGCCGACAACGACTACGAGCGACTGAACTTCCGCGCACAGCTCGACTATGAGGCCACCAACTGGATGAAAGTAGGTTTCAACGGCGTGTTCTCAAACAGCACCCAGAACAATGCCAACGCCAGCGCCTGGCAGCAGGCATTCAACATGCCCTCTATCATGCCTGTGTATGACCAGAACTATGCACCTACATTCCCTGAGAAATTCGCTTCACCCGAAATCCTCGGTTTCACAAACAACTTCTACAACCCTGTTGCGACTGCGTTCTACAACAAGGCACGTAACCGCAACTACCAGGCGATGACAAATTTCTTCGCCGACTTCACCATCCTGCCCCAGAAGCTCAACTTCAAGACCAGCTACGGCTACGACTTCGCCTCCACCCGCGCCGTTAACATGGGTATACCCTACTATGTAAGCAACAACCAGCACCGCGAGGTATCGGAGCTTATCAAGGAAGACAGCCAGTGGAACAAGTGGGTATGGGACAACGTACTTACCTATAAGGACAAATGGGGCCGGCACGGCTTCGGCGCCATGGTAGGCTACTCCATGCGTCAGGAAAGCTACCACTTCCTCAAAGGCACCGCTCAGAATGTACCTTACGAAAACGAAGAATGGTGGTACCTCGCGAACGGCAATGGCGACACCACCAAGGCCGAGGACAACGGTACACGCTACCGCAGCCAGAGTGTGTTCACCCGACTGAACTATGACTTCGACAGCCGCTACCTGCTTATGTTTACCTTCCGTGCCGACGGTTCGTCGAAGTATCAGGAGAAATGGGGTTATTTCCCCTCGGTAGGCGCCGCATGGAACATCAGCAACGAAGAGTTCATGCAAGGACAGAACTGGGCCGACTTCCTGAAGCTGCGCGCATCGTGGGGTCTTCTTGGTAACGACAAGGTGAGTGCATCGGACGGCTTCGCATCCATCACCACCGGCAACGGAGCCTCGGGCATCTTCGGCTCAATGGGCACCGGCATCGGCACACCTGTGACCGGCTTCTACGACAACTCGTTCTTCAGCTGGCTGCGCTGGGAAAAGGTAGCCGAAACCAACGTCGGTCTGAGCTATCAGACCCTCAACGGCCGACTTAGCGCCGAACTCGACTGGTTCTACCGCCTCACCACCGAGGCCGTGATTTCGCCCTCAACCCCCATATTCGGCAATGCTCTGGCCGGCAACTGGGGCAAGATTCTCAACACCGGTGTTGACATTTCCGTAAACTGGAACGACCGTGTAGGCGACTTCAAATACTACATCGGAGCCAACCTCTCCACTCTCCACAACCGTGTGAAAGCTCTCCGCGGCGGTCTGAAGTACATTATCGGCGGACGCACTGTAAACATGGTAGGCGAGCGCATGAACTCCTTCTACGGATATGAAGTTGAAGGCATTTACCAGACCGAAGAAGAAATCAAGGCCGACCCCATTGCCGTGGCCAACGGCCTCGAACCCGGCGACTTCAAATACCGCGACATCAACAATGACGGCCAGATTGACGGCAACGACCGCGTGACACTCGGCTCGTACCTGCCTTCGGTAAGCTACGGACTCAACTTCGGCTTCTCAATCCGCAACTTCGATTTCGCCCTCAGCACCTATGGCCAGGCCGGCGCCAAGATGTTCAACCGCAAACGCCAGCTGCGCTTCGCACAGAGCAACTACAACTTCGACCACGACCAGTACGTAAACCGCTGGACCGGCCCCGGCTCGACCAACGAATATCCCTCGGCCAAGGCACTGACCAAGAGCTGGAACGTAAGTTCGTCGGCAACAGCCTCGAATAGCTACTTTGTTGAATCGGCCGACTTCTTCCGCATCCAAAATATCACCATGGGCTACACCTTCCAGAACATCAAGATGGGCAACTACACCATGCCCGGCGTGCGTCTGAGCCTTACCGCCGACCGCCCCTTCTCGTTCTTCAAAGCCAACACTTTCTCGCCCGAACTCACCGGAGCCGACGGCGCCGAGGGCTGGGATACCCAGGTGTACCCGCTCAGTTCTACTTTCACTTTCGGCGTGCAGCTTGATTTCTAATGCCTAAAAACTATCAACAATGAAAATAAATTTCAAAAACATATTCGCCGCAGCCGCTTTGAGCCTTACCATGGTGGCTCTGCCCTCCTGCGACTACCTGGACATCGAACCGGAAAAGACTCTGCCCGGCGAGAGCCTCGACTATACCCGCACCGAAGACATGTACGGAGCCGTCAGCGGCTGCTACTCGTCGATCCGCACCAACAACATGCACTGGATTGTAAATCTGATGACTGTAATCCGCGACGGCGATGTATGGTCGGGCCGTGTCGATGACCAGGGCGACCTTGTGACCATGGGCAACGCCTACCAGTACAACAGCTCATGGTGGGGCGTGAACGAAACCTGGCGCAACTACTATCAGATGATACGTATCTGTAACGAGGCCCTTGGTATTCTCGACAACTACGCACAGCATATCAGCGACGAAAACGACATGGCCAAGTACCGCAGCTACTGCGGCGAGGTGCGCATAATCCGCGCCCTGGCATACTACCGCCTGGCCCAGTTCTTCGGCAATGTGCCTATTCTGAACAACAACTATCAAGACAACTTTACCCCCTCGACACGCGAAGTGGTGTATGAGTACGCGCTAATTGACCTCGACTACGCCATGAAGAACACACCCAAGGTACGCCCCAACCAGATGGAGCACATGGGCGCGTTCTCGGGCTACACCGCGCAGGCCCTCGCCGCAAAAATATATCTGCAATTGGGCAACTACCAGCAGGTAAAGACTCTCACCGACGAGATGATAAACAGCGGCCTGTTCCAGCTCTACCCCGACTACTACCAAATGTGGAAGATACCCGGACGCCTCTGCAACGAATCGCTCGCCGAATGTCAGGTAACCGACTTCGGCCTTGGCTCGGGTGACTATATCGGCGTAGACCAGTTCTTCAACTGCGCCGGCCCCACCATCAGCAACGACAACACCGTGCTCAAGAGCACCGGCGGCTGGAACTTCGTGGGTTACTTCGACAGCTTCTATAACTGGGCCATCGACCGCGGTGAAACCGTGCGCGCCACCACCTCCTTCCTGGTGGGCGGCACCACAACCCCTTCAGGCGACCTGGTGAAACCAGCCGGCAACCCCAACAACACCAATATCTGGAACGGCAAATGGTACCTGCCGCTCGATCAGTTTACCGAAGGTCGAACCACCTACGGCAGCAACAACAATGTGCGCATACTGCGCTACGCCGACATATTGCTGATGAACGCCGAGGCAAAGGTGCGTCTTGGCGAGAACGGCGACACTCCTTTCAACCTTGTACGCAAACGCGCCAACATGCCTGAGCTTACCAACGTAACCGTCGACCAGATTATTGATGAGCGACGCATGGAGCTCTGCTGCGAATGGGGCGAGCGCTATGCCGACCTTGTCCGCACCGGCAAAGCTGCATCGGTTCTGGGTCCCAACGGATGGACTGCTGACAAAACCTACTTCCCCATACCCCAGACTCAGCTCGACCTGGCTCCGGACTTGCTGAACGAGCCATTCACCACTCTGACACTGTTCTAATAATCAATATGGCAGCGCGGTGCATCGCGCACCGCGCTGCTTTTCAATAATCCGATGCCATGAACTTACGCTTATCCATCATCCTCGCCACAATGGCGCTGACAGCGCTGACTGTCCCGGCTGCCACCGATTCAATCAGGGTGGTCAAAGGGCAGGTAAGCGACTACTTTATCACCGTAACTCCGCAGCATACCATACGGGGCACCGTGTGTGGTCCTGATGGCCGGGCTCTCGAAGGCGCCACTGTAATGTTCTTCGCCAGCCCCATACATGCCACAACCGATGCCGACGGACGTTTCAGCATCACCGGCTCGCCGGCCGACACCGCCCTCTACGTATACTATCCGGGCATGCAGCTGGAAAACCACTCCACCGCAGGCCGCACCGATGGCGTACGTGTGCAGCTTCGCCCCGCCGGGCCTCGCGCTCTGCAAGCCCGCACCAAGGCCGTGGCCACCCGGTGGTACGACCACGACAACTATAAGCCGCAGACTTTCTGCAACCCCATCAACATCAGCTATAACTTCGAGCCTTACAACAACAATGTACGGCCCAACGGCTCGTTCCGCTCTTCGGCCGACCCCATGGCCCTGATGTACGGCAATGAAGCCTTCCTCTTCTCAACCAATCAGGACGGATTCCACTACTCGCGCGACTTCACCGAGTGGGAATTCGCTTTGGCCTCGTTCAAACGCCGTCCGACCGACGACGACCAGTGCGCCCCTGCAGCATATGTCAGCGGCGACACCCTGTTCTACACCGGTTCTACCTACGAGGGCCTGCCCGTATGGTACAGCACCGACCCCAAATCAGGAAAATTCCGCCGCGCCGTCGACCGCAACGCCCTTCCCTCGTGGGACCCCTGCCTGTTTCTTGACGACGACGGCAAACTATATCTCTACTACGGCTCCAGCAACGAATACCCGCTCAAAGGAGTACAGGTGAGCCGTCAGGACTTCTACCCGGTATCGAAAATACACGATGTCATGGCCCTGCATCCCGACGAACACGGCTGGGAACGCTTTGGCATGAACAACGACGACACCTCCACCCTGGCCCCATTTACCGAGGGTGCATACATGACCAAGCACAACGGCCGCTACTATCTGCAGTACGGCGCGCCGGGCACCGAGTTCAAGGTATACGCCGACGGCGTGTACGTGTCGGACAGCCCTCTTGGTCCCTTTGTATATCAGAAGCATAACCCCATGAGCTACAAGCCCGGCGGATATGTACAAGGCTCGGGCCACGGAGGCACCTTCCGTGACTCCAACGGCAACTACTGGCATGTATCCACCTGCATGCTGTCGCTCAAATACAAGTTCGAGCGCCGCATCGGCCTATACCCCACGGCATTCGACTCCGACGGCGTGATGTACTCCTCGGCTGCTTTCGGCGACTATCCCAACTACAACGCTCTGCACAACATAGCCAATCCGGCCGCACGCTTCGCCGGCTGGATGCTGCTAAGCTACCGCAAACCGGTGACGGTATCGTCGACCGACAGCACATATGTGGCGGCAAACGCCACCGACGAGTCGATGCGCACATACTGGGCCGCAGCCGGCAGCGCACCCGGCGAATGGATTGCCGTTGACCTGCTGCGGCCTGTGACTGTGCGAGCCATACAGCTCAACCACTACGACCATAAGACCGACCAGCACGACCGAGCCAGCGACCTCTACCACCAGTACCGCGTGTATGCCTCGGACAACGGCAGCGACTGGACTCTGATAGCCGACAAGAGCGACAACGACAAAGATGTGCCCCACGACTATATAGAGCTGGCCACCCCGCTGCAGACACGCCATATAAAGGTGGAGAACCTGCACATGCCCACCGGCCATTTTGCAGTATCGGGCCTGCGTGTGTTCGGCAATGCCGACGGCCCTGCGCCGGCCACCCCCAAGGGCCTGAAGGCTGTACGCTCCAAAACCGACCCTCGCAATGCCATGATAAGCTGGAAAGCTGTCGACGGAGCGTACGGATATAATGTATATTACGGCATAGCGCCCGACAAACTCTATAACGCCATAACCGTACTCGACGGCACAAGCTACGACATGCGTGGCCTTGACCGCGACAGCGACTACTATTTTGCCATCGAGGCTCTGGGCGAGAGCGGACGCTCCGATATTTCAAAAGCAATTAAACCGATTAAATAGATTAAACAGTACTACATGAGATTGAACTTTAAATTCCTATTTGTAGCTCTCGCATCGTTCGGACTTGCATCCTGCACCGGCTGTACCAAAGCATCTGACGAAGAGCTGGAAAAGAAACCCGGCAACGAGGAAAGCGCCTTCGCTGACGATGACGAATTTCTCGACTGGCTCCAACGCACCCACTTCAACTACATGTGGGAGGGTGCCGAACCTACCTCGGGCCTGGCTCCGGAACGAATCCACATGGACAATGTGTACCCCGACAACGACAAACAGGTAATTACCACCGGCGGCTCGGGCTTCGGTATCGCCGGTATCATAGCCGCCATGGACCGGGGTTTCATTACCCGCGGCGAGGGTGCGGAGCGTCTGGCCAAAATAGTTGACTATCTGGGCAAAGCCGACCGTTTCCACGGTGTATGGCCTCACTGGCTCGACGGCCCCACCGGCAAGGTGAAGCCTTTCGGCCAGAAAGATAACGGTGGCGACCTGGTGGAGAGTTCATTCCTGATGGCAAGTCTGCTGGCCGCCCGCGAGTATCTCAAAGACGGCAACGAGCAGGAGAAGCAGGTAGCCGAGGGTATCGACAAACTGTGGCGCGACATGGAATTCGACTGGTACACCCGCGGAGGCCGGGACGTGCTGTACTGGCACTGGTCGCCCGAATACCAGTGGGAGATGAACTTCCCGCTCGAAGGCTACAACGAGTGCCTGATTACCTACGTGCTGGCAGCATCGTCGCCCACACACAGCATACCGGCCTCGGCCTACCACAAAGGCTGGGCCCGCGACGGCGGCATAGTGAGCGACAAAAAGTTCATGGGCCTGCCCCTGATACTGAAACACAATGGCGCCGAAGCTACCGGCGGCCCCCTGTTCTGGAGTCACTATTCATATATAGGCCTGGACCCGCGCGGCCTCAAGGACCAATATGCCGATTACTGGCAGCTGAACGTAAACCACGCCAAGTCGAACTATCTCTACTGCGTTTCCAATCCACATAACTACAAGGGCTATGGCGAGGATTGCTGGGGTCTGACCGCCTCATATTCCACCGCCGGATACTCGGCCCATGCTCCCAACAACGACCTCGGCGTGATTACCCCCACAGCAGCATTGTCGTCAATGCCCTATACTCCCGAAGAATCGATGCGCGCCGCACGATATTTCTACTCCAAGGGCCAGCAGATGCGTGGCAAATACGGCTTCTACGACGCCTTCAGCGAGCAGGACAACTGGATTACCCCCCGCTATCTGGCCATCGACCAGCTGACCATAGCACCGATGATTGAAAACTACCGCAGCGGCCTTATATGGAACCTCTTTATGGGGGCGCCTGAAATACAGGAAGGCCTGCGTAAACTCGGTTTCGAAACATCAAAACACTAAGAACCTGTTATCTGCGCTATATAATAACCCGAAAACCGTTTAATTACCATATATGAAACTGAAATCCATAATTTACTCGGCTGCCGCGGCGCTGGCTTTGACTGCCATGGCATCATGCGGCCAGAAGCAGTCGGGCGGCGATTCGGAAATGAACGCCTTCATCGACGAGCTCATGGGCAAAATGACCCTTGAGGAAAAACTCGGCCAGCTGAACCTTCCGGCGTCCGACGATATCGTCACCGGACAGGCCCAGAGCAGCAACATCGGCACCATGGTATCCAAAGGCCAGGTGGGTGGCGTGTTCAATATCAAGGGCGTGGCAAAAATCAAAGAACTGCAGCGCATTGCCGTGGAGGAAAGCCGCCTGGGCATACCTCTGCTGTTCGGCATGGACGTTATCCACGGCTACGAAACCGTATTCCCCATTCCGCTGGGCCTTTCCTGCTCATGGGATACCACCGCCATCGAGCGCTCGGCCCGTATAGCCGCCATCGAGGCCTCGGCAGCCGGTATCTGCTGGACCTTCAGCCCCATGGTCGACATATGCCGCGACGCACGCTGGGGCCGCGCCTCGGAAGGCTCCGGCGAAGACCCCTTCCTTGGTGCTGCCATATCGCGTGCCATGGTTCACGGCTATCAGGGCGACAATCTGGAGCGCAACGACGAAATCATGGCCTGTGTGAAACACTTCGCTCTTTACGGCGCACCCGACGGAGGCCGCGACTACAACACCGTGGATATGAGCCGACAGCGTATGTTCAACGAGTATTTTGCGCCTTATAAGGCAGGTGCCGAGGCCGGAGCAGGCTCATTTATGACCTCGTTCAACACCGTCGACGGCGTGCCGGCCACTGCCAACCGCTGGCTGCTGACCGATGTACTCCGCGATCAATGGGGCTGGAACGGCTTTATAGTTACCGACTACACCGCCATTTCGGAGATGATTGAACACGGTCTGGGCGACCTGCAGACTGTATCGGCTCTGGCTCTGAAAGCCGGTACCGATATGGACATGGTGGCCGACGGCTTCAATGGCACCCTGGCAAAGAGCCTCGACGAAGGTTTGGTCGACATAGGTCAGATTGATGCCGCCGTACGCCGCATACTTGAGGCAAAATACAAACTCGGCCTTTTCAAGGATCCCTACAAGTATATATCGGAAGAACGCGAAAAGACCGACATCTACACTCCCGAACACCGCAGTGAGGCTCGCAAGATAGCTACCGAAACCTTTGTGCTGCTGAAAAACGAAGGCAATCTGCTACCGCTGCAGAAAAGCGGTCGCATAGCCGTAATTGGTCCGCTTGCTAACACCCGCGCCAACATGCCCGGCACATGGAGCGTGGCCGCCGCAGCCGAAAAATACAAAACTCTCTATGAAGGTGTGCGCGATGCCGTGGGCGACCGTGCCACTGTAGTCTACGCCAAAGGCTCGAACCTTACCGCCGATGCCGAACTTGAGGCAAACGCCACC
The DNA here is from genome assembly GCA_910578365.1 of uncultured Muribaculaceae bacterium. Classification (GTDB taxonomy): domain Bacteria; phylum Bacteroidota; class Bacteroidia; order Bacteroidales; family Muribaculaceae; genus CAG-873. The sequence goes on from CAJTRC010000063.1 coordinate 13,045, forward strand.
ATGTTCGGCCGCGAGATGCGCGACGAACGTTCCGAGCAGCAACTGCTGGCCGAAGCTCTGAGCGTGGCCCGTTCGAGCGATGTCATTATAGCCGCTCTGGGCGAGTCGTCGGAATTCAGCGGCGAATCGTCGAGCCGCAGCGATATTTCGCTGCCCGATACCCAGCGCCGCCTGCTCGAGGCCCTGCTTGCCACAGGCAAGCCTGTAGTGATGCTTAACTTCTCGGGCCGTCCGACCATACTTAGCTGGGAAAGTGAGCATGTACCCGCTATAATGAATGTATGGTTCGGCGGTTCGGAAGCTGCCGACGCCATTGCCGACGTTGTATTCGGCGATGTTGCCCCCTCGGGCAAACTCACCATGAGCATGCCCCGCAACATGGGCCAGATTCCGGTGTACTACAACCACTTCAACACCGGGCGGCCAAAGCAGCAGGATGTGAAGTTCGAGAAGTTCCGCAGCGGATATATCGACTCGCCCAACTCGCCCCTGTACCCCTTCGGCTACGGCCTGAGCTACACCACCTTTGACTACTCCGACCTTACCCTCTCGGCCACCGAGATGACTGCCGACGGCAGCATCCGCGCCAGCGTGAAAGTTACCAACAGCGGCAAGTATGACGCCGACGAGATTGTACAGCTCTACATCCGCGACATGGTAGGCACTTCGGCACGGCCCGTCAAGGAGCTCAAAGGCTTCAAGCGTGTACACATCAAGGCCGGCGAAACTGCCGTGGTGGACTTCGACATAACAGTAGACCTGCTGAAGTACTATAACTTCGAGCTCGAATATGTGGCCGAACCCGGCGAATTCGCCGTAATGGTCGGCCCCGACAGCGAACGCCTGCAGTCGCAGACCTTCACTCTCAAATAACGTTACTATATAATACCAAAGAGCGGGCTGTCCGAAATCCGGACAGCCCGCTCATCATTATTAACGCGAGTTCGGGATAAGGAACACCATAAAAAAGTTGAATCGGCAGCTTAAAAAAGTTGCCGATTCTCTTGGTAATATTACTGATATTTAGTAATTTAGAGGTACTAAACAATAAATACTGTATCATGATTACC
>CAJTRC010000064.1 GCA_910578365.1 uncultured Muribaculaceae bacterium
CTGTACTATCTTTTCCTGTGCCATAACATTGAATGTCAGAATGCTGAATATTGAGATTAAAATAATTCGGCTCATAAAATATTATTAAAGACTTTGACGTAACACTTCGATTACATCCTCACGGGTAAGAATTACATAGCTGCTTTCGTTGATGGGGCACGCATCTGCCATGCCTTCGAGCTGCGACGCATCGGCACCGCAAGCCGTGATGTCCATGGCCAATCCCAGTTCCCGCATCCATGCCTCCATACGTGCGAGTCCTTCCAGCGCTATTTCCTTGTCCGTCTTTCCGGCCGGAACAATATCCCACACGGCGGTTGCAAGCCGGCGGAATTTCTTCACCGCCTCTTCGGAACGCCCGATGAGCAGACGGTAATAAGCCCCGCTGACAGCCGAAAGCGTATGCCCGTGGGTGGCGTCGGTATAGGCGGCTACGGCCTGTCCCAGCATGTGTACCATCCAGTCGGTGGGTTTACCGCAGGCGAGAAGCCCGTTCAAAGCCCATGTCGCAGTCCACATGATGTTGCTGCGTGCTTCGTAATCCTCCGGATTGCCGAGCACTTTCCGGGAACTGACAACCAGGGAGCGCATCAGCCCTTCGGCAATGTAATCGCTCGTATTATCATCCGATCCTGAAAGGTATTGTTCCAATATGTGCGACATGATGTCGTATATGCCGGCCACCGTATGGTGTTCGGGCACTGTATAGGTGTAAACCGGATTTAGAATTGAGAAATCGGGATTGCGGAAGTAATAGAACTTCTTACGGTTTTCGCTGTGATTGGAGATTACAGAACAACTGTCCATTTCCGAACCCGTTCCAGCCATAGTGAGCACGCAGCCGACCGGAATCCACCGGCAGGTCATTTCCCCGAAGTTATTGAAATAATATTCCCACGGGTCATGCTCGCAGTAGGTAGAACCGGCTACCGCCTTGCAATAGTCGCAGACGGAACCTCCACCGACGGCAAGGATAAAATCCACCGCCTCTTTTCTTGCGAGTGCCACGCCCTCCATCACCTTTTCGATGGTGGGATTGGGCATGACACCCGACAGTTCGACTATCTGTTTGCCAGCTTTGTGCAGCTCTGTCAGTACCGCATCGTAAATACCGTTCCGGCGGATGGAGCCGCCACCGTACACCAGCATTACTTTTTCTCCGTACTTGCCCAGTTCTTTACTCAAATTCTCCAACGAGTTTTCTCCGAAGTATAATTTCGTAGGGTTGTGAAAAGTGAAATTGCCTATCATCTCAATTTGTTTTTAAGTTATTTCTTTTGATAATGCAAAATTACCGAATTTACATGACGACCGACTTACCGTTAAGTTGGTAACTTGTATCATTTTTACCGAATTTAATACACCTTACATTCAGATATGTGATTGTAATAATTTGTAGTAGCGACGGCGTCCGGCTGTCGTTCACAAGCAAGGGTATTATATCGTTTAACACCTTTGTCCGCGAACGACAGCCGGACGCCGTCACTACTATCTGTAGGAGTTATTGCCTGAACATTTTCGCAAGCGCCGAGTTCAGACGTATTTGGCGAACGCATCACCGAGCGTACCGGCCTGCAGGCAGAACACTGCCGCCAATACCATCAGTAGCGAAATAATTATTTTTTTCATAAATATAAACTGTTATCATATGTTGTAGAATTCGGTAAACGCATCGACTATGTACGCGTGGTCGGCCACTGAGGCGGTTTCGCGCACCGAGTGCATGGCCCATATGGCTGCGCCCATGTCGACACCGCGCAGTGGTATCTGCGAGGTCAGTATGTTGCCCAGGGTCGAACCGCCGGCCACATCGCTGTGATTTACAAAATACTGCACAGGCACTCCGGCTCGCTCGCAGATAGCGCGGAACACGGCGGCAGAGTCGGCGTCAGTCATGTATTTGCAGTTGGCGTTAATTTTTATCACGGGTCCGTCGCCCAGAGCCGGATGATTGGTGGGGTCCTGCTTCTCCACGTAGTTGGGATGCACGGCGTGTGCATTGTCGGCCGACACCATAAAAGAGTTTGCCACCGCCTGCTGATACGAAATTTCGTCGCCGCCCTTTGCTTCGACCACACGGCGCAGTACCATGTCGAGTATTGGCGATGCCGCACCCTGCTTTGTGCCCGAGCCGGTTTCCTCGTTGTCAAATATAGCCAGTACTCGTGTACGGCTTCCGGCTGGGTCAGTGGCAAGCAGAGCTGTCAGTCCGGCATGTACCATGCTGAGGTCGTCGAGCCGCCCGGAACTGATAAATTCGTTGTCGGCGCCGAAGGTGCATGCCTTGGTGGTATCGTATAGAGTGAGGTCGAAGTCAAGAATGTCGCTGATATCGCAGCCGCATTCGTTGGCTATGAGTTTCAGCAGAAAGTTGTCGGCCTCCATGTCGGCGTTAAGTTTGGCCAGCACCGGCAGCATGTCTTTTTGCTTCGACAGCGGGTTGCCCTCGTTGACCTGGCGGTTGAAATGTATTGCCAGGTGTGGTATTGTCAGGAGAGGACGGTCGATTTTCATTGTAATGATTTCGGGCCGCAGGGGGTCGGCGTCGTTGCGCAGTATCACCCTGCCGGAAATCGACAGCGGACGGTCGAACCAGGTGTAGAGTATCGGGCCGCCGTATACCTCGGTGTTGAGTTTGAGTATACGTCCGGGGCACATCATCTCGGCGTGCGGTTTGATGCGGAAACCGGGCGAATCGGAATGCGCCGATATGATTTTGAAGCCTTCGGATGCTTCGCCATCGCCTACTATGAAGGCAATCAGGGCCGAACCGTTCACGGTATAGTAGTACTTACCGCCTGCTTCCAGGGCGTCGCGGTTACGGAAGTCAAGACACACAAAGCCTTCGCCTTCGAGGCGCTCGGCCAGATTGCGTACTGCCAGGAAATTACACGGGCTGGCGTCGAGGAAGTCGCTGAGGTCGCGGGTAAGAGGAGTCATATCAATGTTTAATGTTTAAGGTTTAAGGTTTAGGGGGGCTTAATACTTTATATTATTCAGGGCTCGCAGCACGTTGCACAGGGGCTTGCTCCAGTAGGAACCGAAGTCTTCCTTTACTGCAGCAAGAGCTTCGGCAGCAAGGTCGTCGGGGGCGTCGCGTACGGTGTCGATAAAGTTGTACAACACCTGGAAAATGTCGGCAAGCCCTTCGGCCACACTGGCTGCGATAGGGGTGTCGGAGTACTTCATGTCCTCCTCAAATACCTCCAGGTAGGCATCGTCCTCGCCCAGCACCTCTTCCATGGCCCTGCGCACCGACTCATAGTAGTCTTCGTCGAGGGCCTCGGCTATGTAGGCATCTGGCTCGCTGATGTCGGCCGAAAGGTCGGAGGCGGTGATGTACAGGCGCGGCAGCAGACGCAGCATGGAGTCGACAAAGCCGTCGTGGCCGCTTTCGCGGGCGTTTTCCACTGCGGCGCAATATTCGTTGCAGAGGGCTATGAAAGCCAATGAATTGGGTGTCATTTCTTAGAGCTCTTTATCTGGTATAAGCCGTTTTCACGGATGTATTTGCTTACTGCCTGAGGCACGAAGAAACTCAGGTCTTTGCCTCGGGCTATGGCATCGCGCACGAAAGTACTCGACAGGTTCACCATAGGTGCTTCCACCACCTCGATGCCGTCGGCATTAGGGTTTTCGACCGGAAATCCCGGGCGCGGATACACTATCACGCCGTAGTCGTCGAGTATTCGCTGGTAATCGCGCCAGCTGTCGAAGGTCTGCCAGTTGTCGCTGCCTATTACCAGCTTGAACTGTTTTCGCGGGTATCGCTGGCTTAGCAGGTCGAGGGTGTCGATGGTGTAGCTCGGGCGCGGCATGGATAGTTCTATATCGCAGATTTCGAGCCCGGTAGCGCCTTTCAGGGCTATGTTGAGCATCTGCAGGCGCTTCATATCGGGCAACAGACGCGATGGGTCTTTAAGAGGATTGCGCGGCGACAATGTCAGCCATACCTCGTCGACGTAGCCCCACTGGGCCAGATACGATGCCAACATCAGATGGCCATTGTGTACAGGGTTGAACGAGCCGCCGAATATGCCGATACATTCCTTTTCTTCGTCCATCAGCCTATTGTTTTTGCTATGATGTCGTGGGCCTCGGCCACGGCTTTGTCGAGATTGTCATTCACCACCACACAGTCGAACTGCGGAGCCTGCGAAATCTCGTAGCCGGCACGGTCCACTCTCTGGTCGATAACCTCGGGAGAGTCAGTGCCGCGGCCTTCGAGGCGGCGGCGCAGTTCGTCGATGCTCGGCGGTTGCACAAACAGAGTGAAGGCACGGTCGCCGTAGATTTTCTTTACATTGATGCCGCCGTTGACATCAATATCGAGTATCACGTTCTCGCCGCGGGCAATGGCGTTGTCGATTTCGCTGCGCAGGGTGCCGTAATAACGGCCCGGATACACTTCCTCCCACTCTATGAACTTGCCTGCAGCCACGGCATCGCGAAATTCGGCAGTCGACAAAAAGTGGTAATGCACACCGTTTTCCTCACCCTGACGCGGCTGGCGGTTGGTGGCCGAAACTGAAAAGCGCATGTTGAGGTCGCCACCGTCGAACAAACGGCCTATGATTGTCGACTTGCCGCAGCCCGATGGCGCCGAGATTACTATGATTTTGCCTTCCATATTATAATACGTTGAGTACCTGTTCTTTTATCTGTTCCAGTTCGTCTTTCATCATCACCACTATGCGCTGCATCTGTGCGTGGTTCGATTTCGAACCGAGTGTGTTTATCTCGCGGCCCATTTCCTGCGATATAAAACCGAGTTTCTTACCCTGGCCGGGAGAGGCTGAGTTCATGGTTTCGATAAAGTAGCTCAGATGCTGTGCCAGACGCTGTTTCTCTTCGTTGACGTCGAGTTTTTCGATGTAGAAAATCATTTCCTGCTCCAGGCGTCCTTTATCAATCTCTACCGATGGAATCTTGGCTAACGCCTCTTCAAGGCGCATGCGCACTTTTTCCACGCGCTCATTTTCGAAAGGCTCAATCTGTCCGAGCAGTTCCGAAATGCGTCTGATTCGTTCGGCAAAGAAACCCTCGAGTTTTCGGCCTTCGACACGGCGGTACTCCATCAGCGCTTCGGTGGCCTCGACGCCCACTCGCAGCATTGCTGCCGCTTCCTCGTCGGTAGCCTCGGCACTGTCGTTATCGGCCTTGAGCGAGTCGGAGAAGCGCAGCAACACCGAATACCAATCGGCCGGTTCGGGAATACCGAGTTCTTCCGATGCCTCGATAAACTGGCTTTTGTACATCTTCATAGCCTCTATGTTGAGATGATTGGAGGTTTCGTTGCCAAGGTTCTCCACAGTCAGCTGCATGTCGGCTTTTCCGCGCTGCAGTATATGACCCGCCTGCTGGCGCAAATCAAGTTCAAGATGGCGGAATACCGACGGCACACGAACTGCCAAATCGAGCTGTTTGGAATTCAGCGACTTTACTTCTGCTGTAATTTTTTTATTGCCGACTTCAGCTACAGCTTTTCCGAAGCCGGTCATTGACAATAGCATATATGTAAGAGTTTGTTTCGTTAAAGTTCACAGCCACTCCGTGCGGCTCTTCAGTTGCAAAGATAAAGAACTTCGGCGGATTTTGAGTGTTTTTTAACAAAAAAATCAAAAAAAAATCGCTTTACACATTGGTTTATGTGAGTCTTAAATTGTAACTTTGCATTTATTATGGCAGTAATTATCAACATCGAAACTTCAACAACGGTCTGCTCGGTGGCTCTCACAGCCGAAGGTATGGTACTGAATCACTTCGAAGAATTCGAGGCCCGCAACCACGCCGCCCTGCTGAGCGACTTCATCAAAGGCTGTCTTGACCACGCAGCCGACCACGAGCTGAAAATCGACGCCGTGGCCGTGAGCATGGGTCCCGGCAGCTATACAGGCCTGCGCATTGGCCACAGCGAGGCTAAAGGGCTGGCCTACGCCCTCGATATTCCACTTATAGGCATCAGCACCCTCAAGCTGCTTGCCACCAGGGTAATGTTCTCGACGCTCGACATCAGTCCTGAGGCGATTTTTGTGCCAATGATTGATGCCCGACGCATGGAGGTGTTCACCGGCGCCTACGATTTCTCTCTCGATACCCTGATGGAACCACAGCCTCTGATTCTCGACGAAAACAGCTATGCCGACCTGCTCGCCACAGGACGCCCCGTGCTGTTCTTCGGCGACGGCAGCGACAAGGCCCGCCGGATTATCACTGCTCCGAATGCTGTATTCGTGCCCGAGGTGGTGCCGCTGGCCGTAGACATGCTGCCGCTGGCCGAACTGGCATGGAACCTCCGCGACTTTCTCGAACCGGCATATTCAGTGCCCGCATATCTGAAATCGTTCCAGGCCACCAAACCTAAAAAACTCATCTAACAATCATACCGTATAATCGTATAATTATGGCAACTAAACCATTTGAATACCAGCCGATGTTTCCGCTCGGACCAGACACCACCGAGTACTATCACCTGACATCGGACTATGTAAAAGTAGAAAACTGGGGCGGCCACGAGTTCCTTGTGGTAGACCCCGAGGCTCTTACCGTACTGGCACGCCAGGCTACCCACGACAACGCATTTATGCTGCGCCGCGAACACAACGCCATGGTAGCCAAGATTCTGCAGGACCCCGAAGCCAGCGAGAACGACAAGTTCGTGGCTCTGACCATGCTGCGCAACGCCGAAGTTTCTGCCAAGGGGCAACTGCCATTCTGCCAGGACACCGGCACTGCCATCGTACACGGCGAAAAAGGCCAGCGGGTGTACACCGGCGACGACGACGAAGCTCGCCTTTCGAAGGGTGTGTATCTCACCTACACCACCGACAACCTGCGCTACAGCCAGAATGCTCCGCTGAACATGTACGACGAAGTGAACACCGGCTGCAACCTGCCCGCACAGATCGACCTCCACGCTGCCGATGGCGACGAATATCACTTCCTGTTCGTGGCCAAGGGTGGCGGCTCGGCCAACAAGACATATCTCTATCAGGAAACCAAGGCTCTAATCAATCCCAAGACTCTGCTGCCCTTCCTGGTTGAAAAAATGAAATCACTGGGCACAGCAGCATGCCCGCCCTACCACATCGCCTTCGTAATCGGCGGCACCTCTGCTGAAATGAACCTGGCCACTGTCAAAAAGGCTTCGGTGAAGTACTACGACTCGCTCCCCACCAAGGGCAACGAACTCGGCCACGCCTTCCGCGACATCGAACTTGAGGAACAGCTCAAGAAAGAAGCCGAGAATCTTGGCCTCGGCGCTCAGTTCGGCGGCAAATACTTCGCACACGACATACGCGTGATACGTCTGCCCCGCCACGGAGCAAGCTGCCCCGTCGGTCTTGGTGTAAGCTGTTCAGCCGACCGCAACGTTAAAGCCAAAATCAACCGCGAAGGTCTGTGGATTGAAAAACTCGACAGCAATCCCGGTGAACTTATACCCGAAGAATACCGCAAGCAGGGCGAAGGCTCCGTTGTAAAAATCGACCTCAACCGCCCCATGCCCGAAATTTTGGCCGAACTGAGCAAGTACCCGGTATCGACCCGCCTGTCGCTCAACGGCACCATCATCGTGGGCCGTGACATCGCACACGCCAAAATCAAGGAGCGCCTCGACAAAGGCGAGCCAATGCCCCAGTACCTCAAGGACCATCCTATCTACTACGCAGGCCCGGCTAAAACTCCGGCCGGCATGCCCAGCGGCTCGTTCGGCCCCACTACCGCCGGCCGTATGGACAGCTATGTCGACCAGTTCCAGGCAGCAGGCGGCTCTATGATTATGATTGCCAAGGGCAACCGCAGCAAGCAGGTGACCGATGCCTGCCAGCGCCACGGCGGCTTCTATCTGGGTTCAATCGGCGGTCCTGCTGCCGTACTGGCTCAGAACTCAATCAAGAAGGTCGAGCTCCTCGAATATCCCGAACTCGGCATGGAAGCTATCTGGAAGATTGAGGTAGAAGACTTCCCCGCATTCATCCTGGTAGATGACAAAGGCCACGACTTCTTCACTGAAATCAGCCAGAAGTGCAAAGGCTGCGCACTTAATAAATAAGATGCTGTTTAAGAGGGTGTTTAAAAATAATTGAGAAAATTATGCACCACCGGATTTTTTCTTTTATTTTTAACAGCCTCTAAACCTTTTTACAGTTTATTCCGTCTAATAGTCAAGGAAGTTAAGATATTGGCTTTCCCCAGCGGTATCTTAACTTCCTCGATTTATTAACCCCCTAATAATCCTATAAACATGCGAAACCTCATTCTAAGCCTTATTATACTGTTGTTTTGCTCCGGCACTATGAACAGCACTATCGCACAGCCCGACTTCGCATACCCTCAGACTGTGATTTCCGATGCCCGGAAACATCTGAAGCAAGCCGGCGACAAAGGCCCCGATGCAGCTCTTGCCATGCTCGAGATTACAGTTGCAACTCTGGCAATCGACAACGACTCTGTATTTCTTTTGCCTGCCGAAATACATAATCTTGCCGAAAAGCAGAGTTCCCGTGCTGTAAAATCGCTCCTGCTGCTTATGGAAGCCCAGACTTACCGGGCAATATATAATAACAACCGGTGGAAATACGACCGTACCGACACCCCCGACGAGCCATACCCGGCCGATGTCGACAGCTGGAACGGACGCCAGTTTACAGCCCGCATAAATTCACTGGCTGCAGAAGCATACGACCTGGCTTGCTCCGAACCGGCTCCGCTCGACGATTACAGCAAACTCATCAGCGCCGACCGGATTGCACTGAGGTATTATCCTACAGTACGTGACTTCGCTGCAGTAAAAGCTCTCGACCTGCTGCACTTCAGCAACACTGCAGAAGAGGATTTCGCTATAAACTCTATTATTGAAAAAGAAATTTCGCTATGTCCCAAAGGCAGTTACAGCCATATCAACTGGCTCTGCCGCCAGATTGACCGCCGCCACTGGGACCAAGACACACTGACCCGACAACTCGAGGCTCTCTACCAACAATACAGCAACGATGAAGCCGCACGGCAGCTGTTGCTGAAATACTGCGATCAGTTCAGCCGCTTCGACGTAAACGCCGAAACCATAGAGCTCATACGCCGCTCGCTGAGCGAATTTCCTGAATATTTCAACAACAACGCACTTAAAAACAAGCTGAAACAGCTGCTGCAGCCATGGATTAAATTCGAAGCACCGGCTACAGCCATACCCGGCCACCCGTTCGAAATCAAAGTCAGTTACGGCAATATCAGTAACCGGGCCGGCATAGTAGTGAAACGCGGCACCGATAGCTCGGACCGGGCCTACACAAAACGCAATAATCCCGGCACGGAGGTCGCCCGCTTTGTGGTAAAGGCACAGGAAAACGTACCATACAGCAACACTGCCACTTTCAGCTTCACACCCGACAAAGAGGTGTACTATTACGTAGGCTCGTTTATCGACAAGCCGGAGAACCTGCTGAGCTCATTCCAGCCGGTGCTTGTAAGTTCGCTGACTCCGTTCGTTATCAACAATTGCACCGAAAACGCAGTAATTGTGGCCGATGCCGCCACCGGCAAGCCGATACAGAATGTGAAAGTGAATATCAAGAATTCATCCACCCGCAACCCCGTGGCTCCCGCGGCTGCAGGCAAGACCGACGATGAAGGCGCACTGCGTTTCAAGGTGCCGCAGCGCATGCTGAAATCCGGTTCAAACTATCTGTCGCTTACCTTGCGCGACAAAGTATTTGACTTCGGAGGCCGACTGGGTGTTTACCCCTACCGCAACTATATCGGTAGCGGCAATGACGAACATTCGGCCCTGATATTTACCGACCGCGCCCTCTATCACCACGGCGACAACGTAAACTGGGCCATAGCCGTGAGCCGCAAAAATCGTAGCAAACATTATACCGGTGTTGCCTCCGACATGCCTGTAAAGGTATCGCTGTATAACGCCAATGCCGAGTTTGTAGCCGACACGGCTGTAGTGACCGACGCTTTCGGACGCGCATCAGGCTGTTTCGCCCTGCCCGAAAATATGCTGAGCGGCAATTTCTCGCTCAGAGCGGTGGCCGATAACAACAACATCGGATTCTCGTCGTTCGAGGTCAGCGACTTCAAGCTGCCTAAGTTCAGCGTAAAAATCGATTCGACCATGCGTGACTACCCCGCCAGCGGCTGGGTGACCATCAAGGGCCGGGCCGAAACCTACAGCATGATGCCAGTGGCCCATGCCGGCGTACAGGCTGAAATCAAATCGGCCAGCCGACTGCGCTGGTTCATACCGCAACAGACTCTTGGTTATGTATCGGCTGAAACCGATGCCGACGGATACTTTACAATCGAGCTGTCCGACAGCCTGCTGTCGCAGACAGCCCTGAACAGCTTCGTGGCAACTGTGAATATAACCGCCGCCGACGGCGAAACCCGCAGCTGCCAAACCCAATTCACCACCGGCAAGCCTCTCGACATAGTAATCGAAGGGTCCCGCCTCAACACAGCCGATTCGCTGGCTCTGCCTATCAACGTATATGATGCCTCCGGCAACCAAGTGCGTCCGGAACTTCGCTGGCAGCTTACCTCCGATAATATGGAAATAGCCTTTGGTTCGGCTATGGGCAACTACCGTGTGGACTGGACTGCCATCCCCTCGGGCGACTATACCCTGAAAGTATGGACAGCCGACAGCAGCCTGGCCGACAGCCGTCACAGCGAAGTGTCGCTTTACAATACAAAACTGGGAACAATGAGCGTGGCAGAACCTCTGTTCGTGCCTGAACGGAATCTGGAGTTTGCCCACGGACATGCCGGCGAACTGCTGTACGGTGCGCCCGAAGATACATATATTTACATGACTCTTGGTGCCGACAGTGTGCTTGTATCGGTTGAAAGCATATACACCAAGGCCGGGTTCCACCGTCTGAAAGTAACCCTTCCCGAAGGTTATGAATCGGGACGCCTCACACTGTACGCCGTAAAGGAAGGCAAGCTGCACAGCTATGCCGTGAATGTAAGCGAAAAAGTAAACCGCAACATAAAAATCGAGGGAGAAAGCTTCCGCGACCGCATAGCCCCAGGCGATGTGGAACACTGGACCCTGCGACTCACATCTCCCGAAAGCGGCAAGCACCTGCCCTCGGCAATGATTGCCACTGCGTACAACAAGGCCCTCGAGGCCATGGCTCCGTTGAACTGGCCCCGCAATTTCGACCTTTACCGGAGCTACACCACCATCAGCACTGCCGGATACAGCGACCGCGCCTTCATAGGTGCCCCGGATGTTCTCATGCCCGAAAAGACCCGTTGGCTGCAGGAAGTAAATCCGGAAATGCCCGAATTTATATATCCGATAACTTATTACAGCTCCCTGAGAATACGCGGAACACGCATGATGAAAAGCGCCTCCGTAGCCACAGGCGCGGTAACTGAGCAGACCGAAGAAAAATTGTATATGTCGGCGGCGAACGACATGGCTGCGGTAAAAGAAAATTCAGCCGAGGCAGAGATGGGTGAATCCGTGGCAGAAGATGCCGGCGAGGCTTCGGCCGCTCAGGAGCCGGACTTCGCCTACCGCCCGTCGGAGGTTCTGCAGGCCTTGTGGATGCCGTCACTGGTAAGCGGCAACGACGGTGTGGTGGAAATCTCCTTCACCGTGCCGCAGGCCAATACCACATGGCAGTTCAATGCCTTTGCATGGGATGAACGCCTCAACAGCGGCACATTCACCCGCGATGTCGTATCTCAGAAGCCTGTGATGGTACAGCCGAATCTGCCGCGATTCCTGCGTGCAGGCGACAGTGCCACCGTACTTGCAAGCGTGTTCAACAACAGTGAAGAAGGCGACAGCATAGTTACTGTAGCCGAGGTGTTCGACCCCGCCACAGGCAGTGTGCTTTCAACATCGCGCAGTGCCGTTTACGTAAGCGCCAAGGGCTCGGCTATCGTATCGTTGCCCGTTGTCGCCCCTGCCGATGCCTCGATAATCGGTTACCGTGTCAGAGCCTCGTTGGGCAAGTTCACCGACGGCGAACAGGCAGCGATTCCGGTGCTGAGCGCCGACACAGAAGTTTTCGAGAGCCAGATTTTCAGCATGACTGCCAACACCGTTGAGGCCGAAGTTAAATTACCGGCCGCCGACAAGATGCAGACCGTGCTCGAGTTCTGCTCCAATCCGGCATGGGATGTAATCAAGGCCCTGCCATCACTCTACCAAGGCAATACAAGCACCTCGTACTCGGTGGCACGACAACTGTTCCAGGCCGCCGCCGGAAAAAGCATCGTGGGTTCCGACCCGCAGATTGAACTCACCCTGCGCCATGCGATGGACAATCCGCAGGATTCGTCGCTGGTATCGCAGCTCGAGAAAAACGAAGAGCTCAAAATAGCCACCCTGCAGCAGACTCCGTGGGTACAGGCAGCGGCATCGCAGACCGCACGCATGGGCCGCCTGCAATTGCTGCTCAACCCCGGATTGACGCAATCGAGCATCGACCGGGCAGTGAAACTCCTGGGCAAATACCGCAACGCCGACGGTGGCTTCCGCTGGGGCGATTGGAGCGAGGAGTCGAGCGAATGGGCCACATACAACGTGCTGTACACTCTGGGCCGCCTGAATGCCATAGGAGCCATGCCGCAAAACAAGGAGCTGCGCGCCATAATCGACCCGGCCCTGCGCTATATCGACGGCCAACTCAAGGAGCGCACCACCGATTTCAGTCTTGCCTGGCTGTACACTCTGCTGCCCGACTGCAAGCCCGCCCTCAAATCGCAGAAAGTAATTGCCGCCACCGTGCAGCAGTTGCTCGAAAGCTGGCGCAAGATGTCGGTAGGTCAGAAAGCCCGCACCGCCATGATACTCAAGCATAACGGATACCCCAAAATGGCAGGCGAGGTACTGGCCTCGATAGCACAGTTTGCAAAGACAGAAAAAGACGGCGCGATATACTTCCCGTCGGTTGATGACATCGACCAGTATGCTTGGGTGCTATTCGCCTTTGCCTCGCTTGAGCCGGAATCACAGCTCGTCGACGGCGTGCGCCAGTGGCTGGTAATGCGCTCGCAGCGCACCGACGCCTTAGGCAGCTGCGACCCCACCGACCTGATTGCCGCCTTTATGCGCAGTGGCAGCCGGTGGACCGTACCCGCCACCTTGCCGGAAATACGCCTCGGCGACCGCCTGCTGCAACTGCCCGAAGCCGAAAGCATGACCGGCCACTTTACCATGACAATCGACAACAGCGGCAAAGCCGGCAAACTCACCGTCAGCCGCAGCGAACCGCAGACTCCTGCATGGGGCGCCTTGTTCAGCCGCTACACAGGCCGAACCGATAAAATCGAACCTCATGCCTGCAGCCAGATTAGCATGGACAAGCAGCTGACAGTACTGCGCGACGGCAAGTGGCAGTATGCCGATAAAGTGAAGCTGGGCGAACGTGTCCGCGTGGTACTGACAATAAATGCCAAAGACGACCTGCAGTTCGTGACCATAAACGACGACCGTGCCGCAGGCCTCGAACCGGTCGACCAGCTTCCGGGCTATGTCAGCTCGGCCGGAACCATATTCTACCGCGAGAACGGCAACAGCACCACACGCCTGTTCATAGGCTGGCTGCCTCGCGGCACCTACAGCATAAGCTATGAACTGACAGCCAATATGGCCGGCAGCTTCATCAGCGGCGTTGCCACGGTGCAGAGCCAGTATGCCCCGTCGGTGACCGCCCACAGCGGAGGCTACAGGCTGACAATAGAGTAAGTGAACTTAATATCAGCAGTTTTGTTATAATTCGTGGCAGTCCTGTCAGCACAGAACTGCCACGAATTAGAGGGTGTTTAATAATAAATGTTAAATTCCCGGTGGCGTATCTTTTAGCTAAATTGCTATAAATGAAGAAGGAGCGTAGCGAGCTACGTGACTGATGAATTTTAGCAATTCAGCAAAAGAGACGCCAAGGCGGGGGTA
>CAJTRC010000065.1 GCA_910578365.1 uncultured Muribaculaceae bacterium
AGTAACGTAGCGGCGTCCTGATTTGGCTTCAGCGGTGATTGCGATGGCTTCACGAATAATCGGAAGCACGACTGAAACCCCTGTAACTCAATTCTATCACTATATCTTTCCGCATTTCACTTTTTTGTAGTAACTTTGCATCTGAAATAAATATCGCCATGAAAATATTCAAATACATACGCATTGCAGCACTGCTGGCTATTGCCGCTGTCGCCGACACATCTGCCCGGGCTCAGGAACTGGATCTGACCCCCATGCCAAATTCAATCAGCATGAAGCAGGGTTCGGTGAAAATTCCGGCCACTATCACCTATAAGACCAATTTCAAAAAAGCCGACCGAGCCGACCTGGAGGCTTATCTGCCCGACTATGCCCTGCGGATGGTTCCGGCCAAAAAGAAGGCTTTTGTAAACATAATCCTCAGCGACAAAGGCGGGAAGGCCGAGGCGTATCGGCTCGACATAAGCCCCGACGGTGTAAATATATATGCCGCTGACGCCGCCGGCGCTTTCTATGCCTTGCAGACTCTGGCTCAGCTTGCCCGCGACAAGAGCGAACTGCCACTGCTGACCATCGACGACGGACCGCGTTTCGAATACCGCGGCGTACACATCGATGTGTCGCGCCACTTCTTCGGAACTGACTATATCAAAAAACAGCTCGACCTGCTATCGACATACAAGATAAACCGTATGCACTGGCATCTGACCGATGCTGCCGGCTGGCGTCTGGAGATTCCGGGCTACCCGCGCCTTACCGACTTTGCGGCATGGCGCAGCGAGTCCGAGTTTTCCGACTGGCATGAAAACGGCGGCAAGTACTGCGAAAGCACCACCGAAGGCGCATACGGCGGATATTATACCGAGGCCGATGTGAAAGAGGTGCTCGAGTATGCCCGCCTGCGACACATTACCGTGATACCGGAAATCGAATTGCCGGGCCACTCGGCCGAGGTGCTGGCGGCCTATCCCGAACTGTCGTGCTACGGCGAGCCGTACAAGTCGGGCGAGGTGTGCATAGGCAACGAAGCCACGTTCAAGTTTTTTGAAGACGTGCTCGACGAGGTTATCCGCCTTTTTCCATCGCACTACATACATATTGGCGGCGACGAGGCCGACCGCAGCCACTGGAAGTCGTGCGCCAAGTGTCAGCAGCGCATCAAAGACGAAGGACTGACCGACGAGGCCCAGCTGCAGAGCTACATGATAGAGCGCATCGAGCGGCATGTGAACAGCCGCGGACGCGACATCATAGGCTGGGACGAAATTCTCGACGGCGGTCTGGCTCCAAACGCCACCGTTATGTCGTGGCGCGGTGAAGAGGGCGGCATCAAGGCCGCACAGATGGGCCACGATGCTATTATGACTCCGGGAGCATACTGCTATCTCGACCAGTATCAGGACGATCCCGAAACCCAGCCAAAGGCGTTCGGCTCGACCATTACTGTATTCCACTGCTACTCCTACGACCCCGCACCGGCCTCGCTCGACCCTGAGATACACAAGCATATAATCGGTGTGCAGGGCAACAACTGGGCCGAGTATATCTCGACATATTCGCATGGCGAGTATATGATGTATCCGCGCATGATTGCACTTTGCGAAGTGGGCTGGACTCAGCCCGAAAACAAGAACGAGGATTCGTTCAAGCGCCGTATCAACGGCGAGATACGCCATATAAAAAGCCTGGGCTACAATCCGTTCACGCTGTCGACTCAGGTACAGACGGCACAGACCCCGGACTACGGCCGCAAATGTATAATTCTGGAGCTGACCTCGGAGAAAGACCCTATCGACATCCGCTATACACTCGACGGCAGCGAGCCCGACGCATCATCGCCCCTGTACAGCACTCCATTTGAGGTCACCGACTCAATAAAACTGAAGGCACGCCTGTTTAACGGCGATACGCCGGCCGGCCCGGTAAAACTGCTCCGCACCGACTATCACAAGGGCATCGGCAAGAAAATAACATACGCAGGCCGCGGATATTACCGCCACAGCGAGGCATACAAGGGCGGCGGCGACACCGGTCTGCTCGACGGCAAACGAGGCGGCCACAGCTATCAGGACGGCTTATGGCAGGGCTTCTGCCCCAACAACCTGGACGCGACCATAGACTTGGGCGAAAATACCGCTGTAACCCGTATCATGGCAAACTTCATGCAGATGAAGACTCCACAGATATATCTGCCTGACAATGTGGAGATATACATCTCTACCGACGGCAGCGACTTCAAACTGCTCCATACCGACTACGCCAAGCCCGAGGATGTTGCCAAGGATGCCGTTTTTGCCGATTTCGGCTGGACAGGAGCTCCGGTAGAAGCCCGATATATCCGATTTGTGGCAAACCAGGCATCACGCCCCAACGCCGCATTCCTGTTTACCGACGAGATTGTGATACAATAACAGACTGGCACAGCGTCCGGCCCCGCTTCAGAGCTGACGTTTTCTGCGCAGCGACGGAAACATCAGGCGCATGCGCAGAAGCACATGGTCGATGGGGTCGGCCACAACCACCATCGATGTGGCGAGGACTATGAGCAGGCCGCCGGCTATCTCACGCGCCGACAGCGTCTGGTCGAGCACCACCACACTGAGCACCACGGCAGTAACAGGCTCGAGCGCACCGAATATGGCCGTAGGCGTGGGGCCAATCCAGTGTATTGCCATGGTGGTGCAGCCCAGCGACACGACCGTGGGCAGCAATGCCAGTGCCAGCACATTCAGCCAGCCTACAGGCTTCGCCGGCAGCGCAAGCGGCTCTCCGGCGGCAATCATAAACACGAACACCGAGCTACCTATAAGCAACTGCCAAAACAGCAGTTTGAGCGTAGGAATATCACGCACTGCTTGCGACACATTGGTCATGACCAGATACAAGGCATAGGTAAGCGACGAAAGAAATACCATCAGGCACCCCATGACACTGAGGGTGAAACCACCCTCGGTACGCAGCAGTAACAACAGGCCGCCGGACATCAGCACCAGGCATATACCGGTGGTAATCCTGAAGCGCTCGTGAAAGAAAAAGGCCATAAGCACCGCTACCAGCACCGGATATATGAACAGCAGGGTCGAGGCTACGCCGGAATTCATGTATTTGTACGACTCGAACAAGCCCAGCGACGACAGCCCCATGAGTATGCCCAGCACAGCCACAGGCATCAGCCGGCGTCGCTCGAGCCGCAGCGAACGTTTGCGCCACAGCAGCATAACCAGCAGTATGGGCAAGCTAAACAAATACCTGAACAACAACACCGAAGTGGGGTTCATGCCCATTTCATACAATGGTACGGCGAAGGCCGGGTTTGTACCATATGTGGCAGCGGCCACAGCCGCCAACAGATATCCTTTCAGTTTCATGCCACAAAATTAGCAAAAAAAACGATACGGACATCTATCGAAAAAATGTAGATAAATTGTGGAACATTTTAAGATAATTTGTGGAACAATTGTTTCGCCATCCAAAAAGAAATAGCTAATTTTGCAATTGTAAAATCATTAACACACTCGCAATGGGTAAAATTATTGCAATAGCCAATCAGAAAGGCGGCGTTGGCAAGACCACCACCACCATCAATCTTGCCGCCTCGCTGGCCAACGAAGGCAAACGCGTGCTGATTATCGACGCCGACCCTCAGGCCAATGCTACGTCGGGCTACGGCATCGACCCCAAGTCGATGTCCTCCTCCATATACGAATGTCTGGTCGACGGATACCCCATGACCGGCTCCGAAGTACCCACATGTATGGAGGGCCTTTATCTTATAGGTTCACGAATAGACCTCGCCGGCGCAGAGCTGGAGCTAATCAACAAAGCCAACCGCGAACGTGTGCTGGCCGACCTGCTGGCGCCTGTACGCGGCAACTACGACTATATTCTCATCGACTGCTCGCCCTCGCTGGGCCTTATTACCGTAAATGCCCTCACGGCAGCCGACTCGGTGATAATACCCGTACAGGCCGAATACTTTGCCCTCGAAGGCATAAGCAAACTGATGAATACCATACGCATAATAAAATCGCGCCTTAATCCGCAACTGGCCATCGAAGGCTTTCTGCTGACCATGTACGACGCACGCCTGCGACTGGCCAACCAGATTTACGAAGAGCTGAAAGGCTACTTCGGCGACATGGTGTTCGACACCGTGATACCACGCAACATACGCCTGAGCGAAGCTCCCAGCCACGGACTGCCCGCTCTGCTCTATGACTCCGAAAGCCGCGGAGCCACCTCGCACCAGCTGCTGGCCAAAGAACTAATAGCTAACAACAAATAACACTATAATGGCAATAAACCGCAAGCCCCTGGGCCGAGGACTCGGCACACTGATGTCGATGGACGATGTTCCGGCCACCGGCTCATCGAGCATAAACGATGTGGCCCTCGACCGCATCACCCCCAATCCCGAGCAACCGCGTACGACCTTCGATGAGGAAGCCCTCGACGAACTCGCGGCCAGCATACGCGAACTGGGCATTATACAGCCACTGTCGCTGCGCAAGACCGGCCCCGACAGCTATCAGATTATTGCCGGCGAACGACGTTACCGCGCCGCCATGCGCGCCGGACTCAGTTCGGTTCCGGCCTACATACGCTCGGCCAACGAAGCCGAGCTAACCGAGATGGCGCTCATCGAAAATATTCAGCGCGAGGACCTCAACGCCATTGAAATAGCTCTTACGTTCAAGAAACTGATTGACCAGTACAACCTCACTCAGGAGCGCCTGAGCGAACGCATCGGCAAGAAGCGTGCCACTGTGGCAAACTTTCTGCGACTCCTCAAACTGCCTGCCGAAGTGCAGCTGGGCCTGCGCGACAAACGTGTGGACATGGGCCACGCCCGCGCACTGCTGACACTCTCCGACCCATCGATGCAGCTGAAACTGTACAACGAGATTCTTCGCCAGGGTCTGTCGGTGCGACGTGTCGAGGAGCTGGCCAAAGCATGGGAAAACGGCAACGAAGCCAAGGAACCCGCCGAAAAAGGCTCCAGCAGCCGATATAGCACGGGCGACTTCGACATTCTGAAAAAGCATCTGTCGAGCGCATTCCAGACCGACGTGAAATTCAGCTGCGACAAAGCCGGACGCGGCAAAATCACCTTCCCCTTCCAGAACGACGACGAACTGGAACGCCTCATATCCCTATTCGACACATTAAAGAAGTGAAGCATAAGCGCTTACATATAATACCGCTGATACTGTGCATGCTCTGCGCCGCACCGTCGCTGCGGGCCGACGAGCCACGCGAGGCAGAACTCGACGTGACCGACCCCTTCGACATTGCCACAGCCGGAGCCGACAGTCTGATATTCGTATCCGCCGCCGATACCCTGCAGCAACCTGCAGAGGCAGCCGACAGCATGCCGGCCAGGAAGCCAATGGACTACGATGCCTGGGAGGAGCGCGAGGTACAGTTCAACCCCGACCCCACCCGCGCCGTATGGATGTCGGCACTCTTTCCGGGTCTGGGCCAGCTGTACAACCGCCGCTACTGGAAACTGCCCATTGTGGCGGGCGCATACGTGGGTCTGGGATATGCCACCTCGTGGAACAACTCCATGCTCCGCGACTACACCCGCGCATACCGCGATATCTCAGACAACGACGACAGTACCCGCTCCTATATGGACTTTTTTCCGCCCACTACCAAAGAGGAAGACCTCGACCGTACATGGCTCACCAACATAATGCGCGCCCGCAAGGACTTCTACCGCCGTAACCGCGACCTCTGCATCATTTCAATGGTTGGAGTGTATCTGCTGGCAATGGTCGACGCCTACGTCGACGCATCGCTTTCGCATTTCGACATCACCCCCGATTTGGCCATGGACATTGCTCCGCAACTGATGCTCAACGATTCTCGCATATCCAAACCCGCTCTCGGCCTGGTATGGGCCCTGACGTTTTAACCCCTCATCCACCGCACTGCTCTGTAATGAAAATCTTAACCCGACTTCTCTCTCTGGCCGCAGCTGTGGCTATCGCCTGGCCCGCCACGCAGGCAAAACCCGCACCTTCGATTCTTGCAATCAAGGACACTATACACGACAACTCCGTAATCATACCCGAGAGTTTCGAAACCGACGTGAAAAAGATGCAGGAAAACTGGTATCTCAAAAATTATGCCCAGCTTGACCGCAACGCCGACTCACGTCCCAGCCCTGTAACCACTGACCAGGACTACATCGACCGTCTGGCTCTGTTGCCTACCGTCATCGACATGCCCTACAACTCGGTGGTGAAAAACTTTATTGTAATGTACTCCGAGCGCAAGCGCCAGCTGGTAGAGAACATGCTGGGTATGAGCCTCTACTACATGCCCATATTCGAAGAGGCCTTGGAACGCTACGGCCTGCCCCTGGAACTGCGCTACCTGCCGGTAATCGAAAGCGCCCTCAACCCCAGCGCCGTTTCGCGCGCCGGAGCTGCCGGCCTGTGGCAGTTCATGCCGGGTACCGCCACCCAAATGGGCCTGGAACTGAACTCATTGGTGGATATGCGCCGCGATCCAATATCATCGTCCGACGCCGCCGCCCGCTATCTCAAACAGCTGTATGATATTTTCGGCGACTGGTCGCTGGCTATAGCCTCATACAACTGCGGTCCGGGCAACGTGGCTAAAGCCATACGTCGTGCCGGCGGCGGCAAAAAAGACTTCTGGGAAATTTATCCTTTCCTGCCTGCCGAAACCCGCGGATATGTACCTGCCTTCATCGCAGCCAACTATGTGATGAACAACTACGACAAGCACAACATATCGCCTGCACTGGCCCGCAAACCTATTCTCACCGACACCGTACACATCAGCCGGCGCATACACTTCCGCCAGATTAGCGACGTGCTGGCGATTCCAATGGACGAGTTGCGCGCACTGAACCCGCAGTTCCGCACCGACCTTATTCCCGGCGATATTCGCCCATATGCCCTTGTACTGCCCTCGCTACAGACATTCGCATATATAGCCAACGAAGATTCAATCGCCAACCACAATGCCACACTGTATGCCCGCCGCAATATAGTGGAGCCTGCCAACGGCTCGGTAAAGGGCAGCGACAGCAAAGGCCGCTATGTCGACGAACTTGTGGTAAAATATCATAAGGTGGCCAAAGGCGAAACTCTGTCTAAAATAGCCCGCAAATACGGCGTCACTGTAGCCTCCATACGCAAATCCAACGGCATGAGCCGCAAAAAGAAAGTACGACGGGGCCAGCGACTGAAAATCAATACATACCAGCGTCGCTACATAAAGGACGAGCCGGCTGTAGCCACCGCCGAAGTCGAAGCCGCGGCCGTGGCCGACTCCACTGCAGTAGAACGCTCGCTCGAACGTGGACTGGGAAACCGCGCCGACTCGCTGCAGCAGGCGGATCAAGCATCGCAAGCACAGCAAATAGCAGCCGAACAGCCCAAAGCCAAAGCCAAAGCCCAGCCTCAGCCTAAAGCCAAAACAAAAAGCCCTAAGACTACACGCCACAAAGTGCGCAAAGGCGAAAGCCTCGACAAAATCGCCAAACGCTACGGCATAACTCTGGCTGCACTGAAAGCCGCAAACCCCAAAGTAAAAAGCGACAAAATTCAGATTGGCCAGACTATTATAGTGCCGGAAAAAACATCGAAAAACAAACGCCGTTAATCCAATCCTTACTATCACATCATGAAAAAAGACATTCCCAAAGGAGCCGTTAGCACCAAAGTGCCTCCGGCCGAGGTCGATCCCATCGACCTGCCTGAAAACGCCTTCCGCGAACTCGCGGCCGACGAAGAGTACCGGCCGCTGATGCATCCGGCGCGCGAGTATCAGGAAGTGACCCCCTACTCAGTGACCATGGGCCTGATTCTGGCGGTGGTATTCAGTGCCGCCGCAGCGTATCTGGGCCTTAAGGTCGGTCAGGTATTCGAGGCCGCCATACCAATTGCCATCATAGCCGTGGGTGTATCATCGGCCCTCAAGAAAAATAATGCCCTGGGACAGAACATTATCATACAGTCGATTGGCGGCTCGTCGGGCGTAATTGTAGCAGGTGCCATCTTTACCCTTCCCGCTCTGTACATATTGCAGGCAAAGTATCCCGAAATAACCGTAAGCTATCTGGAGATATTCCTCAGTTCGCTGTTCGGCGGAGTGCTGGGCATTCTGTTCTTCATACCTTTCCGAAAATATTTCGTAAAGGACATGCACGGCAAATACCCCTTCCCTGAGGCCACCGCCACCACACAGGTGCTGGTAAGCGGCAACAACCAGGCCGCAGGCAAATCGGAGGGTGGCCAGGCCAAACTTCTGCTCATGGCTTCGCTTGTCGGCGGCATATACGACTATGTAGTGGCTACATTCGGCTTCTGGGCCGAAACCGTCACCACCGCCGCCTACAGCTGGGGCCAGACTCTGTCCGAAAAATTCAAATTCGTATTCTCGTGCAACACCGGCGCCGCCCTGCTCGGCCTGGGCTACATCGTAGGCCTGAAATACGCTTTTGTAATCTTTGCCGGCTCGGTGTTCGTATGGTGGGTAATCATGCCTCTGATGGGCGTTTACGGCTCGCCCGAAATTCAGGCCATGGACGCCGGGACGCTCTTCTATGAAGTTGCCCGCAAAATCGGCATCGGCGGCATAGCCATGGCCGGTGTGATAGGCATCATCAAATCGTGGCCCATCATCACCCAGGCCGTCGGTCTGGCCGGCCGCGAGCTTAAAGGCAGCACCGGCAACACAAAATCCATACGCTGGCAGCAGGATATAAGCATGAAGCACATAGCCTATTTCGTGGCCATAGCCCTGATAGCGGTGCTGGTATTCTTCTGGCTCGGTGTAATCCACACCTTCTGGCAGGCACTGATTGCATGGCTTGTGGTGGCTGTTATCGCCTTCCTTTTCACTACTGTGGCCGCCAACGCAATCGCCATTGTGGGTTCGAACCCGGTGAGCGGCATGACTCTTATGACTCTTATCATCGCCTCGGCCGTGTTTGTGGCCATAGGCCTCAAGGGAGCCTCGGGCATGGTGGCCTCGATGGTAATCGGCGGTGTGGTATGTACCGCCCTGTCGATGGCCGGCGGCCTTGTCACCGACCTCAAGGTAGGCTACTGGCTGGGCTCCACCCCACGCAAACAGGAGCAGTGGAAGTTCCTGGGCACACTGGTGTCGGCGGCTACCGTAGGCGGCGTAATCATGCTGCTCAACAAGGTTTACGGCTTTGCCGGCCCCGACGCCCTGTCGGCTCCGCAGGCCAACGCCATGGCATCAGTGCTCGAACCCATGATGACAGGCCAGGAAACACCTTGGATTCTCTACATCACCGGCGCCATACTCGCCGTGCTGCTCAACTGGCTCGGCGTGCCCGCCCTCGCCTTCTGTCTGGGCATGTTCATCAATCTCGAACTCAACACACCCATGCTTGTGGGCGGTCTTCTCAGCTACTTCGTGGCCCGCTCGACCAAAGATGTCAACCTCAGCCGCCAGCGCAGCGACCGCGGTACCCTCATAGCATCGGGTCTGATTGCAGGCGGTGCTTTGTTCGGAGTGTTTGCCACCATCACCAAGATGTTTGGCGTGCAGTCGACCGTCGACCAGAGCGCCATGGGTCCGCAGCTGCTGGGTCTGGCCATATATATCGCCCTCTTTATCTTTGTTCTCATCATCTCATGCAATAAGAAAAAATGAAAAAAACAATATTATTCTCCATGGCTCTGACAGTAGCCTCTTCGGCAATAGCACTGCCCCCATATCCGGCGGCACCCAAAGACGGTACCGTTGACGATTATTTCGGCCAGAAGGTGGCCGACCCATACCGTCCGCTCGAAGACGACACCGCATCTATGACTACCGAATGGGTAAACGCCGAGAACGCAATTACACGCGGCTACCTCGACGCGATTCCGTTCCGCGGCACACTGCGCAAACGCCTCGAAGCTCTCAACAATTACACCAAAACCGGTCTGGTAGGCAAGATGAAAGACGGTAAGTACTACTGGTTTGCCAACAACGGACTGCAGAACCAGAGCGTACTCTACCGCAGCGACTCGCCCTACGGCACCCCTGAGGAAGTTCTCGACCCCAATAAACTCAGCGACGACGGCACCGTGGCCCTCACCGGCGTAAGCATGAGCGACGACGGCAAGTACCTGGCTTACACCATATCGCGCAGCGGCAGCGACTGGACCGAGATTTACGTACTCGACGCCAATACCTTAAAACTGCTGCCCGACCATATCGAATGGGCCAAGTTTACCGGAGCCGAATGGCGCGGTGACGGCTTCTACTACAGCGCATACCCACGCCCCGAAGCCGGCAAGGAATTCTCCAACGCCAACGAATACCACTCTGTATATTTCCATAAGCTGGGAACTCCGCAGAGCGCCGACGAGCTGATTTTTGAAAACCGACAGGAACCCCTGCGCTTCCACCTGGCTCGAGTGACCGACAATGGCAACTACCTGCTGCTGACCGGCAGCGGACAGGGCACCGGCAACATGCTGTCGGTGCGCGATATGCGCAAACCCGACTCGAAGTGGCTCACCATCGAACCCACTCAGAACAACGACATCTCGCCTATCGAAACCATCAACGGCATCCTATATCTCTACACCAACATCGATGCCCCCAATTACCGCATAGTAGCAGTCGACCCGGCCAATCCGACCCGCGAAAACTGGCGTACAGTGGTGCCCGAGAGCAAGCACGTGCTTTCAGGTGTGGACGTTACCGGCGACAAATTCATTCTCACCTATGACTACGACGCCGCACACCGCGCATTCCTCACCGACCTCAACGGCAAGACCATCAGCGAAATCAAACTGCCCACCTATGGCAGCGTCGGCTTCAACTGTGGCAGCGACCATCCCGAAGTATTCTATAGCTTCAACTCATTCACCTACCCGTCGGCCATCTACAGCTACGACACCGCCACCGGCACAAGCAAGCTGATGAAACAGACCGAAGTACCGGGCCTGAACTCCGACGACTACGTTACCGAGCAGGTATTCTACCCCTCGAAAGACGGCACAAAGATACCCATGTTCATCGTATACAAAAAGGGCGTGAAACGCGACGGCACCAACCCCACCCTGCTCTACGGCTACGGCGGCTTTGCAGTGACCCTCAACCCCGGCTTCAACGCCAACCGTCTGCTGTGGCTTGAAAACGGCGGCGTGTATGCAATGGCCAATCTGCGCGGCGGTAACGAATACGGCGAGGCATGGCATCTGGCCGGCACCAAGATGAACAAGCAGAACGTGTTCGACGACTTTATCGGTGCTGCCGAATACCTCATCGCACAGGGCTGGACCAAACCCGAACACCTGGCAATTCAGGGCGGCAGTAACGGCGGTCTGCTGATTGGCGCCACCACCAACCAGCGCCCCGAACTCTTTGCTGTGGCTATTCCGCAGGTAGGCGTAATGGACATGATGCGCTATCACCTCTTTACCATCGGCTGGAACTGGGCCCCCGACTACGGCACCTCGGCCGACTCGCCCGAAATGGCCAAGTACCTGCTGGCTTACTCACCCCTGCACAACATCAAGAACGATGGCACTCCTTACCCTGCGATAATGGTGACTACTGCCGACCACGACGACCGTGTAGTTCCGGCTCACTCGTTCAAATACGCCGCTACTCTGCAGGCCGCAAACACCGGCGACAAGCCCAAGCTGATACGCATCGACAGCAAAGCCGGCCACGGTGCAGGCAAACCCATTGCAAAGATTCTTGACGAGCAGGCCGACATATATTCGTTCATATTCTACAACCTCGGCATCGACCCGACCAAGAAATGAAAAAGGCGTCGACGATACTCCTCGCGGCTGCAATGGCCTGTGCAATGCACAGTTGCTTCACAGGCATCGAAAGCACGCCGCGCATAGGCGACGGCGAACTGAAACGTCAGCACGTAAGCACCACTCCGGAGCAGAGATTCCTCTCCGGAGTGGTTGCAGCGTGCCCGTCGCAGTGGCAAAGCGGCAAGGAGTTCTACGTCACCGATTCCAAGATAAACCTTATATTTACCTCGGCTTCCACGGGCACCGACTCGCTGGAGGGCGAGGTAATACACTTCTGCCGCTTCGACAGCGTACCTGCCGTCGACAGCCACAGCGCCGCAGAAATGATTCTCACCCACGGCTCCGACACGCTGCGCTGGCGCCCGGGATTCGACATCGACGCGCTCGCCGAACGCAGCCGACTCGACATACCGTTCACCGTCGACCTCGACCTTGTGGCACAGGTACGCACGCAACTCGCCGGAAACACATATTACATCACCACCCCACTGTGGTACGACCCGGCCACCATGCAGAGTTCGGGCGGTCTGCGCCATGTGCCCGTAATTATCCGCGATGTACAGCCGGGCACAGCCGACATGCCGCTTAAAGTAATATTCACCCCGCAGACCGACCGGGCCGACAGCAGCCTGCGTTGCGTACTTATGACTATTGGCGACACACGGCTCGCCACTCGCAACTTCGACAGGCTCTTCGCCTTTGAGAACCCACGCCGCCGCTACCCTGCAATTACCGACGAAGTGTGGAATCTGATAATCAACTCCAAAGTCCGCGAAGGCATGACCCGCGACGAATGCCGCCTGGCACTTGGCGCACCACTCCAGATTATCCATGGCTCAGGCACACTCGGCACAACCGAACGCTGGAGCTACCCCGACGGTGTATACCTGATTTTCGACGACGGATTCCTCACCCGCTTCCGCTTATGATTCCGGCGTAACAAACAATTGCTGCTACTGCGTGTTATATATGAAAATATAAAACCGCACGCTACAATGAAAATAACATTCCTTGAAAACAGCGGCTTTATGGTTGTGACCGATAAAGCCGTGATTATATTCGACTACTTCCATGATCCGGCCAACAAGGTCGTGAAAGAACTGGAACATAAGCCGGAACTTCCTGTGGTGTTTTTTGTAAGCCACCATCATTCCGACCATTTCAACAACGAAATTTTCAATCTCGGCCAGAATCACAGGCGTGAGTACGTAATCAGCAACGACGTACGAGGCATTGCCGACACCGACCTGCCCATACAATGGATGAGCCGCGGCGACATTGTAGAAAACCTGCCCGGAATAAGCAAAGTCGAGGCCCTCGGAAGCACCGACGAAGGCGTAAGCTTCGCCTTAACGCTGCCCGACGGCAAAAAACTGTTCCATGCCGGCGACCTCAACTGCTGGCACTGGAAAGAGGAAAATACCCCGGGCGAGGTCAAGAAGGCTGTGAACCTGTTCGAAACACAAGTCGACCGCATAGCCACGCTATATCCCGAATTCGATGTGATATTCTTCCCCGTCGATGCCCGCCAGGGCCGCGACACAGCCATGGGTGCGGCAATATTCATCGACAAAATCAAGGTAAAGAACTTCTTCCCGATGCACTTCGGCGGCGACTATCGCCCTGCATGTGACTTCTACTCATACCCGCTGCAAGCCGAAACAAGCACTGAATTCCACTGCCTCCACAAACCAGGCGAGTCCGTTGATATTATCTGAATTATTCCTACATAAACACTTTCAACTATGATTAAGATGATGCTGATAGCAGGTGCCGGCGGTTTCGTGGGTACCTGCGGCCGATACCTTGTAGGCAAATGGAGCGGCGCCACACGGCTCTTTCATTTAAACTAAAATAAAAAGCATGACTTCCCCTACCCGGTTCATTGTGAATCGGGCAATATTCTGTGTCTGTCTGTCAACGAGTTATTCTGGTGTCAAAATCTTATTTTTTTCATTTTTGGCTTAA
>CAJTRC010000066.1 GCA_910578365.1 uncultured Muribaculaceae bacterium
AATCTTATCTCGCCTCAACAATTATTTCGACTTGCGGAAAATCTCCGCATCTCAAAATAATTCAGAAAATAAATCATCGGTTGGCTCAGTTAGCGGCTTAGCCAAGGCTGAACAACCTCAAATTTTACCGAATCATTGTAACTATTCTTTTTGCCATAAAATTTCGCGGTAATTATATTTTCATCTTCCGGTACCGCCAGTTGCGGAAACGGAATCTGGCTATCTCCCATTTCTCCCGCAGTCGCAGATGCAGCTGCAGTTCCAGCTCGCCGGCAGGGACAGGCACCAGATGGGCCTCGTTCAGTTTTACAACTTTCGGTAGAGCCGAATTCGCCCGAACTTTCGCCATAAACTTATCGCGGTCGCCGAAACGTTCCTCCATTTCCGATAGCCATGCGCCTCTCGACTTATCAAAAAAATACTCAAACCTGTCATCGCTGCAATTTGAAATATTCTTTTCAAGCTCCTTTTCAATAAGCGCCTTTAACTCTGTGTCTTTAAAGAACAGGGCTATCGCAAGGAGCAGCTCAAACGTACTTTTATTAAAAATCAGATTCCGATAATCACAAATTATATCTCTGCTCCATTTATTTTTAATTATATCAAACAAGCTATTCAGCTGTATCTCCTTTTGAAACAGAGGATCCACCAATTCGTGTACGGCCGCCTTAAGCTTTTCAAATTCAAAAAAATGATAGTCAAAATCAAAATGAAATTTTCTTAACAGTCCATACAAATATATCCTTACCGTATGACGCTTCATTTCATCAGAATCATCGTACCATAAAGGTAAAATTGTCAAAGCTATATCATACGATTCCCATCTGCGGGAAAACGACAGCCCAATCAGCATTATATCCGCTTTCATCATAAAAGATGACGGAGTATATTGCTTGAGCATCGGAAACTCCTGAGTCCAGAGTTTCTTTACTTCAGGGTAACTTATTTTTTGTTTCATTTTAGAATTCTTTTTAAGGTTGAATAATAGGACTAATTTCTATACTCCTCGGCTGAATTTTTATGATACTACCCAAACTGACAATTACATAATCACCCAAGTGTAAAATACAACCGTGCCCGCTACAGTGGCTTCTCGAATTTACCAAGGGTGCGGACAGCCTCGGCAAAGTCTTTTTTGTCGATTATGGCTTTGTTGCGTACCTTGAACCGGTTGTTGTAAACCGTCTGGGCCGAACAGTGCAGGAAGTCGGCTATCTTTACGCTGTCGGTGATGCCGAGGCGCACAAGGGCGTAGATGCGCAGCTCTGTATTGAGCAGTTCACCTTCCTTGGGCACTATGCGCTTGTCGTCCTGCAGCAGTGAGTTGAAGTCGTTTACAAAGTCGGGGTAGATGTGCAGGAATACAGTGTCGAACGAACGGTAAAACTCACGCAGTTCGTCCTTCATATTGTCGACTCCGGCTGTTTCGTCTTCGATTTCGCGGTATTTGTGGGTCTTTGCCTTCACATGTATGCTCTTGCGGAACTCCTCGAGTTTGCGTATATAGTTGGAGCAGATTGTGAATACATAGCCTATGTACTCCTCTTTTACATAGTTCGCCTCGGTCAGCTCGTCGTTCTTGCGCGTAATGTCGGCGTTGAGTTCCTTGAGTTTGGTATTGGCCTCAGCCAGCTGAGCCTGAGCGTCGGAAAGTTCGCGCAGGTTGCGGTTCAGCTGCTTGTTGGCGCTGTCGAGATTGCGTCCCTGACGCATCAGACGCCGGTTCTGCTTTATGATTATGGCTATGGTCATGGCAAGCACGGCACTGAGCAGACACACCAGTGTCAGAAACAGATTGGTGCGCAACTGCTGGCGGTGGTTACGCTCCTGATAGGCCTTGCTGACAGAGTCGAGGGTCTGCATGATGCCGAATGCCCGTCCGCGGTTGGGGTAGCTTATGGCCTTGCCGAAGCTGAAATTGATATATCGGTATGCACGGTCGATGTCGCCCTCTCCGTTGGCGAACATTATCTTGGCCAGGTCGTCGAGCGACGCTATCTCGGCATTGGCGATTTTGACATCAATCATAGCCGACAGCACCATGTATTTGCGGGAATTTGCCTCGTCGCCGGCCTGCTGGTACAGGCGCGCGAGCACATATGCGTCCATGGCGTCGCGACGTGTGTCTTTGGACGAATGCTCCAAGCGGCGGCGCATGGTTTCATTTAGGTCAGGGTCGTTGCGGTCGGTGCCTATAACGTCCCAGGCGCGATACCACAGGTACTCCGGATGGTCGGGGCTGATTACGGTCATTATCGAGTCCTTGTAGCTGCGCTCTTTGGCGTAATACTCGTTGGTTTCGCCTCCGGTGTAGTTGCCCATGTGGCTGTAGAGGTATATTTTCTGACCGTAATATTCCACAAGCTGCTCCCGAGTAAGTTTTGAGCGGTCGACGGTATCAAGCAGACTCTCGGCCTCGCGCAGAAGTCCGATGGCCGCCTGCAGATAAGATTTCTTGATTAAACTGCTGTTTAGACGCTCTATATTGCCGCTGCGGCGCGCTATATCGAGATTGGCATCGATATATTTCATGGCCGAGTCGGAGTTGTAGGTCAGATACTCGTCGTAGAGCTGCGCATTGAGAGTAAAACGTTCGTCGGGCGTGCCGGCGGAACTGAGCCTGTGGCGCAGGTCAGACACACGCAATATTTTCTTACGGTCAAATTCGTCACGACGGTCGATAAGCGAATCCAGCGACAGAATGTCGGCCGACGGCTCATCATCTCCACGGCTGCACGACGAAGATACGCAAATACATAGCACCAATAATAAAATCAGATATAGCGTTTTTTTCATGTGTTTCGATTTGTGGAGCAACAAAATTAATAAATTATTTTGAATCCGGCGCTATATACTTCTGATTTTTCGCCCGCAGATGACGTGGCCGCTCCGCCACTGTAAGGGGCCTGGCACCTATGACATAAATGCCGCACCCGGCTGAGAGTGCGGCATTTATATCGGGTTGATATTGTGTTTAAATCTTCACAATATGGCTTACGGCGGCGCTGCCGTCGGCCTGTATTATGCGCAGCATGTAGCGGCCTGCAGGCACTTCGAGGGTAAGCTGCATCTCACAGCTGCCGTTGCCTGCAAATTCGGCCAGCAGCTGTCCGGCCATATCGAAGGCCTGGACGCGGACAATTTCATGCGCGGCGCTCACGTTCACCACTCCGCAGGTAGGATTGGGCCATACTCCGGTGCTGACAGTTACGTCCGGTGTACCGCTCTTGATGTTCTCCACCTCGAGCTCCATGCCGTCGTTGCCGGGGTTGGCATCGTTGTCGAGCATGGTCGTGGCCCTGACTGTGGCCTTGCGGTACGAGGTGAACTCATACGGTACCGGGAAAGTGAATTCAGCGCTTTCGCCCGGCTCCAGCGGGCGGTTCATCACGGCCAGCTGAGGCATGGTGCCTATCTGATACTTCATGGGAATCATGGACACGGCCGCTTCGCCGTAGTTGGTCACCTCCACGGTGACATCGCACACGCCGAGTTCCTCGCCGCTGACAGGCGACAGGATAGCGCTTACACCCACATCCTGTGTCAGACAGCGCACGTGGGCTGTAAAGGCATCGTTGGAGCTGTCGATATCGCCGTTCAGAGCCGTGGCGGCAGTTACGGTATAGACTCCGCAGCGCTTCATATCCACGCTGCCGGGGAAGGTGTATTCTACTGTTTCGCCAAGCGGAACCGACGGCACTGTACCGCTGAGGGTCTGCGGGGCGTCGTCGCCGGCTAAGTTCACAGCTACGCTTACAGGCACATCGAACAGATGGGCCTCGCCATAGTTGGTCACGGCTATTGTCACACTCTCACCGCTGCCCAGGGCAGCGTCGGCGGGGCTTACCAGCGCCGACACTCCGACATCGAAATCCTTGTGGGTGCTGTTGACCTGAACGGTCAGTGTGTTGTCGTCGGGGTTCACATCGCCGTCGGCCATAGCGGTGATTGTAAAGGTGTAGACTCCTTCGGCATCCATGTCTGCCATATCGGGGAATGTGTAGGCCACGGTGGCACCGTCGGCGAGTTGTTGGTCGAGCATGCCCTCGAGTACTGTGCCGGCGCGGCCGGGCGAAGTGATTTCACATCGCAGCTTCAGATTGCCTACAGCGCCCTTGCCTTTGTTGGCAATGCTCACGCTCACGGCCTCGCTGTGGCCAAGCTTGCCCGATACCGGCGAATTGAGTGCGGCTACGGCCACATCGACAACGGGCAGACTTACAATGTCGAAGGCCATTTCGTTATCTGCCGGATTGGCATCCAGGGGCACTATCGCACGGCACACGGCATTGTATGTGCCGGGGGCACTGAGGTCGACACCGCAGAATGTCACAGTGTAGCTCTCGTCTTCGCCGCTCTGGCCTGCCGAGCGAACGAACTGTGCATGATAGGTGCGTTCGCCTACCTGCAGCTCGAAGGGCACGCCCTCCACACTCTGCTCCGATTTGTTTACAAATTCCACTTCCACACTCTCGTTGTCGCCCATAACGGCGCTCTGGCTATGCGAAATCACTTGTGTGATGGCCAGGTCGGGCATCACATCGGTCTCTTCGGCTGTGACTGCGGCATTGATGAACAGCGAGCGTGTTTTGCCGCGAGGCTGCATGCATATACTGTAGGCTCCGTCGACAGGGACTTCAAAGAAGCCGGTATAGCGGCTCATAACCGTCTGCGACAACTCTCTGAGGCTGATTACCGGCACTGTGGTGTTGGTGGCGGCACTGTAGGCAAACACGTCGATATCGGCAGTGTCGCCCTCAAGCACGTAATAGCAAAACGACACGCGGACTGCCTTGCCGGCACGTAAGTTCATGGCCGGAGTTGCCACATAGTCGTTGGCCTCGGTTTCGCCGTTGGCCAAATATATGTAACCCAGACCCATGCTGCGGTCGGCGGTGAAGGCAAAGGCATCGCGGTTGAGGTTGAACGCCGCGCTGCGGCTCAGCGCCTCCTCGGGCAGAAGGCTGAATGGCAGGTCATACGGCTCGATATAGCTGATTGTACGGCTTACGCTGTTGTTGCCTGCGTACTCGTCGCCGTCGGTGCTGACACTGATATGGAGCTGCTCGTCGGCCGAAGCGTCGAATACAAAGTCTTCGTTGAAATAAACCGTGTACTCGCCGTCGGGCTCAAGGGCCACGTTCGTGAATTTCTGTTTGCGATTGCCTATGCTCTCCGAAACGGCTTCAAGAACAAACGAATCGACCACTGCGGTACCGTTGTTGCGTATCACAAGCCCGACAGGATAGCTGCGGATTTCCGACACATACGAGGATGGCAGGACTATCTTCTCGGCCGAAAGGTCACAGCCGAACTGCTCGGCCAGACGGAAGCCGCCAAGATACATGCGGTAGTCGATGGCTTTGTCGTCGCGCACCTCGAAGCGGAGCTGATATATGCCGTCCGACGCCGGAGTGAATGTTACCGAGTTTTCGACGTAGCCGAATGTGTCGACGGCAGCCGACGCTATATCGAGAATACTTGCATCGGCGGTGTTCACAAGCTTTATGGCCAGAGGCAGACTGCCGCCTTCCATGCCCACACGGCTCAGATAGTTGAGTTTATATGTCTTGCCGCCTTCGAGCAGTATGTGGCGCGAAGTAAGGGCTTCGTCGGACCCTGGCAGTGTCACGGTGGTAAAACCGTACAGACCGCCGCCGTAGCTGAAGATATATGAGTCGAGCATGGCGTCGGAGCGGGCGCTAAAGGTGTAGCCGTCGCCATTATTGTCGTCTACCGTCCAGCGTGCTATGTCGTAGCCCTTTACGGTGGAGGTACCCATGTCGGGGATATATGGCGCCAGAGTGAGGTCGCTTTCCAGACGGAACTCCACGGCATCGTTGGAGGGGTCTTCGTCGCCGGGCAGTTCAACACCGAGCTTTACTATATGGACTGTGCCGAGATCGCTCAGGTCGACTGTGCCTGCGAAAGTGAACTCGACTGTACTGTTCGGAGCCAGAGCATCGGCCAGAGGCTCGCTCAGCACGGTCTTGCCGTCGATTTCAAGGCAGACCCTGGCGGTGCCGGCGGCTATGGGGCCGGAGCCATAGTTGGCTATGGTGGCCTTTACTGTTTCGGCATCGGTATAGCGGTAAGCCGAGGGCTGAGGCGAATGTACGGCCACAACTGCGGCATCGGTGTCGACATTGCGGTACACGGCGATATTCTCCAGACGCATCACGCCGGCTCCGGCCTCGCTCAGCGAGTGGAAGCCGATATAATAGATGCCGTCGGTCGCGGCGGTAAACACAGCCGACTGACTCAGTGCGTTCTCATCGGTGATATCGTCGTTGCTCCATATTTCGTGCAGGCCCTCAGCCATGCCGGCATCGGTACTTGCATAAACCTTCATGGCGTTGGCGCCGTAACCCTCGTCTTCGGTCACGGCCGAGAACTCTATGCGGTACGAGTTGCCGGCATGCATGGCTATGGGGCGCGACACCAGATAGGCATCGTTGGGCTCATCGTTCCACTCGGGCTCGACATACCAGAAGAAACCGTACCAGTCCTCGTAGTCCCAGCCATATTCGCTGTTGTTCTCAAAGGTTTTCCAGCCGTCGTCGGAAACGGTTTTCACTCCGTCCTCGTCGTGGAAGAAGGGTATATAGGGGACCGACACAACCAGATTCTCGGCATAGGCCTTGATTTTGTTGTTGTAGGCAATAGGGTCGCCGTCGGCCCGCACACCGGCCACGATTGTACGGCGGTGTCCCGTGGCGCTCAAGTCAATGCCGCCGGGGAAACTGAACGTATAGTCCGCGCCGGGCGCAACCGGAGCCGGAAACACGCACACCCGGCTGTGCTCGGCACCGCCGTCCACACTGTAATAGAACTCGGCTTCGGCCAGCTCGCGTGTGCCGCAGTTATGCATGGTCAGGGTCAACGGCTCCGACTTGCCGAACACACCCTCGGTAGGCCTGACGTCGCTGGTCGAATAGTTGATGTCGGTTATGGCAGGGTCGACCTCGGGCAGAAGCGACACAAACACACCGTCGATATAGCCGGCCAGACTCTGCGGATTATGCACCGGCGAGGCATCGACATAGAATTGCAGCAGCAGACTGCTGTCGTCGAATTTGGCCGGCAGCTGATAGCGGTAGAGGTTCCATCCGCCTACCGGCGTGCCGGCGAACGAATCGCCATTCACAGTCGAAAACAGGTCGGTCCAGCTGGCTCCGCCGTCGTTGCTCACACGGAAGCGGAAGTCAATGCCGCCCCGGAAGGCATAGTTCAGTTCATAGCCATAGAAGCCCACCTGGAGTCCGCCAAGGCCTGTCGCATCTATTTCGGGCGAAGTAAGGGTGAGCCGGGTATCGTTGCCGTTCACCATTATTCGCGCCGAACGACGGCTCGACGGCTCGATAAGGGAGAACTGCGGTTTGCCGATATCGCCGAGTTCCCATCTGGTGGTATTGGTCGGCACCGCGTTCTCCTGACTCCATGTCTGAGGGAAAGCATCGCCGTCGAAGCCTTCTACAAATACGGTCGTACCGTAATATTGGGCCGTGGCCGTGGTTGCTCCGGCAAGCAGCAGGCCGCAAAGTAGTTGTCGCACTGTCATAGTACAGTAAATTTAACCGTTTCGCCATTCATTCTGAGAATATACACTCCGGGAGCAAGGGCTGCAGTATGTGCCGTTCCGCCGACAATGCGGCATGTGAACATCAAACTTCCGCTGCAATCGAACACCGAGGCCTCGCCATCGGCGTTCACACTGAGTGCGCCATGACTGTATGCGGCTTTCAACGCCTTGCCGCCTGCGAGAGTCGGGGTCAGCGACGCCGGTTCGGCCATAACTATATTCTGCGCATAAATGCTGCCCCGGCCGTCTGCCATGCCGTTGTCGCCCCAGGCGAGCACCAGCTGGCGGCCACCGCTGTAGCTGAGGCCGCCACGACCTTTGTCGCCGAGCATCATGCTCACCGGCAGTTGGGTATCGACAATGTTGCCGCCGGGGTCAAGCTGACTGTATTCGATGGTGGCTTCGTTGAAAGCCGAGGCGTTGCGGTACACCACGGCCAGGTCGCCGCCGTCGACTACCTGCACTCCATATATGCTCACGCTGTACGAAAGCCAGTCGAGCAGCACCGGGCTGTCCCACAGATATTCGCCGGCGGCATCATATTTGGCCACTCCGAGATTCACGCCGTTGACATCGCTGAACGGATATGCCACATAAATGTCGCCCTGCGGCGAAGTCGCCACACTAAGCGAGGTCGGATAGTACTGAGGCTCGGGCCAGAGCAGCTCGCCGCTGCGGTTCATAGCCTGCAGTGCGCCAACTACCTTGGTGGTACTGACGGCATGGTTCCAGCTCAGCACTATGCCGCCAGAGCCGTCGGCAGTGACCATAGGCTCGCGGCTTACTATGGCGCTGCCCCTGTCGACCGATACCGGCTCTTCCCAGGCGCCTTCGCCATTGGCGGTATAGCGCATCACCGTGAGGTTACCGGCATCGCCTTCGACATACACGGCGTAGAACGAGTCGCCGCCGGCATCGGCCAGCGCATACAGGCCGTTGGTGCCGGTGAGTTCTATCATGCCGCCCCAGGCCTTGGAGCCGTCGGCGGCGAGTTTGGTTATCTTTATGGTGTTGCGCGCACCGACAAGCGACTGATATGCTACAACCACGTTGCCGGCATCGGTGCGCAGCAGCTTAGGATTCAGACACGACTCTACGTTGTTTTCGGCCACCGGCACGCCGTCGCCCCACTGCTTGGCTCCGTGGCTGTCGATTTTATACACATAAGTCTGCCAGGTGCCGTTGCGCTTGTCGGAATAGGCTATATATACATTTCCGGAAGTATCCGAAGTTATGTCGTAGCCGCTCGACCAGGAAGGCGTAGCATGCTGCGACACATATATACCGCTTTCGCCCAGTTGCGGGGCGCCGTCCTTATCCAGCAGTTGCAGTTTAAGCGATGCGTTTGAGTCCTCCCACGAAAGCCATGATACGAATGTCGAACCATCGGGGCCGGGCACTGCCAGCGGCAGGTCCTGACCGGGCACATCCTGCCCCGATATAAGCAGATTCGGGCCGGTGGCCGGGTTCCAGGCGCACAGCGACCCTGCCGACGCGAGCACTACTGATAGGTGTAATAGTTTTTTTAGCATGGAAATGTACTTTAAGATGTTAAAATTAGGTTTATGCAGTCTTTTAGATATTCATCAGGCGCAAAGTTACTAAAACACCCCGTCAATGCAACATATTTTTGCAGAAATTTGCACAAAAAAAAATTGATTATACTTTCCCGTCGTCACGACGGGAGAAAAGCGTCAACCGGGGGCACAATGTGTGAGAACACAAAAGAGCCGCTTCCCTTGCGGGAGGCGGCTCCTGAAATATTTAAAAAATCAACTTACGTTGGATTAGTCCTGATTAAGGTTTACGCGCTTGAACGCTACAACCACGAGGCCACTCTGAGCTTTTTCGAGGTACTTGCCAATGGTGAGGTCACCGTCTTTGATGAACTCCTGTTCCATCAGGCAGGATTCCTTGTAGAATTTCTGCAGACGGCCCTTGGTGATATTTTCAATCATCTGCTCGGGCAGGTTGGCAGCCTTGGCTTCAGCGGTTTCTTTGATGATTACGCGAGCCTTGTCGGCTTCCTCGGCAGTGAGCCAGCCCTTGGCGATGTTCGATTCGATGTGGTCTTCGCTGTCAACGAGGTTGGGGTTGATGCCGGCCTTCTTGAGTGCGTTCTCAACGGCCTTCTTAACCTGCTCCTGCTTGGTTTTTTCGATAGCAACGGCCTTTTCGCTTTCAACCACTTCGGCGGGAACGCTTGCCTGGTCTACGGCTACGGGGTTCATCGAAGCAACCTGCATTGCCACGTCGCGGCCCACCTGGTAGTCAACTCCTTCGAGGTTGAATGCTACGATGGTGCTAAGCTTGTTGCCAAGGTGGTTGTACGAAGTGGTGCTGGGGCCTTCGAGCCATTCGTATGCGCTGATTTCGGTCTTTTCGCCGGTCTTGCCGCTTTCTTCGGTCACGAGGTCAGCGATGGTAAGACCGTTGAGCTGTAAAGCCTTGAGTTCGTCAACCGACTTCACACGGTTTGCAACTGCGGCGTCGAGAATCTTCTGGGTGAGTTCAACGAAGCCTGCGTTTTTGGCTACGAAGTCGGTTTCGCAGTTCAGGGCCACGATAGCGGCAAAGTTGCCTTCGCTCTTGGCCAGCACGCAACCTTCGGCTGCCTGACGGTCTTCGCGCTTGGCGGCAACTGCCTGACCTTTCTTGCGGAGAATTTCAACGGCCTTTTCGATGTCGCCGTCGGTTTCGGCAAGAGCTTTTTTGCAGTCCATCAGGCCGGCACTTGTGAGGTGACGCAGCTTGGTGATTTCTGCCATTGTTACTGCCATATTATCTGGAGTTTTTTGGAGGTTTGTGATTGAAATTAATTATTCGGCTGCTTCTTCAGCTGCTTCTGCAACGGGAGCTTCAGCTTCTTCGGCTTCGTCGTTGCGACGTACGCGGCGACGTTCGCGCTTGGGAGCTTCTTCGCCTTCGGCAGCGGCAGTGTCGATTTTTTCAGCCTTGCGCTCTTCGAGTCCTTCGGCCATTGCACAGCAAACAGCACCGAGGATTACCTCGATCGACTTGCTGGCGTCGTCGTTGGCGGGGATTACGAAGTCAACGCTGTTGGGGTCGGAGTTGGTATCGACGATACCGAACACTGGGATACCCAGACGGTTTGCCTCGGCTACGGCGATGCGCTCTTTGAGGACATCGACTACGAAGAGTGCGGAGGGCAGACGGTTGAGGTCGGCAATCGAGCCAAGGTTCTTTTCGAGCTTGGCGCGCTGACGGGTCACCTGGAGGCGTTCGCGCTTGCTGAGGTTGTCGAAGGTGCCGTCCTTAATCATCTTGTCGATGGAAGTCATCTTCTTCACAGCCTTGCGGATGGTGGGGAAGTTGGTGAGCATGCCGCCCGGCCAGCGTTCGGTCACGTAGGGCATGTTCACGCTCTTAGCCATGTCGGCGATTACTTGCTTGGCCTGCTTTTTGGTGGCTACGAAGAGCACCTTTTTGCCGGACTTGGCTATCGATTTGAGGGCAGCGCTTGCTTCTTCGAGCTTTGCGGCTGTCTTATAGAGGTCGATGATGTGGATACCGTTGCGCTCCATAAAGATGTAAGGAGCCATTGCAGGATTCCATTTGCGCTTGAGGTGACCGAAATGGC
Source organism: uncultured Muribaculaceae bacterium (assembly GCA_910578365.1). GTDB lineage: Bacteria > Bacteroidota > Bacteroidia > Bacteroidales > Muribaculaceae > CAG-873. Next base: position 11,184 of record CAJTRC010000066.1, read on the forward strand.
AGCCTGCTTCGAGGAGTTGGTCAAATGTGGGATTTGCCATGATTTTGTTTGGGGTTGGTTTACGTTCTTTTGAAAAAAACAACCGTGAGGTAGGGAACGTGTCCATCTTCGCGGTTTAGATACTAAACACAAATTCGCGTTCTTGACAGTATGCCGCCATAAAAGCGGCCTGCGATTAACGCTTCGAGAACTGGAAGCGCTTGCGTGCCTTGGGCTGACCGGGTTTCTTGCGTTCTACGGCGCGAGGGTCGCGGGTCATGAAGCCATGCTTGCGCAGCACTGCCTTGTCGTCGGGGTTGATTTTTACCAGCGCGCGGGCGATACCCAGACGGAGAGCTTCGGCCTGGCCTTTGTAGCCACCGCCGTCGAGGTTCACGTGGATGTCGTACTTCTCGGCTACGTCCAGGGTAGTGAGCGGCTGTTTTACGATGTACTGAAGAATCGAAGAGGGGAAGTACACTTCGAGGGGTCGCTTGTTGATGGTAATCACGCCGTTGCCTTCTTTGACAATAACGCGTGCGACTGCGGCCTTACGACGGCCTACTGCATTAACTGTTTCCATGCTTCAATTACTTCAATGTGTTGATGTCGATAACTTTGGGGTTCTGTGCTTCGTGGGGGTGGCTGGGACCATTGTACACGTGCATGTTCTCAATCAGGCGGCGGCCCATACGGTTCTTGGGCAGCATACCCTTCATAACACGGATGTACAGGGGGTGCATGCCGGCCTTGAGGTGCTTGTTGAACGACTTCTTCATCAGCACTTCGGGGGTGAGCTCACGCTGACCGCCGGGGTAGCCGGTGTAGTTGAGGTAGATTTTGTCGGTCATCTTCTTGCCGGTCAGAATGACTTTGTCGGCATTGATGATGATTACGTTGTCACCGCACTCTACGAAGGGAGAGTAGCTGGGTTTGTACTTGCCGCGCAGAAGCTTGGCAACTTTAGCGCAAAGACGGCCCAGAACCTGGTCGGTAGCGTCGATAACTACCCACTCACGTTCCACCTGCTGTGCGTTGGGTGATACTGTCTTGTAACTTAAGGTATCCACTTTAAATGTTTAATTAATAGTTAGTTAATTTGACTCGCCATTACCCGGTGCTTGGCCAAAAGCGGCCGGGCACAGCTTGCCCTGTTATTAATTGGACATAATCGGACTGCAAAGTTACGAATTATTCGCCTAATTTCCAAATTTTTATTCACGCTCTGTGCCTTTTTACACCATGTTTTTGCCTCTGCGCCACGCGCTGGGGCTGCAGCCGGCCTGCTGGCGGAAAAAGCTGCCGAAAAACGACTGGTTGGCGAACGACAGTTCTGCGGCTACCTGCTTGATGCTTTTTTCGGGGTCGGACAGCAGGCGTTTAGCTTCATTCAGCACCATGGTGGATATCCACTCGCAGGGGGTCCGGCCGCTGCGGCGGCGCACGAGCGACGAGAAGTAGCGTGTGCTCAGACACTGCAGCCCTGCGTAGAACTGAACTTCGCGGTGGCTGCGGTAATGTTCGTTGAGGTGGCGTATGAAGTGGTCGAACACGGCATCGGCCCGGGTTTTAACTTCGGGCTCGACCTGCTGTTTTTCAAAAAAGATGTTTATGATTTCGTAGCACAGCGCCTCGCCCAGCGCGTGCAGGCAAAGACGCCCGACCTTGCCGGAGGCCAGATGCTGACGCGCCATAACTATTTTCAGCAACTCCTCGAAGTCGCGACGGATGTCGCCTTCAAGAGCCGACACAGGGTTCGACAGTAGCAGCATCTGGCTACGGGTATCGGTAATCAATCTCAGCACTTCCTGCACAAAGTCGAAATTGGCTATGCCGGCCACTCCGCGCAAATTGCCGGAGTAGTCGGTGATGCGGGTATGCGAGTACGGTGGGTATATATATAGGTGTCCACAGGTAAGATTAACCGTACGGTCTTCCGACATAAGACTAACACTACCCTCCGTGCAGTAGAAAAATCCATTGACACTAAGATGGATGTCAAGTCCTATGCGCTCTATGGTGGTGCAATCCACATAGTGCAGCCCTATTTCCGGCTGCCTGTTGCCGTCGCTCATTTTTTACGCTTCTTCTTACGGTCGTTGTGGATTTTGATTCCGAATAACGCGAGTTCGGGATAAGGAACACCATAAAAAAGTTGAATCGGCAGCTTAAAAAAGTTGCCGATTCTCTTGGTAATATTACTGATATTTAGTAATTTAGAGGTACTAAACAATAAATACTGTATCATGATTACCG
>CAJTRC010000067.1 GCA_910578365.1 uncultured Muribaculaceae bacterium
AGCTATGTAATTCTTACCCGTGAGGATGTAATCGAAGTGTTACGTCAAAGTCTTTAATAATATTTTATGAGCCGAATTATTTTAATCTCAATATTCAGCATTCTGACATTCAATGTTATGGCACAGGAAAAGATAGTACAGACGGCAGGGCGCGACCAGCTTGGCGAGTTCGCTCCTAAATTCGCGGAACTCAACGACGATGTTCTTTTCGGCGAGGTCTGGAGTCGCACCGATAAGCTCGGTCTTCGCGACCGCAGCTTGGTTACGATTACATCGCTCATCAGCCAGGGTATTACTGACAACTCTCTGACATATCATTTGCAGTCAGCGAAGACCAATGGCATCACCCGCACCGAAATCGCCGAAATCATCACGCATATCGGTTTTTACGCCGGTTGGCCTAAGGCCTGGGCGGCATTCCGACTTGCCAAAGAGGTATGGGCGGAAGATACGACCGTTGAGGATGCCATGGCTGCATTCCAAAGTGAAATGATTTTCCCCATCGGCGAACCCAACACGGCGTATGCGCAGTATTTCACCGGCAACAGTTACCTCGCACCGGTTTCGCGTGAGCAGGTGAATATTTCCAACGTGACTTTCGAGCCTCGCTGCCGCAACAACTGGCACATCCATAAAGCCACGAAAGGCGGCGGGCAAATGCTTATCGGTGTGGCCGGGCGTGGCTGGTATCAGGAAGAGGGCAAACCGGCGGTAAAGATTCTGCCCGGCATGGTCATCCACATTCCCGCCGGCGTGAAACACTGGCATGGAGCAGCGGCCGACAGTTGGTTTGCCCACCTTGCATTCGAGGTTTCCGGCGAGAACGCTTCCAGCGAGTGGCTGGAACCAGTTTACGACGAAGCGTATGACAAACTTAAATAGTATACCGCATGTATAGATTTTTGTTGATATTGCTGTCGGTAGTTATTCGGTTTTGTCGGGTCCGTGCCAGCGTTCCCACTGGCGGCGGTTGAGTTTGTCTTCCTGTGCGTTGCTGCAAGGCTGCCAGAATCGGGCGTTCACAAGATTGTCGGGCATGAACTGCTGTCGCACAAAATTGCCCGGATAGTCATGGGCGTATTTGTAGTTTTTGCCATAGCCCAGTTTCTTCATAAGAGAGGTGGGCGCGTTGCGTATATGCAGCGGCACAGGCAGATTACCGCTGCGCTCCACTTCCTGCAGGGCGTTGTTTATTGCCATGTAGGCTGAATTCGATTTTTCGCTTGTTGCAAGGTAAATGGTACATTCAGCCAGCGGAATGCGCCCCTCGGGCATACCTATTTTGCTGATGGTATCGAAGGTGGCGTTGGCCAGCAGCAGGGCGTTGGGGTTGGCCAGTCCTATATCTTCGGCGGCGACTATTACAAGGCGCCGCGCTATGAACTCGGGGTCTTCGCCTCCGGCTATCATGCGTGCCAGCCAGTAGATGGCGGCATCAGGGTCGCTGCCGCGTATGCTTTTGATGAAGGCCGAGATTATGTCGTAGTGCATCTCGCCGTTCTTGTCATAGGCCTGCGGATTGAGCTGCAGCGACTCGGTTACGGTGCGGTCGTTGATTGTCAGCGGCTCGCCGGCCGGTGTAGACTGGTAAAGCAGGTCGAGTATGTTCAGCAGTTTGCGGGCATCGCCTCCGCTGTAGCGGAACAGAGCAGTGGTTTCCTCGATATGCGTGTCCATTGATTGCAGTATGCTGTCGTTCTGCATGGCCCGGTCGAGCAGGGTCTGCAGCTCGTCGGCTTCGAGCGGTCGCAGTGTATATACCTGAGCGCGCGACAGCAGAGGGCGGATAACCTCAAACGACGGGTTCTCGGTGGTGGCGCCAATGAGCGTTACAGTACCGTCTTCGACAGCTCCGAGCAGGCTGTCCTGCTGTGATTTGCTGAATCGGTGTATTTCATCAATAAACAGTATGGGGCGCCCTTTGCCGAACATGCTGCGGGATTCGGCGCGACACTGCTCTATTACTTCGCGTACTTCTTTGACTCCGCTGCTTACAGCCGAGAGGGTAAAGAATCTGACCTCGGCGGTATTGGCGATTATGCGGGCCAGTGTGGTCTTGCCCACGCCCGGAGGACCCCACAGGATAAAGGAATTTATGCGTCCCGACTCAATCATGCGGCGCAGTACGGCACCGGGCCCTACGAGGTGGGTCTGGCCTATGTAGTCATTAAGAGTCTGAGGTCTGAGCCGTTCGGCCAGTGGCTGGATGTTGTTCATATATATATTGAGAACAGCCCCGGGGGAGAACCCGGGGCTGCCGTTATAGTAAGGGAATATAATCGATTACTGAGCCAGGTTTTCCTGGATTTCGGTGTACTTGCGGTAGAGTTCGGCCATTTCGGTAGCCTTATCCATGTCCTTGAGTTCGCGGTAGTACTTGTTGAGGGTGTAGTAGCACTCGCGATACATGTTCAGTGCGTTGGGCTTCTGGAGGTTGGCCGGGTCGGCGTTGAGTAGCTCAAGCATCTTGTCGTAAGCGGCGAGGGTTGCATCATCGACAACGTCGTTGTTACCTATACGGTGGAGGTGAGCTTTGCGTTGGTAGAGCAGGGGGATGGGTTCTGCAGTAGCTAATGTTTTATCCATCATTTCCAGACCCTTGTCGGCAGCAGCGCGGGCTTCAGCGGCTTTACCTTCCTTCTGGTAGCCTACAGCTACGTTCAGATAGTAGCCGGCTGCGGTAGCATACTCGGCAGGACTGGGTTTTTCAGTGAGGCTGATGAATTTAGCGTAGGCATCGGCTGCCGCGGGGTAGTTCTTGGCGTTGGTGAGTGCGATGGAGTACTGGTCCCAGAGAGCGGGTTCTTCAGGCAGTTTCTGCACTGCTGCTGCAAGTACTTCGATTGCGGTAGAGTCGGCGCCGTTCTTGTTGAGAGCTTCGGCATATTTGGCGTAATCGTTGGCATTGAAGTCACCGCCTGGGTTCTTGGCGAAGAACTGTTCGGCAGCTTTTATGGCGTTGTCCCACTGCTCCATGCCCGAGTAGTTGAGCATGCGCAGACGCTGCATCATAAAGTTGTCGGGCTGGGTGGCGAGGAGCTTGTCGGCTACTTCCAGCGATTCGGGGTATTTGTTGCCGAAGTACAGCAGCACCGAGTAGCGAGCTTCGTCCTCAGGGAAGTGGTTGGGGTTCTTGATGTACTGGCCATACTGCTCGGCGGCTTTGTCCCAGTAATTGGCGTCGTAGTATTTTTCAGCGAGTTCGCGCTGACCAAGTGCCGAGTTGGGCTGCTTCTGCAGGAACTCCTGGAGTTTCTGGATTGAGAACTCGGGGTTCACGCCAAAGTAGCTGTGAGCGTAGTTCACATAGCCTTCGGGGTTTTCGGGGTCGGCGGTGATGGCTTGTTCGTACATGGCGGCAGCCTCGCCGAACTTCTGCTGGTCGAGGAGCATGTCGCCTTCGAGAATGAACACCGATGGTTCGCTGAATTTGGAGTCTTTGTTGGCTTTGTCAAGGTACTTGCGTACATCTGATGCGTATGCCACAGGGTCGGCCTTATAGTATGCGCGAGCTATGTCTACAGTCACCTCGTGGTTCTTTTTACCCAGCTTGAGGGCCTGCTTGAAATTGTCTTCGGCTGCTTTCTTGTTGCCGTTGCGCAGTTCGAGCGCACCGAGGCCTACGTAGTTATAGGGGCAGTCGGGGTCGGCCTGGATACCTTTGTCGAAGTTAGCTTTGGCTTCGGCGTTGTTTTTCTGAGCTACTGCTACCTGGCCGAGGTAGTAATAGGCTTTTGCCTTGTCGGTCTGGGCGTCGTTGATAGTGCGGTTAAGAATTTCTTTGGCGTTGCTGTACTGGCCTGCCTTGTAGTAATCGATACCATCGATGTAGCCTTGGCTCTGGGCTGCTGCACTGAGGCCGCCGGCAACTAAGAGTGAAAGGATAAGTTTGAATTTCATATTCTATTATTTGGTTTTGTTATTTGCACTGATTGGATTTACGGTAGTACCGCGGCTGCGTAATTACGCAGTCCTTGGATAATTAAACGCTGTGTATGGCGTTTTATTGCCTTAGTTAAGCTCTACGATGCGTGCTTTGATGCGTGCGGGCATTATGCCGGTGAGCGAAATTATTTTCTGGCCGTCCCATCCGGTGACATAGCTGTAGAAGCCACCGCCGAGCGAGCCGCCGACAGCTGTGGTACACATGTATATTTTGCGGGTGAAGGGGTATCGGCCGTCGTATATGTACTGCTGATAGGGCTTGTAGGCGTCCATTTCGTCGTCGCGGCGTATGTTCAGCACTTTGATTGCCGTGTTGAACTGCGGAGCCTCAATCTGGTCATCGCTTTTGGCCTGGGCAGCCAGGTCGGCTGTCATAGCCTTGCGGTCCGAGTCGGGCAGGTCGGCGCGTGCCATGTCGGTGGTGAGCCAGCTTACTCCCACTATGCCGAGGCCGTTTTTGTCGTTTTCAACGGCGCGGAACACTTCGGGTACGCTGCCTTTGGCGTAAACTCGGGCTCCGAATTTGCTGCCGTCGAGTACCTGGTCCTGCATATATTGTACGGTGCTGGAGCCGCCGTGGTCGAAGTACACGTTGATTTTGCCGAGGCCGTCGGCGGGCCAGAGTTCGTTCCACAGGCTGTCGCGGCCGGCCAGGACTGAAGCCACCTCGTTGGTGGTAAGCAGGTTTATGGGGTTGTTGCGGTTTACAATCAGGGCCACTGCGTCGACAGCAATCTGCATCTGCCGTGCCGATGGTTTTTCTTTTTTCAGGTGCTTCATCTCGGCCTCGGTGAGTTCGCGCGAGATTACGGCTGTGGCGGTTTTGAATTCAAGCAGCGAGTCGAGTACCTCCGACTGTGGCAGGTAGCGGCACAGGATGTGCGACTGCGGGTAAACATACTCGTAGACATCGATTTCCTGTTCAAGAACGTTCCGGAAACTCTCGTCGCACACCATTGTCATGGTGCCAGATGTCGAGGTTGTCGACGATTTTTTGTCGCACGAGCTAAGTCCAAAGACTGCAGCCAGCATAGCCGCCGCGGTCAGATATTTGGTAATCTGCATTGTTGTTGGTTTCAAATCGGATGTCGGATAATAGGCCGGCAATTATGAGTAATAGTCGATTCCTTTGTACTGACGGTATCCGCGGAAGATGCCGTAAATAATCAGTACCACTCCTACAATGTAGCGGCACCAGGCCCAGTCGCTGCTCCAGTTGAATGCGTTGATAAGCAGCAGTATACCCATGCCTACGTAGAGTATAATCATAAACGCGCCGAATATGGCCCGGATAAGTTTGTGGGGCTGAGCGGACGGTCGGTCGTTGGCGTGTACTCGCTCGCGGTATTCCTCGAAGCTTTCGCTTTGTAGGGGCTGTTTGTCGTCTGACTTCATTTCTGTAGGTATTTTATGTTGAAAATCAATATATTGGGCTGCTGCATGTAGGTGCCGGCCATAAGGCCGGCGCCTGTGCGCTGCCCTTTATATGATTTAACATCCGGGGCGTGCGGAATGTTCGCTTGTCTTTGGCTGTAAAGTTAGTGAAACTTACTCAAATAAGCCATAAATCCAGTGCTAAATTTATTAAAAATTTCAAATAAAGCGTACTTGGCTTATGCGTGCCCCCAGCAGCCAGTCAGCTGTGGCCATGCGGCGCTTGCCGGTGGGTTGCAGCTCGAGTATTTCCAGGCGACCTTTGCCGCAGTCGACGTACATGTGTCGGTCTGCTATGCTGACCTTTCCGGGAGTGGTTCCGATGCAGTCTTCGTCGGCTACGCGGGTGGAGAATATCTTTATGTCGGCGGCCGGGTTCGAGTCGGCTTCCATGGTGGTCCATGCGCCGGGGTAGGGCGAGAGTCCGCGTACGTGGTTGTGGAGTTCGCGTGCGCTGCGGTGCCAGTCCAGGCGGCAGTCGTCCTTGAATATCTTAGGTGCGTCGCAGGCCTCGGCGGCTTCGGCCATAAGTTGCTGTGGCATAGGTTTGAGGTCGCCTGCCACAATGTGGGCCAGGGTATCGAGGGTAAGCTCGGCGCCGAGTACCATCAGTCGGTCGTGGACGCTGCCCACGTTTTCGTCGGGGCCTATTTCAATGGCGCGTCGGTCTATTACGTCGCCGGTGTCGATTTCGTGTTTGAGAAAGAAGGTGGTGACGCCGGTGCGTGTGTCGCCGTTCATAATGGCGCGGTTGATGGGAGCGGCGCCACGGTAGCGCGGCAGCAGCGAACCGTGGAGGTTGAATGTGCCCAGGGGTGGCATGGTCCATACCACCTCGGGCAGCATGCGGAATGCTATTACGATGAAAAGGTCGGCGTTGAGGCTGCGGAGTTCCTCCACGAAAGAGTGGTCTTTGAGCTTGGGTGGCTGCATAAGGTGCAGGCCGTGTTCGATGGCGAACTGCTTTACCGGCGACTGCAGCATTTTATGTCCGCGTCCGGCGGGTTTGTCGGGCATGGTCACCACACCTACCACGTTGTAGCCCTCGCTTACAATGCGGCTGAGGCTTTCCACTGCAAAGTCGGGGGTACCTAAAAATACTATTCGTAAGTCTTCTTTGGTCATAAAGTGTTTGTAGAGTTGTTGTTGAGAGCGGCGGCCTCGAGTTCGGTCCAGAGTCGTTCGGTGGGTACGGGTGCTTCGATTTCGATTAGTTGCCTCGATACCGGATGCACGAAACTGATGCGTCGTGCCAGTAGCGAAATGGAGCCGTCGGGGTTCGAGCGTTTGTCGCCGTATTTGAGGTCGCCTCGTATGGTGCTGCCAATGGCGCTGAGCTGTACGCGAATCTGGTGTTTGCGTCCGGTAATCAGCTGCACTTCCACCAGTGTGAACCTTTCGCCTGTGGCCAGGGTGCGGTAGCGCAGTCGGGCTTCTTTGGAGCCGGGCACTTCGTGGTCGTGTGCGGTCGACTTGTTTGTTTTCTCCACCGTGGTAATCCAGTGGTGGAGTTCGCCGTGCTGAGGCTGCGGAGCCTTGCGGGTGAGTGCCCAGTAAGTTTTGTGAACCTCGCCTTTCCGGAACATTTCGTTCATGCGCGAGAGGGCCTTGGAAGTCTTGGCGAAAACCACCAGGCCGCCTACAGGCCTGTCAAGGCGGTGCACCACGCCCAGAAACACATTGCCCGGTTTGGCATCGCGCTCCTTTATAAGGCGTTTGAGCGACTCTACCAGCGGTTCGTCGCCGGTTTTGTCGCCCTGCACTATTTCGCCCGGGGCCTTGTTGACAATCAGCAGGTGGTTGTCTTCGTAGATAATGTCCATATATTTTTGAAACAGCGGGTGTTGCACATTACTGATAAGTTCATGTCAGAAATCTCACACAGAGTATGCCGAGAACACAGAGCGCTTGTATTAATGCCGTTATTGTCAGCGCTTTGCCGACGAGCATTATTTCTCTCTGTGTTCTCTGTGTTCTCTGTGTGAGATTTCTTCAGTTATGTGAAACCCTCTAAAGGTACATGATTTACAATCAGATTCCGAGGTCTTTCTTCAGGAGCTCAATTTTCTCGGCTGCCGTTTTTTCGGCTGCGTCGAAGTCTTCCTTGGCGGCCATGTGGCCCTTAACCTCCATGTAGAACTTGATTTTGGGTTCAGTACCGGACGGACGTACCGACACCTTCGAACCGTCTTCGGTGAAGTACTGCAGCACGTTGCTGGTGGTGGGGAAGTCCATCTTTGTAACTTTGCCTGTGGCGATTTCGGTGCAGTTGAGGTCGGCATAGTCCTTTACTAATGTCACGGGGCTTCCGCCGAGCTGTTTTGGCGGGTTGGCACGGAATTCCTTCATCATCTTCTGGATTTCTTCGGCGCCTTCCTTGCCGGTGCGTACAACCGACACTCCCACTTCGTGGCTGTATCCGTTCTGTACGTAGATGTCCTGAAGCATTTCCAGGAAGTTCATGCCGTTGTCCTTGGCCCATGCTGCGATTTCGGCCATGAGCGAGATTGCCGAAACAGAGTCTTTGTCGCGTACGAAGTCTTCAGCCAGGAAGCCGTAGCTTTCCTCGCCGCCGCCCAGGTAGCGTTCGGTGCCTTCGAGGTCGCGGATTACACTGGCAATCCATTTGAAGCCTGTGTAGCAGTCGTACATCTTTACGTTGTAGTTTTCGGCGATTGTCTTGATTGTTTCGGTTGTAACGATGGTCTTGACCACGTATTCGTTGCCTTTGAGTTTGCTCATCTCGCGGTTGCGTCGCATGATATAGTTGAGCAGAATCATTACAATCTGGTTGCCGTTGAGGAGTCGGTAGTTGCCACTGCGGTCGCGAACCACGCAGCCGATACGGTCGGCATCGGGGTCAGATGCGAATACAACGTCGGCATCGGTTTCGCGGGCGCGTTCTATGGCCATGGCCATTGCCGAGGGTACTTCGGGGTTAGGCGACTCCACGGTCGAGAAGTTGCCGTCGGGGATATCCTGTTCAGGTACATGGATTATGTTGGTGAAGCCGTAGTTGCGCAGCGAGTCGGGCACAAGTTCCACACCGGTGCCATGGATGGGGGTGTACACAATCTTGAGGTCGGCGTGACGCTTAATTACCTCGGGGTCGAGGCTGAGGCCTTTGATTTCCTTGAGGAAGGCATCATCGACTTCTTTGCCTATAATCTGAATCTTGTCGGGGTTGCCCTGGAATTTAATCTGGTCGACGTCGGTGATACGGTTTACGTTATCAATGATGTTTACGTCGTGCGGGGCAATAATCTGAGCACCGTCGGCCCAGTATGCCTTGTATCCGTTGTATTCCTTGGGGTTGTGCGATGCAGTGATGTTGACACCGCTCTGGCATCCGAAGTAGCGGATGGCGTACGACAGTTCGGGAGTGGGGCGGAAGCTGTCGAAGAGGTAAACCTTTATGCCGTTGGCCGAGAATATGTTTGCTACTATTTCGGCGAACTTGCGCGAGTTGTTACGCACATCGTGACCTACTGCAACGCTGATTTCGGGCAGGTCTTTGAATGCTTCCTTTAGGTAGTTGGCCAGGCCCTGGGTGGCCGCGCCTACGGTGTAGATGTTCATGCGGTTGGTGCCGGCGCCCATGATTCCGCGCAGACCGCCGGTGCCGAATTCGAGGTCGCGGTAGAACGACTCGATAAGTTCGGTTTTGTCGTCGGCGTCGAGCATACGCTGTACTTCGGCGCGGGTTTCTTCGTCATATCCGGGGCGGAGCCACAGCTTCGCCTTCTCTGTCACCTGCTCAAGGAGTTGTTTGTCTTGGTTCTGTTCCATGATGGGTTTTATGTTAAGTAAGTCTTAAATATTTATACGCCTAAGTGTACATCGGCAAGTCGTGCTGTGCTTTATATCCTTTGTATAGCTTGCAGCGCCATGTTCTTTCGCGAACGAAATCCACTCTGCGATACTTTACCGGAGATTATAATTTTCACGACTTACATATTGGTTGTGTTTTTACAAAGATATGGAATTACTTGTGATTATACAAGTTGCAAATCTTAAAAGTTTTGATTTTGGGATAGTTTAACCAAATATCAGTATCTCTAACACGAGCATCACCGGTGCCGCGAACAGCAGCGAGTCGATGCGGTCGAGTATGCCTCCGTGGCCCGGAATGAGGCGCCCGGAGTCTTTTACTCCCATGGTGCGTTTGATAAGCGATTCGAACAGGTCGCCCCAGGTGGCTGCCACGCTTATGGCCGAGCCTATGAGGGCCCAGGCTGCGGCGTACAGGCCTTTGGACATGTCCGGAGTGTGGTCGCTGCTATAAGAAAGCAGGGCGAAGACCACGCCGGCAATGATGCTGAAAGCCATGCCGCCCCAGAAGCCTTCCCACGATTTTTTGGGCGAGAGGCGTTCGAACAGGCGACGTTTGCCATAGAGCGACCCCACGCAGTAGGCGCCGGTATCGTTGAGCCATATCATTACGAAAAGCATCAGCGGTACCTGCCGGCCAAGTCCGGAAGTGTCGCCAAGTGCGGCCAGGCAGCCAAGTGGCACAGCTATATATATCCAGCCCGTTGCACTGTAGGCGAAACGCTGCAACGCCCCCTGGCGCTTGTCGTAAAGTGTCAGCAGAAAGCGCATTGCTATAGCGACGATGCCGATAATGGCAATGGCCGTCGTAGCGTAGGTTGTTATTAATGTGCATGTGCTTTTGCTTACAACCCAGCCGCATAACAATATAAATGGCGATATTGTTATTGCAAAGCAGCCGGCCGTACCCAGTACGGCCATACATTTGTTTATGAATTCCGTGACATTCTGCGCTTTGCCGCAGCAGAGGTTCTGTAGCTCTATGCCTGCAAGTATAGCAAACAGCAGGCCCAGCAGATATATGCCGTTGGAGTCGATAAGTATTGCGGCAAGAATCACGGCCACATATACTACACCCGCCATGGTGCGGGTTATAAGGTTTTTCATCGATTTTATGTTTTTTGCAAAGATAATAATTTTTTTGATATGTTACAAAAAAAACAGAGCCGCAAAGGTTGCGGCTCTGCTATATAAAGCGAAGTTGGATTTATTTCACTGCCACGCGACGGCTGAGAATGCCGTTGACATTGATAATGTAGATGCCGGGCTGAAGGTTTTCGCCGCAGATTTCGGCTGTGTCGCCATTTACGTCGGAGGTAATTACAGGGCGTCCGTTGAGGTCGTAGACTACAGTCTTGACCGATGATGCGCCGGGTGCCACTACCTGCCAGTTGTTGCCTTCGGCTGTGATGATTATGTCGGCGGGGCTGAGGGTTACGTCGCTTACGCCGGCTCCGATTTTCACGGCCATCTTAATGCCTTCGATAGCGTTCATTTTGCCTGCTCCCCAGCGTATTTTGTTTTGGGGGTCGTTGGGATCTGTCGAGGTATTCTCTATGATATAGCGGATATCGGCGGGTGTGAGCTGAGGGTTTGCCTGAAGCCAGAGAGCGCCGATGCCTGCCGCGATGGGCGACGACATGGAGGTACCCTGCATGGTCTGGTAGTAGTGGCTTTTGCCCTGAGCTGTGGTGCTTGCGGCAACATGGCCCATGCCTAAGCCGCTGGCGGAATAATATGCCGAGGAAATCGAGCTGATGATGCCGGCGCCGGGGGCGCATACCAAAGGCAGAGTGCGGCCGTCGGCCAGAGGTCCGTACGACGAGAAAGGCGAAATCTTTCCTACGCCGAAAGTACCGCCCGGATAGCTGATTACTTTGCCGTTAAGATTGGCCCATCTGTTACGGGTGTTCCACGAACCTATGCATATCATGTTGTCGCCGCAGGCCAGGCTGCTGATCGACATGTCGGCGTTGCCGCTGGTCCAGCCATCTACGCCCATATCGGAGAGCGCTATTTTTATGGGAATGCTTGAATCGATGGTATAGTTCACCAAGTCAAAACTCTGGCCTTCCTCACCGCTTATTTCAATGCCGAACACATAGCGCTGGCTGCCGTTGCCCGAGGCGATGGATGTGTTCATTGTTATGTTTGTCTGGCAACGCGAGTTGGGTAAAATAAATTTCTGGACAATATTTATTGTCGAGCGGTAGCCGAATGTCAGGTCGAAAGCCTCGTCGGTGATGTAGCCGGGTAATTTGTTGCTCGTGCCTGCCAGTTTGATATCTGTGTTTGTTGACCCGGGCAGGTCGTAGCTGAATATTTCTTTTTTAGCAGTGCGGTCATAAACCACAAAGCGGTAGTTCAGCGGGCGGTAGTCGCCCGACCATATTTCGAGGTTGCCGGTGCAGTTTGAACCGTCGAGTGAGGTAATGAAGGTCTTGACACTCTTTTCGCCGGCGGTAAAGGTTTTGGCGAGTGTGTTTGTGGTTTCACCGTCGTTGCCTGCCGCTATGAACAGTGGTACTTGTTTGGCTATTTCGTTGAGGGCTGCAGTGCCTTCGCCGAAATTGTCGTGCGAGCCGGATGGGATACCGAACGACAGGTTTATTACTCCCGGTTTGCCGCTGGCGAGGATATGCTTCATCAGCGTTTCGCAAGAGAGTATGATGTTGTTAATTCTGTTACTGCCGCAACCTGCAATTATTTCAGCTTCAGGAGCCGCTCCGCGGAAAGGTAGGGGTTTGTTGCGTTGAGGAGTACCCGTAGTGCCCAGGGCGCTCACGGTGTAGTAGTCGCCGTTGCCTTCGTACGAGCCGGCCATACAGCCCATGGTGTGTGTGCCGTGGGTATGGTCGGTGCGGTCGGATGTGAAACCTGCGATTGCCTGTGGAGTATCGTAGATTGTTGCGTTGCCGTTATCATCATATACCCAGAGCTTTTTGACGCGGCTTCCCGAGAGGTCTTTTGTAAGAAAGTTTGCATGGTTGGGATCCATGCCGATGTCGAATATGCCGGCTATGACGCCTTTGCCGGTATAGGGCATTTCGAGGCCTTCGCCGGCGAAAACCTGGTCAATGCCGGTGCTTGATTCGGCACGGGCCTTGTCGAGGTAGCATTCAACTTCGGGCGGAAATGAGATTCGCAGGGCGAGATCCGATTCCGACAGCGCTATGATATCGCTCATGGCGCCGATGCAGAAAGCCTCTTTGCCTAAGATGGTACGGACTTCAATGCCGTAGGCCTCAAGGTTCTCGGCAGTGGTGCCTTCATTGAGATAGGCAATGAAGTCTGCAGTGACTTCGCTGCGGGAGTCAGTGCTGTGGAAGAAGGATGCCTTCATGATGTCGGGCTGAACTGCCTCCGGATTCTGCACTGCATTTAGATACTGGTTGACATAACTCTGTGCGGTAGCGCTCAGACTGTTCTGGGCCGACAGATTCTGGCAAAGCGCCAAAGCCAACGCAAGTGGCAAGTATTGCTTTTTCATACTTTGTTATCTGGTTGTAAGTTTGATTATCGATTAATATTTCATGATGACCGGTCATGCCCTGACAAGGCAACTGCCGGATTTTAGATTTAAGCTTTCGCAAAATTACAATAAAAAGGTAAGATAGCCAATAGCATGAATGCAAAAAATATAAAAAAAGAAGACAAAATATGTTGTATAACATATTTTTGGCGTATAGATGTTTTTTTCAGGAGTAGTTTCAAGCATTCGGCAAGCAAAAAT
>CAJTRC010000068.1 GCA_910578365.1 uncultured Muribaculaceae bacterium
GATGAATCTCTGCCAGTGCCTCCAAAATAATGTTGTGAACAGCAAACTTACATGTCTGATTTACTCATCGTTGGAGGCACTGTTAAACATAAATGTCATCGCCACATTAGAGGATGTATGTTGTCCATTACATAAATCTTCAACACATATTAACAACTTAATCGTACAAAATGTGTACTAATTGAGAAAAAAGAAGCAAATCTCGGAATGTCATCACAAATCCTAAAATCCTAATTCCCTTGAAATCAGACTATGAAAATTAAGTAGAAATTCCCAATTTTCTATCCCAAGTTTACAAAAACTTTCTGACATGACAAAGCCCCGGCTTGAGAAAGTCAGGGCTTTGTTTTATGTTTTTCAACAGGTTATGAAAAGAGGATGCGCCTATTTTGACACACCCTCATCACTGTTTCATAACCTCTTGGAGCTTGTTTTTTAACCAAACTATTAATCATAGCCTACTCTTACTGTAATGCGTCCGCTACCGTAGGCGGCCCAGTAGCCAAGGCCCCCTTTTACATTCGAAGGACAGTTGGCGGCAAAGGTAAACAAAAGATTCTGCGAAAGCGAAATATTGCTGTCGTAAACGCTCCAGAAATCATACAGTTCCCGGTCGATGGCACTCAGCTTGACTGTAACCCTGCTTCCGAGTGTATAGTAATGGCTGAAATCGCGGCTGTCGTCGTATGTCGAGTATATACCGCGGGTAATAGGCCAGCCCTCCGTGCAGCTGTACCTGCTGCCGACGAATGTACCTAAAAAGGTGCCGTAACTGCGGGTTTCAAGTCCTGCAGTGGTGGAGAAAAACTTGTAATATCCGTCCGGCTCTATGCCATCAGCGTAGGCACGCAGGCTGAACAGACTGTCGCTGCCCTCCACCGGCACGCTCTCCACCCGCGATATAGCAGGGGCCGGAAGCATAGTGGCGACAGCCTCTACGGTGTCGCTCTCGGTTTCCACCACCAATCGGTAGCTGTGGCCTGCCCGGCCATGCAGACGCGACGAGGTGTAGATAAACGACGGCACATAGGCATTGTTCACACGGCCGGTGAGCAGATACTGCGTGTCACCATCGTAAACCGATACCCTGGCCCACTTTTCCACAAATCCGTCGAACGACGCACTATCGCCCGTAAGGTCCACCGCATGTGTCACCATCACAACCGGTGGCATGCCTTCCTCAATCCAGCCTTCAACCACCAATGGCATTTTTAAGCCTGTCAAGTCAGGGCCGTCGTCAGTGCATGCCCCGGCCGACAGCAATATTGTCAGGCATATAAATGGCATTACTCTATTCATATCAGAACTTTAATGTATAAGAAACCGAGGGTATCACTGTTTTCATCTCCGAATCGCGCATACGTATGCCTTCAGTCCCGGTATAAGAGGCGAAACGGAAGAGCACATTATGTGTAGCCAATGCGTTGTACACCGATATATTTATCGTATGGCTTAAACGCTCGTTCCGGCTTATAGTCCACGACACCGCCAGGTCGAGGCGGCTGTAGGCAGGCAGACGCGATGAGTTGTGCGGAAAATATTCGCATATAAGGTTCTCGCCTATCATATAGCCGTATTTGGCCTGTGTATAGGGGGTACCCGAAGCATAGGTATAGGAGGCCGAAAGCATCAGCGGACGCACCGGATTATAGTTCAACGCCACATTGAAATCGTGTGGTCGGTCGTGGGCCGATGGCAACCATTCGCAGCCGAAGCGCCCGAACTTAGAGCGGCTCACGCCATAGCTGTAGCCAACGCGCCCGCGCACTTTACCGGTCTGACGCATCAGCGACATAGTGATACCGGCGGCATAACCGCGGCCATCGAGTACATTGTCGAACGGATTATATTCGGCCGACGACAAGTCAATCAGCGAACCGTCCCACTCCACCACATGCCTCATCAGCCTGCCGTATAGCGCAGTACTGAAGTAGATGCCGCTGGCGCCGATATAGCCGCTGGCACCGACCTCGGCGTCATATACATCTGCGGCCGGCACACCTGCGCCGGCCAGCGCCCAAAAGTCGGCCGGAAGGCCTGCGGTGGTTTCCTCGACCATGCGGTCGAAACGCACACGCCGCGATGCAGCCACATACATGCCGTAGCCACAGCCCAGGTCGACCGACAGCTCGGCCCTCGGTTGGGGGCGCCACTGTGTACGCCCCGCCTGTGTATATGCCGTGACGCGCAGCCCCAGCCCCACGGCCGCACGCCGCCCCAGCGGCAGCCTGTAATCGGCCGCCAAGCTGTACTCCCACGCACGGGCGGCGCCGTAACCGTTCTGGCCCGATACACTGCGGCGGCATACATCGGCAGCGACGGTCAGTGCGCCGAAAGGCATTGTCACAGCCGCTTTCAGCTCGTGGAGCGAACTCGGCAAATCAAGTGTCCGGCCTCCTTCGTCGAGATTGAACAAGTTGGCGAACGACGAGTACGCCACATATGCCTCTGCGGATCGGTGGCGCCAAGTAGCCGATGCGGCATTATTGTTCCGGCCCAGCCGGCCATCCTTACTGCCATTGCGTTCGCTTGTAATACCCAGGCGGTCGCGGTTGCCGAAATATGAAATCCGCAATACGTCGGCATCGGTCGGGGCCCATATGGCTGCCAGATTCACATCGGTGAAATCATAGCCAAGTCCGGTATTATCTAACGTGAGCAAGTGCGGGAACAGGGCGTCGAGATAAGTCTGCCTCACTCCCGCCGATACCGACATACGCCTGCCAAGCGGTAGCCTTACCGCCGCATGGCTTTCGATTATGCCCGCTGATACAGTTCCCGAGAACAGGCTGTCCGGCTCCATGCCGCTGTCGGCGCTGAAGTATGCCGATGTAAGCGACCCTATTACCGAGGGCACACGCCCGGCGCGGAAAG
Source organism: uncultured Muribaculaceae bacterium (assembly GCA_910578365.1). Lineage (GTDB taxonomy): Bacteria > Bacteroidota > Bacteroidia > Bacteroidales > Muribaculaceae > CAG-873. Next base: position 2,875 of record CAJTRC010000068.1, read on the forward strand.
TGTAGCCTTGGTAATAGGCCGGATTAAAGGCGCTGAATAGCCCCAGCATGTGCAGGGGGTTGACCACACGGGCGTTGTCGGCGCAAAAAAGATTGTCGCCCGTAGCAGCACCGCGCACATTCACGGTGGCCTGCAGGTCGTTGGCGGTGGCTACCGATGGCAATGAGCGCACTACGGCCAGAGGGTCGCCTCCGCCGAGAAATGTAACCTGTTCGCCCAGATGATTCGCCAGAAGGTCGACGGCTCCGTCGCGCTCCATTTTAAGCAAACGCCGCGATACAGGCGACGATACCGTTATCATCTGCAGTTCGTGCACGGCCGTGTCAAGCGAGTCGGCCGGTGTGGTTCCGGCACTTTGCAGGAACACACCGGCCGACATCGTTATAGCTATCAGTCGTTTGCCAGGCATCACTTCTGACCGGTGATACTCAGATAAGTATTAATGATATCGTTATAGTCATCAATCAGTTTGGCAAATGAACCTTCATCGAAAAAGTCCTCCATAACAAACGAAGTTCCGTCGGGGAACCACAGCACGGGTGCGATAGAGTAATAGTGTGTAATTAATTCGGGAGTGATAACATCACTATCATCAACAACCATTTCAACCGATTCGCCGGCTTCTATATTATGGCCGTAATATGTCCAGGGACTCAGTACCTCTGTCTGGAGGTCGCTATCCCACTTCAGGAAGCGTGACACAGACACCAGATATTCGCCCATCCGGCAGAATCCACGTGTAAGAGGTTCGTCATAGTACTGATAGTTATCTTCGATTTTTTCCACATAATCCCAGCCAAGATAGCCCTGGAGTTTGCCGTCGCCATCGTAGTAAAAGCCTACATCAGTATAGTTATTGAGTAGATTCACCTGAGCACCCATCACTTCGAGGTCTTCATATGTAGTATGGAGTGTATTGCCGGTCTGCGACAGTATTTTGCCATACGAAAAAATCTCCAGGCCGTCTTTAACGAAACTATAGTACGGACTTGCGTCGGCGCTTAAGTCGGCATACAATTTCGAGCCGTTATGCGCTATGCCGCGCAACTGCAGATTGCCCATCACGTCGATTTCACATTCTGCTCGGTTAAACATGGCACACAGCGCCGAGCCATCCTCGTCCACCCAGCTGTCGTTCTCGTCGTAATAACCGCCGGCAGCCTTCACGGCATCGAATATTTCCTGGTAATTAACAAAGTTTTTGCCGGTGACAACCGATTTGGCGGTAACGTATTCACGGCCCTTTATGGTTACTTTCACATTATCGGTCATATTGCTGTCGACTACTTTCAATGTGTTCTTCACCTTGTAGTCCGAGGCATCAAAATCGAGAGTCATGTCGATGCTTGTGCCGTTAACCAGCACAGTGTTCAGACGGGCGGTAGCCAGAGTGGCGTCGCCCTTCGACAGAGTAATGTCGATTTCGCGGGGGAACCGGCCATCGAAATCCGAAGTAGTCCAGGTGGTGTATTCCTCACCGGCAACAAGCTTTACACAGTACTGCGAGCCATCGCGTCCGGCGAAGCGCATCTCAAAGTGGTCGGACTCGGTTTTCTTCCACGACTCAGTCGCCTTGTCGGCGGTATAGATGCCGTAATAGTCCTCGATTTTATAGAGGTCGACCGCCGCAGCTTTCATTATCCGGGCTGCCGCCGGGCTGCCTTTTACCATGCTCTGCATAGCCTCGGCCATGATGCCGGCCTGCTTGTGAACCTGGTAATATTCGGCGGGAACGTGATACTTAACCGGAGCGATATATGTATAGACATATTGCGTATAGTCGTAATCGCTATCAAAGAAGTCGTGCCACATACGCAGCACATCGGCCTGGTCGTTGATGTCAAAGGCGTTGTAGGCTTCGGTGCCAATCTTAACCATACGTTCTTTCTGCTCCGAGGGGGTAAGAGCCTCGGCCAGCGGCGCAGTGAACGAAATGTAGTCGATTTCGTCGAGGTTGACGCTTTGTCCATAACCGCGCACAGACAGCGTGTGGCCGTTGTCGGAGAACACAAGATTCTCGGCCACTCCAAAGTTATATTTGGTAATCTTATCGCCCTGTTTCACATAGAAAGCCTTCGGAAGGGCGGCAGCCGGTGCGGCGCACAACGCGGCAGCGGCCATACATGTCATAAGCTTTTTCATCAGAACGCAACTTTAATAACGTAATCACCCGATTTCACAATCACAACACCGGCGCCGCGCATGGCTCCGAGAGAAATCTCCTCGCCGGCTTTCGCGGGGATGGCCACAAGCAGCGAGCCGTCAAAGCCGTAGATTTCAAACTTAGCGTCGGCAAGCATTCGGGCCGACATTGTAGCGGCATCGAAGGTAAAGGTTGCCTTGGCTTTGGATTCGGCCTGCACGTCGGCTACACCGGCCTTGTCGTCGACATAGAGCTGCTCGAGCGCAGCCTGGCTATAGCTGCCTACACTATTGCCTGAGGCGTCCTGTGCGTTCATCACACCGCCTGCGAACACCAGACGGTCAACACGGTCAAGATCAAGGACTTCCCAGCCTGAGTCGGTCTTGATATGCAGATAATTGGCCGCGGATGCGCCCATAGCTGCCAGAGCAAGACTCATTGCAAGTAACATTTTTTTCATAGAATGTAATAATATAAATGTGATAATATGGTTGTGTGTTTATATGCCCTATTAGCGGCATATGGTGTGTCAGTATTGTGCGTTTGTGGGCCGGTCGGACGCCCGTTGTTTTTCACTGCAAAGGTACTAAAAAAATCCAAGTAACGCCGCATCGGGCATAAAAAAAATATTTTCCGTCAAAAAAACGGCTAAAAGTTTGGCTATCTGAAAAACTATGCGTAATTTTGCCCCGCAAAACGTATCTGCGTTTGCTCAAGCATGAAAATAATCAAACTAATAAACAAAATATGATCATCGTACAAGTAAAAGAAGGCGAAAACATCGAACGCGCACTCAAAAAATTCAAAAGAAAATTTGAAAAAACCGGTATCGTAAAAGAGCTCCGCAGCCGTCAGGCTTTCCAGAAGCCCTCTGTAGTCAACCGCAAAAAAATGATGAAGGCGGTTTACGTGCAGAAACTCCGCAGCGTAGAAGAATAATCCGGCACCGCGAAGATTACTTCAGCGCTCTGATAAATTCTCCGCATTTTATTTGGAAATCTTAAACATTTTAGCTAACTTCGTAGTCACAGCTCTGATCAGGCTGCTTTACGACTATGAATAAGCTTTTTGAAGATTTCATAAAATATATACGGTGTGAACTGAATCTTTCGGTTCACACCGTTTCGTCGTATAGCGTCGATATCAGCCAGTGGCTGCAGTTCGCCGCGGCCAATGCTCTGGGCTGCCCGAAGGGAAGCCGTCCCGACGATGTGGACCATGCGGCCGTGACCGTGGCCGACCTGCGCCTGTGGGTCGCGTACCTGGCCAGCGAAAAGTATAGCCAGCGGTCCATACGCCACAAGGTGCAGGCTCTGAGGGCCTTCTACCGATTTATGGTGCGCCGCGACATTCTTAGCGTCAACCCGGCCGCCGACCTCGTCACCGCTCGCCTGCCCAAGTCGCTGCCTTCGCATATCAGGCCCGACGAAAGCAGGTATTGCCTCGATGAGCCTTACTGCGACTCAAACTTCGAAGAAGTTCGCAATCACCTTATTGTCACCATGTTCTATTCCACCGGTATGCGCGCAGCCGAACTTGTAGGCCTGCTCGATGCCAATGTTGACACCCGACGTTGCGAACTAAAGGTACTCGGAAAGCGTAATAAAGAAAGAATAATACCTTTTGGAAAAGAACTGCAAGAGATGATAGAACTCTACCGCACATTACGCCAACAGACCGTAGTCGGAGCAAGCACTCGCGAGTTTTTCGTACGCCCCGGCGGCGAACCTGTGTACTATGGCCTGGTAAACAAGGCCGTACACAGCATGCTCGACGGGCGCGTGAGTTCGGCACGACGCTCTCCTCACGTGTTGCGCCACAGCTGCGCAACCGATATGCTCAACAACGGTGCCGACCTGACGGCTGTGCAGCGCCTGCTGGGCCACGCATCTCTTGCCACCACTCAGATTTATACCCACCTATCAATACGTGACTTAAAAAATAATTACAAACTCGCACACCCCCGTGCACAAAAACAATAGGAGGAAACACTATGGAAATTAGAGTTCAAGCGATTCACTTCGACATGTCTGAGAGCCTCAACGACTTCGTTGTCAAAAAAGCACAGCGTCTAGCACGCCACTACGATACCATCACAAACATGGACTTCAACCTGCGTCTGGTAAAGCCCGAAACCGCACTGAACAAGGAAGTGGTTGCCAAGGTGCTCCTGCCTCAGTACGAACTTGTGGCATCGAAAACCGCCGACACCTTCGAGGAAGCTACCGACCTGGCTATCGAAGCCTTGAAATCTCAGCTCGAAAAAGCTAAAAACAAATAAGCTGTTCAATCATATAACTTACAGCACAGATAGTTACCCCCGCCGTTGACGGGGCATAAAAGAATTTATCCACATCACAGACACAAGCCGATCGGATTTTCATTTTCCGGTCGGCTTGTTTGTTGCCTGTCGCCGTCCCCAGGCGGTGGGCACACTATACAAAACGACCCCCTGCCGTTCCGGCAGGGGGCATACAAGCTATTATGCACTACAACTCTTATCCCAGAGGTTCGAGCTGTACGGTGAAGTGGCGCATCAGTTCGGCCTCCCACACGATTTTCACACCGCGGGTGATGGTTTCGCGGCGATCATACACATTCTTCAAAGCCACAGCGATAACATCCATGTGGTTGTCGGTGTATACGCGGCGGGGGATTGCCAGACGCAGCAGGTCGAGGCCTCCGAAACGGTTTTCGCGGGTCACAGGGTCGCGGTCGGCCAGGATATAACCGATTTCGCAGCCGCGGATGCCTGCCTCGCGGTATAGCTCCACAGTAAGAGTCTGCGCGGGGAATTCTTCCTTGGGCACCTTGCTGAGCACCTTGCTGGCGTCGACAAAAATAGCGTGACCGCCGGCAGGACGCTGGTAGGGAATGCCGAATTCGTCAAGGCGCTTGGCCAGATATTCCACCTGATGTATGCGGGTCTGCAGGTTGTCGAACTCGGTATTTTCGTCAAGACCTACAGCCAGCGCAGCCATGTCGCGGCCGTTCATACCGCCGTAGGTAAGATAGCCCTCAAAGGGTATGCAGAAGCACTTGGCGGCCTCGAACCAGTCTTCGTGGCGGGTAGCGATGAAACCGCCCATGTTCACGATGCCGTCTTTCTTGGCGCTCATGGTCATGGCGTCGGCCATGGAGAACATTTCCAGACAAATTTCCTTAATAGTCTTGTCGGCATAACCCTCTTCGCGTGTCTTGATAAAGTATGCGTTTTCGGCAAAGCGGGCCGAGTCGAAAATCACGCGTTTGCCATAGCGGTCGGCGATGGCGCGCACCCGGCGCAGGTTTTCCATCGATACAGGCTGGCCGCCGGCGGTATTGTTGGTGATTGTTACGATTATAAACGGAATCTTGTCAGCTGCCAGCTTCAGAGCTTCTTCAAGTTTCACGGGGTCGACGTTGCCTTTGAACGGAACTTCGAGCTGGGTATCTTTAGCCTCGTCGACGGTGCAGTCGAGCGCTGTGGCCTTGCGGCTCTCGATGTGTCCCTTAGTGGTGTCGAAGTGCGAGTTGCCCGGTACAATATCGCCGGCCTTTACCAAAGCCGAGAAGAGTACGTTCTCGGCAGCGCGCCCCTGGTGGGTGGGAATCACGTAGTCGAAACCGGTAATGCGGGTTACGGTATCTTTGAGTTGGAAGAACGAGCGTGCGCCGGCGTATGATTCGTCGCCGGTCATCATAGCGGCCCACTGGCGGTCGCTCATTGCACCGGTGCCGGAGTCGGTCAGAAGGTCGATATACACATGCTCGGCACGGAGTTGAAATACGTTGTAGTGGGCGTCGCGGAGCCACTGCTCACGCTCTTCGCGGGTGGATTTACGGATGGGTTCAACCATCTTTATTTTCCATGATTCTGCAAAAGGTAGTTCCATGATAAGGATTTTAGGGTTTGTTTGCGAAATTACAAAAAAAACGCGAGAATCCAAACATCTCGCGTTTTTTATTTTATTTAAGCCTATTAAGTCGGATTCAGAAGGCTATCTTCTCGACGGTGCTTTCGCCGTTCGACAGTATGGTTTTCACCATATGCACACCCTTGGCAAGGGCGGCGTTCTTAACCGAATTCTTATCTGTGGCCTGAAGCACACGGCGACCGTACAGGTCGTACACCTCGTAGCCTACAACCTCGGCTTTGAGGCCGTCGGCGGCTATGTTGTCCACACTGTTGGCAGCATTCATGTCGAAGTAATACGCATAGTACTGCACGGGGCTATTGTAATCCCAGTTGTTAATTGCCCAGGTCACAATCTTGCCCGCGTCGCGGCTGGCCACAGTCGCACCGCTGATAAGCAGTTCGTCGTATATTGGGGCGTAGGTTTCGGGCTCATAGTCCACTTCCACAGTATGGGTCATGTTTTTTCGCATCCATTCGCCGTAATCGGGACGTAGATTATTAATGTAATCGTAGATGCTTATAAGTTCGCCGTCCTCGGTTTCGATATAGCCCTGCAGATTGCCGTCCATCACGGGAGTGGATGCCGTGATACGTCCGTCGGCCAGAACCGACCATACCGAAAGGTTTTTCACATTGCCAAGAACTTCGTACTCGCCGGTGGCTATGTCGATGCGTGCCGGGAAGGTCAGTTGCGCCGACCATATATCGTCGGGATTCTCAAGTACAGTCAGAGTCGATGCCACTTTCTTGCCGTCAGGAGTAATCGACGAACTGTTGTACTGGAAGGACGGGAGCTTGGCTGTGAATTCCTCAAATACTGTAAAAAACTCTGCCACCTTATTGTTATACTCTTCGACAAGGGCATTCCATTCGTCGACTGCCTCGTTATATTCGGCAATGGCCTCAGGGCTCAGATATTCGGCCACGTTGGGAAAAAGGTCGGAGTCGTAGCCACCATCAGCCCAGTCGTTCATAGCCTGAGTGTAGCTGTTGCGCATTTCGTCGGTCATATAGTCGATGGCTTCGGGCGACTTCGGCAGATTCTCAGGGTATTTTGGCCACTCCATGCCCTCGGGACGGAATTTGTTTTCCATCAGCAGGGTGTACGACCACTCGCCATTCTCATTCTAGGTATATATAATAGGTTCGTTGTACATACCTGAGTAATCGTGTACCTGGCCGGAGATGGTCTTGCCGTCGTCGCTGATTGTCACAGCCGTGATGTACTGTGCAGGACGGCTTGTGAAGTCGACATTGGGGCAAGGCAGCACATGATATTCGCCGTAGCCGTCGCCCTCGGCATCCCAGTACACCGGCAGCTGCATGGTTTCGGGACTGAAATCCGGCGCTACAAGATTGAGCGAACCGCATATACGCGAGCCGTCGGGTGTGATACCGTTGCAAAGCGACACACCTACACTGCCGGCGGTATGCAGATTGTACCACTTGCCCTCTTTCCAGTAGGCGGCATTAGTATCCAGCGAGGTCGAGGAAAGCACCACGCCGGTGTCGCTGATGATATTTCCCGAGCCCACACGATAGCTGTTACCGGAAAAGTTGCCTAAGTCGTCGTACGCCTTGTAGTCCCAGCGCTGACCGGTTTCAAGGTCTATGATCGACAGGTCTTCGTATGCGTTCGATACCATATATTTGCCGTTGGGCGACAAAAACTGGGCAGTGGCATTTTCGATGATACACGGGCTTGCCGGAGGCTGTGCAAACACAGATACTGAGCCCAGAGCTGCGCTTAAAAGTAGTAGATTTTTTTTCATTTACTATAGCTTTTGATTCGTAAGTGAATACATATAAGCAGTCAATTTTTTCAAATCAATAGTAATCAGTTACAAATTAAATACAAATTTTCAAATTATGCAAGTCAGCGCCCTATTTATCTTCATCCTCTCATCAAAATGATTTGTAAAAACATAAAAAATTAAGTAATTTTGCCATGTAATTCAAATTGAAAATGGCTAAACTAATCCCCGTGCTACTGCTGACCGGCTATCTCGGCAGTGGCAAGACCACTCTGCTCAACCGCATACTCAACAACCGACGCGGCATACGCTTTGCTGTAATAGTCAACGACATCGGCGAAATAAATATAGATGCCGAACTGATTCAGAAAGGCGGCATCGTAGGCCAGGACGGCTCCGACGACCTTGTAGCCCTGCAGAACGGCTGCATCTGCTGCACTCTGAAAATGGACCTCATAAAGCAGATTACCGACATCACCAACACTGGCCGATTCGACTACATTGTTATCGAAGCCAGCGGCATCTGCGAACCGGCTCCGATAGCTCAGACCATATGCACTATCCCGGCCATGGCCGGACCCGACTTCAAAGGAACCCTGCCCCACCTCGACTGCATTGCCACTGTGGTCGACGCCCTGAGGCTGCAATCGGAGTTCGACTGCGGCGATAGCCTGCACCGCGACAATATCGACGACGAAGACATCGAAAACCTTATCATACAGCAAATAGAGTTCTGCAACATTATTCTGCTGAATAAAATCAGCGAGGTTACGCCTCAGCAGGCAGCACGCATCCGCGCCATAATCCGCGCCATACAGCCTAAAGCCAAAATCATAGCATGCGATTACTGCGACATTGACCTCGACCTGCTACTCGACACCGGCATGTTCGACTTCGAAGACGTGGCCACATCTGCCACATGGGTACGCGAAATCGAAGGCCCCAACCCCGACGACGAACACCACCACCATGAACATGAACATCACCATCATGAGCATGAGCATGAACATGAACACGAACATGAGCATGAACATGAAGAAGGCTGCGACGGAGGCGAGTACTGCCACTGCCACCACCATCACCACGGAGAAGGAGAAGCTGAAGAATACGGTATCCAGACTTTTGTGTACTTCCGTCGACGTCCATTCGACCTCAACCGCTTCGACTATTTCTGCGACAAGCAGTGGCCACGCAATATAATCCGCAGCAAAGGCGTAATATACTTTGCCGAAAACACCGACATGTCGTACCTCTTCGAGCAGGCCGGAGTGCAGAAAAAACTGCAGGAAGCCGGCTACTGGTTCGCAACCGCCCCCGAAGAAGAATTACAGCAAATGATGGCCAACAACCCGCGCCTGGCTGCCGACTGGGACCCCGAATACGGCGACCGCATGATTAAACTCGTAATAATTGGCCAGCACCTCAATCGCCACGCCATAGAAAGCGCCCTCGACAACTGCCTCAAATGAAAAAAGGAGCGCCGACAACGCTATCCCACACTTGGCTCGTAATTGTCCAGATTCGGCGAAGGAAAGGATTGCGTCGGCGCTCCTGAATTATATCGCACTTCAATGGGGGCGGTATACGTACATAATACCATCCGACGAGAGTGTGCAACCCGCAGTTGCAGACCCGGGGCGGCATCTTATTGCAAAGATAAAAATAAAACAACGTATACGCAAAAAATTATTAAACATTTTAGAATTTTACGCTAAAAATCCATATCGCCGCTATATCAGTGTTAATACTTCGCGAAAAATTTGGACATTTAGAAATTAAGTAGTAAATTTGTGACCTGAAGTTACGACACAACTTTATATCTACATAATAGAAAGCGTTTTAGTACGTCGCTTACACGAATCTGGACAATTCGATACCCAAGGCCGACCGCTACAAACGTTCATTTTAGCCGTATATATATCATTAGCATATATCCGACTTAGAGTGAGCTGTTTTCGCGTAATTCACTTGGGTGGCAGTCCAGAGCCAGTGTGAGGGAATACGCCAATCGGCTCACCTTTTTATTATGTACCCGCAGGACATATCACTACAATAAATAATTAATCAATCGCGGAATACACACACTGTTTTCACAAAGCCGCCTCGGGTATTTACGGGGCGGCTCTGAAGATTCCAAATCGAAGTGCAAAACTTTGAGATGGGCATTAGTCGTTCTCCTCTCTCCTTCTGGCGAGGGGATGCCCAAGCGGCGGGGGCGGCCTAAACCGCCCCCAAGAGCGGACAGCAGCAGAACATACTGGCAA
>CAJTRC010000069.1 GCA_910578365.1 uncultured Muribaculaceae bacterium
AGGTGAAGTCTTTGAGAATCGCCAATACGTTCATACGCTAAGATTTTTATAATGAACGCTTTGGCGATTCATTTGTATTTGATAATTCGATATATTAACTTAACTTTCAACTACTTCGGTAATTTTTACCGAAGCATTGAATAAATTACCTAAAACTAACTCCGAATGAAAAAGGACTGCAATCTTTTACCATTGGCCCTGAGCCTGGCAATGATGCTTCTTTGCGGTGTGGCTGCTTGGGCAGCCGACATCACGGCAAGAGGAACAGTGTCGGACGGCGAGGGAGAACCGCTAATCGGCGTAAGCGTGGAAATCAAGAACCGGCCCGGTACCGGTACAACCACCGACATCGACGGCAATTTCAGCATCAAGGTGCCTGAAGGCACAACTCTTATTTTCTCCTATATTGGATATGTGAGCCGCGAGCTGCCCGCTTCGCCGGCCATGAATGTGACCCTTTCCGAAGATGTAACCAACCTCGACGAAGTTGTGGTTATCGGTTACGGCTCGGTAAAGCGTAAAGACCTTACTACAGCAGTGTCGACAGTCGACGAGAAAGCACTTGCCAACCGCCCCATTGTGTCGGCTGCCCAGGCTATCCAGGGTAAGGCTGCCGGTGTGTCGGTACAGCAACCCACCGGCGCTCCCGGCGGCGGCATGACTGTGCGTGTGCGCGGTACCACCTCGTTCAACGGTTCGAACGAACCTCTGTATGTTGTTGACGGTGTGCCTGTGGACAATGTAAACTTCCTTTCGCCCGGCGACATCGAGAGCATGCAGATTCTCAAGGACGCCTCGTCGGCCGCTATCTACGGTTCGCGCGGTGCCAACGGAGTTGTCATTATCTCTACCAAGCAGGGCCGCAGCAGCGATGCCAGGATATCGCTGAACGTACAGGGCGGTTTCACCAATGTGGCTAAAAAAGTCGATGTGCTCAATGCAGCACAGTACAAGGAGCTTATGGATGAAATCGGCCTTGTGAAACTGCCCGACGGCCTCACCGATCAGACCGACTGGTTTGACGAAACTTACCGCACCGGCAACACTCAGACCTATCAGCTGGCTGTGTCGCAGAGCACCGACAAAATAAGCTATTACCTGTCGGGCGGCTACCAGCGCGACCAGGGTATACTCAAGAGCTCGTTCTTCCAGCGCTTCAACTTCCGCGCCAACGTGGAAGGCAAACTTCGCAAGTGGCTTACCGCAAAGGCCAACATTGTGTACTCCGACTATTCGTCGAACGGCGGCGGTGCCATGGGTACCGTAGGTAACCGCGGCGGTGTAATCCTGGCCGTAATCAATACTCCGACCTATGCCCCAATCTGGGATCCCGAGCATCCCGACCGTTTCTACAACAACTTCTACGGTCTGAACATGCAGAGCCCGCTTGAGAACGAAGCCCGCCAGCAGAGCAACCGCACGCGTGAGAACCGCCTCATTGCATCGGGCGAACTTCTGTTCGACATCTACAAGGGTCTGACCTTCTCCAGTAAATTTACCATGGACCGCCGTCATGGTTGGGATACCTCGTTTCTCGATCCCGAACTTACCACCCATGGCCGCGAGCAGGGTGGTGAAGGCTATGACGGCCGCAATCAGAACACTGTACTCACCTGGGATAACGTAGCCAACTACAATCTGACCTTCGGCTTGAACAACCTGCAGATTATGGCCGGTACATCGTGGACCGACTCCAACTACTCCAACAACTGGATTAACGGCCAATACTACCGCAACGGCAGCATCGAAACCCTCAACGCCGCCAACAAAATCAGCTGGACCGAAACCGGCTCAGCTGCATCGCAGTGGGGTATCTTCTCATATCTTGGCCGTGTAAGCTACAACTTCGACTCCAAGTATCTGGTTAGCGCCAACGTCCGCTACGACGGCTCGTCGAAACTCCACCCCGACCATCGCTGGAAGGTATTCCCCTCGGCTTCTGCCGCATGGCGTATCTCGCAGGAAAAGTGGCTCCGGGACCAGACCTGGCTCAGCGACCTCAAATTGCGTGCCGGCTGGGGTATGACCGGCAACCAGGATGGCGTGGGCGACTACGCTTACCTGCAGCGCTACAACATAAACCGTGTGCCCTGGTTTGAGGACGGCAACGCTACCGCCGTGCCCACCATCACACAGGCCAACCTGCGTACACGCGACCTTACCTGGGAAACCACTTACCAGACCGGTGTAGGCGTTGACCTTTCGGTGCTGAACAACCGCATTGAATTTGCTGCCGACTGGTACTACAAAAAGACCACCGACATGCTTATGTGGGTATCGCTTCCCTCGGGTTCGGCCGCTGCAAGCTCTATACAGCGTAATGAAGGCGAGATGACCAACCAAGGTTTTGAATTCGGTATCACCTCACACAACTTTGTGGGCGAATTCGAATGGACCACCAACCTGAACATGTCGTTCAATAAAAACAAACTCACCAAGCTCGAACTTCAGAAGGTTTACCTCGACGCCGTTACATCCGAAACAGTCAATGAAGCCGTGGTCCGCAACGAACCCGGCCGCGCTTTGGGTGGCTTCTACGGCTATGTGGCCAACGGTGTCGACCCCGAAACCGGTCTGATGATTTACGAGGACATAAACGGCGACGGCCGCATCAGTTCGTCGGACCGTACATTCATCGGCGACCCCAACCCCGACTTTACTTTCGGCATGACCAACACCTTTGCCTACAAGGGCTTTGGCCTCAGTATTTTCCTGCAGGGCTCGTACGGCAACGACATATTCAATGCCTCGCGTATGGAAACCGAAGGCATGTACGACGGCAAGAACCAGACCACCAAGGTACTCGACCGCTGGCAGATACCCGGACAGATTACCGATATGCCCAAGGCCAACTGGAACATGCGTAACAGTACTTACTTTATCGAAGACGGCAGCTATATCCGCATCAAGGATATATCGCTCAGCTACGATATCCGCGGCAAGTGGATGAAGAAAGCCGGCATCTCGCGCATTCAGCCTTACTTCACCGCTTCGAACCTGGTGACATTCACCCACTACTCCGGCATGGACCCCGAAGTAAACCAGTGGGGCAACAACGGCCACGTACAGGGCATCGACTGGGGTACTTATCCTCACTGCAAGAGCTTTGTATTTGGTGTGAACATCGATTTCTAATCCTATTTAACATCCAACGAAACAGATATGAAAACTAAATATTTCTTCAGTGGTCTTGTGGCTCTGTCGATGCTTGCCACCGGATGCGGACTCGATTACGATCCTGTGAGCGACTACTCCGACGTAACTGAAGGCGTTATCGACAACAACGTCGAGGAGGTGGTTTACCAGAACCGCGCCGACGCCGAAAGCGCTCTCAAAGCCCTGTACGAGGACTTCCGCGGCAACCAGAACCAGCTGCAGCTCGACTGGCTGCTCATAGGCGACGTACACTCCGACAACGCATACGCCGGCACTACCGGCTCGGAGGTTGTCGATCCCGCCACCAACGACCTGAACGGCACCACCCTGTGTGTGAACCGCGACTGGAACTACTACATGCTCCAGGCCGCCAAGTGTACCAAATTCATAATCAGTGTGGAAAAAGTGGCTGACGGCAGCCTCAGCAGCGACGAGGTCAACACCATGCGTGCCCAAGCCGAAATTCTGCGTGCATTTGTATGGTTCCGAATGGTACGTATGTGGGGTAATATTCCTATCATCACCACCATACCTCAGGACATTACCTCGGAGAACATCACCGAGTCGTACGAAAGTTACTTCCCGGCTCAGAACACCGAGGCCGAGGCCTACGAATATATTCTCAAGGACCTGGAGGACGCATACCTGTATGCTCCCGAGGGCAACGGCAACAAAACAATCTTCAGCAAGGACGTTGCCCGCGCCCTCCTGGCCAAGGTATATGCCGAAAAGCCTGTGCGTGACTACAGCAAAGTTATAAAGTATGTCGACGAGCTCGCAGCCGCCGGCTATGACCTCTGCCCCGAATATGGCGACCTGTTCAACATCGACGGTCCTGTAAAAGACGGTTTCAGCGCCACTCCGCTGCATACCAACACCGTGGAATCGATTCTGGAAGTACAATATCCCGTAGGCTCGGGCAACTGGGCTTCGTGGATGTACGGCCGCTGTCTTGAGGATTGGGACAACTCGTTCACTTGGGCAAAGTGGATTACACCTTCGCGCAACCTGCTCGCCGCATTCGACAAGGCCGGCGACACCAAGCGCAAGGAACAGACCGTGGTTTACTACGAATGCGGCTGGAGCAACTACTATCCCAACGATAATTATCCGTTCATGTATAAGGTACGTTCGGGCTACAGCAATGTATTCTTCCTGCGCTACGATGACCTGCTGCTGCTCAAGGCCGAGGCTCTGATCAACGGCAAGGACGTTGACCTTGCCGGCGCCGCAGACATCATCGACCGCATCCGTACCCGTGCCGGCGTAGCCAAGCTGACCAATGCCGAGAAGAGCAACAAAGAAAGCCTGTTCAACGCCTACGTCAACGAGCGTCGTCTGGAGCTTGCCTGCGAGGGCGAACGCTGGTTCGACCTGGTGCGCCTCGACCTGGTTGAAAGCGTTATGGCCGCAGCACAGAAAAATGATTCCGGTCGTCTGCCTATAGTGGTTCCATACACCCGCAACAGCTACCTGCTGCCCATACCGCAGGATGTGCTCGACACCAACCCCAATGTAGTGCAGAACCCCGGCTATTAATATTCTTTGGGTTAAAGTATGCAAATAGGCTGCAAATAGCTGTAAATGTGCAATATATAAAGCTTTAATACGTTTGATACACTGCAAGCTGCAATTATTGATGACTTATTTTGATACAACCCTGAAAATGTATAATTACATGAACAGAAAACACGTGATATTAGCTACGATACTTACCGCCGGCGCAATGCTGATGTCTTGCGGCGACGACAAGAACACCCCCGATACTCCCGACACCCCGTCGACTCCACAGGAGCCGACGACGGGTGACGTGCGGGTGCTCACCACCACCGCCAACCGTTCGAAGGAACTGGCCCAAAGCTGGATTGACTTCAGCAAGTCCGACAATATGTCGCCTTCGACCATCCGCCTGGTTCCTTCCGAGGAATTCCAGACCATGGACGGTTTCGGCGCCGCCATCACAGGCTCCACCTGCTATAACCTCATGCGCATGAAGCCCGAGGACCGCAAGGAGTTCCTCACCACCACTTTCTCGCCCGACAACGGCTACGGTTTCAGCTACGTGCGTATATCGATAGGGTGCAGCGACTTCTCGCTGAGCGAGTTTACCTGCTGCGACAAAGAGGGCATCGAAAACTTCGCCCTTACCAGCGAGGACACCGGCTATGTGATTCCCGTCCTCAAGGAGATTCTGGACATCAACCCCGACCTCAAGATTATGGGTACTCCATGGACCGCTCCGCGCTGGATGAAGGTGAACAACCTCACCGACCTCAAGCCCCACAACGGTTGGACATCGGGTCAGCTTAATCCCAAGTATTATGCCGACTACGGCGAGTACTTTGTAAAGTGGATTCAGGCCATGGAAGCCGCCGGGGTGCCCATCTACTCGGTTACTCCGCAGAACGAACCTCTGAACCGCGGCAACAGTGCCTCGATGTACATGGGCTGGGAAGAGGAGCGCGACTTTATCAAGAACGGCCTCGGTCCGGCTCTGAAAAAAGCAGGCCTTAATACTAAGGTATATGCTTTTGACCATAACTACAATTACGACAATATGGCCGACCAGAAGGGCTATCCTACCAACATTTACAAGGATGAGGAAGCCAAGCAGTATCTCGACGGCGCAGCCTATCACAACTATGGCGGCGACAAAGAAGAGCTCACTGTTGTACACAATGCCACCCCCGGCATGGACCTGGTGTTTACCGAAGCTTCAATCGGCACCTGGAACGACGGACAGAACCTCGACAAGCGTCTGACCGACGACATGGAGCAGGTGGCTCTCGGCACAGTCAACCGCTGGTGCAAAGGCGTGATTGTATGGAACCTGATGCTCGGCGAAGACAGCGACGGCAAGTACGGCCCCTACCGTCCCGGCGGCTGCTCGACCTGCTACGGCGCCGTGGACATAAACCGCAACTACACCAAAATGACCAAGAACTCGCACTACTACATCATAGCACACCTGTCGAGCGTGGTCCAGCCCGACGCTGTGCGTATCGGTACTAAAGGCTTCACCGCCAATGGCCTTACCTATACCGCCTTCAAGAACCCCGACGGCAGCTACGCCGTGGTAGCGAGCAACAGTTCGTCGAGCGACATCAAAGCTACAATCGACGACGGCAGCCACCACTTCCCGGTTACTGTGCCTGCCCGCAGTGCGGTGTCGTTCAGCTGGAAATAATTCTTATCTTAATGTTAAATGTTGAATTACAATTAATTTAACATTTAACATTGAAAAAATCCATTCATCCCATTTAAGAAATCACCAATGAAATATACCAGAATCTTTGCCATGCTGCTGGCGTCGGCCGCGCTTGTAAGCGCCTGTAACGACGACGAACTGGCTCCCGGCAATCCCGTGATGAACATCACCGGCAACCTCGGCAGCGCCTGCTTCGGCGACAGCCTGAGATTTACTGTAAACGCCTCTGACCAGGAGGTGCCTCTGAGCACCATCCACGCCGAACTATACTTCGGCGATGAAATGGTGAGTGAGGAAGTTATCCGCACCAAGGAAAGCGGCAAGGACTATGAGGCTGTGGTAGGTGTGCCTTACCTGGCCAACATCCCCGACGGAAAAGCCACTCTCCGTCTTACTCTGCAGAACATTCACTTCACCACCACCGAACAGATTTACGAAGTGAGCCTTACTCACCCCGCATATCCCGAACTTACATTCGTGGCCGAAGACGGCACCGAATATAAGATGCAGAAAGACAGTGAGGACTATGTGTACTCCATGACTCAGCGCTTCCCCGCCGAACTCAAAGGTAAAATTGTGGCTCCGGCCATGGGCGAATTCGGCAACGAAATCACCTTCGGCTACGAGAACAGCGAAATCAAGCCCGGAGCCGACGGTCTGATTCCATTCTCGAACTCGGCTCCCGGCCGCTATACTGTCAGCTTCAATACATTCAGCTTCGAGGGTTCGCCATTTGTGGTTCTGAGCCTCAACGGTCAGCAGATGGAATCGACCGGCGAAACCACCAGCGAACTGCAGATGACTCTGGCCAAGGGCGACATAATCACTCCGGCCGGATTCCCCAACTTCAGCGACTGGTTTATCAACCCCGACTTCTTTACCAAGAATCCCGACGGCACTCTCACCTTCAACGCCTATAACGGCAGCTACGCCATCACTGCCGACACAGGCAAACTGATGCTGGGCGCCTACAAACTCAACGGCAGCGAAAAAGCTACCCTTAACGAAGACGGCACCGGCGCGGTATGGATTTTAGGCGAGGGCGTAGGCTTCCCCTCAATCAGCAGCCAGCCCGGCTGGAACCCCGGACAGGGTATCTGTATGGCTCCGGTAGGTGAAAAGACATATCAGCTCACTGTAGTAGGCGGCAAGACCCTCAACATAGAGTCCGTCAACTTCAAGTTCTTCGGTCAGGACGGCTGGGGAACAGAACTCAGTGGCGACATGCTCACCTCCAAGTCCGACATCATTGGTGTGGGCGATGGCAAGAAGGTTGAAGAAGGTGGTAACGGGCACGACAGCGGTAACCTTTATCTGCTTGAAGGCGCGACCATTCAGGATAATGGCGTTTATGTATTTACACTCGACCTTACCCAGGGTATCAACGACGCTATCCTTACCTCGAAGTTCGCCGGCGAGCAGCAGTTTGAGGAGAAGCCCGTTTATCTCAACGAAAAGAAGATGGTCACCAACGACAATCAGGTGTACAGCTTGGTAACCGATCTCAAGCCAGGCGACAAGCTCACCTTCCGTGAGTTCTCCGCCATCTACGAACTCTACTACGACCCCGATTTCTTCAGATTCGACGAAAGCGCCGGCACAATCACCTTCCTGCCCATTGCCGGCCACTATAATGTGGTACTGAACAAGCTCGATAACACCCTTTCCGCCCGGATGGTGAATGCCGACGGCAGCGAGATGACACTGCAGGCCGACGGCTCGGGCGCACTCTGGCTGATGGCATGGGGGCTTGGTTCGCCCGATCAGGATCACCAGTTTGGCTTTAATCCCGGCGCTGCCTACAGCATGGCTCAGGTTGCCCCCGGAGTATATCAGTTTACCGGCAAGGCCGGCCCTGAAAAAGACTCGGTCCGCGGCGATCGATACCGTTACGACTATCTCAGCGTCAAGTTCTTCCACCAGAATGGCTGGGGCGGTGAGTTCGGCGCAGGAGCCTTGAAGATGGCCGGTTCTACAGCTTCGTTGCTGAAGAATACAGGCAGCTTCGAGCTCGCCGACGGCGTTACCCTCGAACTCGGTGCCACCTATCGCATGACCGTTGACCTGAGCAAAGGCATCGAAAACGGCACTATTGATTTGGTAAAACTATAATAACTTCTAAGAGGGCCGGCCATGCCGGGTGGCGCAAAGTTTCTGCAACACCATGCAGGTCGGCCTTCTGACATACTACTCTAAAAATCGTTCCCCTCTGATGAAAAAATTGTTTTTTGGTATTGCACTCATTGCAGCTATCGGCGTAAATGCGGCTACTCCGGTTTACCTTGATGATTCAAAACCACTTGAAGACCGCGTGGAGGACGCTCTCAGCCGTATGACCCTGCGTGAGAAAATCAACCTTATCCATGCCCAGAGCAAGTTCAGCGCCCCTGGTGTG
This sequence comes from uncultured Muribaculaceae bacterium, assembly GCA_910578365.1. Taxonomy (GTDB): domain Bacteria; phylum Bacteroidota; class Bacteroidia; order Bacteroidales; family Muribaculaceae; genus CAG-873. The sequence continues at coordinate 8,760 of CAJTRC010000069.1, forward strand.
CCGCGTCTGGGTATCCCCGAAATCTGGTGTACCGACGGCCCTATGGGGGTGCGCCCCGAAGTGCTGTGGGACGAATGGGAGCAGGCCAAATGGACTAACGACTCCTGTACCGCCTTTCCCTCGCTGACCGCTCTGGCGGCTACCTGGGACCCCGACATGGCTCTGCTTTACGGCAAAAGCATTGGCGAGGAAGCCCGTTACCGCAACAAAAGCGTGCTGCTCGGCCCCGGCATCAATATCTACCGTACACCGCTCAACGGACGTAATTTCGAGTACATGGGCGAAGACCCATATCTGACATCGCAGATGGTAGTGCCGTACGTAAAGGGTGTACAGAGCAACGGTGTCGCGGCCTGTGTGAAGCACTTCGCGCTGAACAACAACGAAATAAACCGCCACACATCGAACCCCATAGTCGATGACCGTACGCTCTACGAAATATATCTGCCCGGCTTCCGCGCGGCAGCACAGGAGGGCCAGGCCTGGTCGTTTATGGGCGGTTATAACCTTTTCCGCGGCGAACACGCCAGCTACAATCCCATTCTGATGAACGAGATTCTCAAGGGCGAATGGGGCTGGGACGGCGCTGTAATCTCTGACTGGGGCGCAGTTCACGATACCCGTACTGCCGTAAGCGGCGGTCTGGATATGGAATTCGGTTCGTGGACAAACGGCCTGAGCAACGGTGCCTCCAATGCTTACGACAGCTACTTTCTGGCCGAGCCTTATCTGAAAGGTATCGAAGACGGCACCTACAGCACCAAGGAACTCGACGACAAGGTGCGCCGGGTGCTGCGTTTGACCATGCGTACCGCTATGGACCGCAAGCGTCCGTTCGGATCTATGGGCAGCGACGAGCATGTTGAGGCCTGCCGCCGTATAGGTGAGGAAGGTGTGGTACTGCTGCAGAACCGCGGCAGCCTGTTTCCGCTCAATCTCGACAAGATCAAAAAGATTGCCGTAATAGGCGAGAACGCCATAAAGATGATGACAGTGGGCGGCGGTTCGTCGTCGCTGAAGGCCCGTTATGAGGTCACTCCGCTCGACGGACTCAAAAAGCGCGTGGGCAACAAGGCTGAAATAGTTTATGCCCGCGGCTATGTAGGTGATCCCACCGGCGAATACAACGGTGTGGTGACCGGTCAGGACCTCAACGACCCGCGTTCGCCCGAGGAGCTTCGCGACGAGGCTCTGCGTGTGGCCCGCGATGCCGATGTGGTGCTGTTCTTCGGTGGTCTGAACAAGAGCAATCATCAGGACTGCGAGGACACTGACCGCGAAAGCCTCGACTTGCCATACGGCCAGAACGAGCTTATCGAGGCGCTTGCCAAAGTGAACCCCAATCTGGCGGTAATCAACATCAGCGGTACCGGTGTGGCAATGCCCTGGACCGCCAAGGTTCCAGCCATAATGCAGGCCTGGTATCTGGGCAACGAAACAGGCAACGCTCTGGCTTCGGTTATCGCAGGCGATGCTAACCCCAGCGGCAAGTTGCCATACACCTATTATGCCACCCTCGATCAGTGCGGCGCACACAAACTCGGCGAATATCCCGGCCATCCGGGTATCGATGAGCTGGGCAACAAGGTTATGGATATGCCCTACAACGAGGGTATCTTTGTAGGCTACCGTTTCATCGACAAGAACAAGCTCAAACCTACCTTCCCCTTCGGTCACGGCATCAGCTACACTACTTTCGAATACGGTAAAGCCGGCATCGACAAGGCTGAAGGCTCGGCCGACGATGTATTTACAGTAACCATACCCGTTACCAACAGCGGCAGCCGCGAAGGCAAGGAAGTGGTACAGCTTTATATAAGCGATAAAAAGTCGAGCGTTGAACGCCCCGTAAAGGAACTGAAAGGCTTCCGTAAGGTAAGCCTCAAGCCCGGTGAAACCGCCGAGATTAAGTTTGAAATCGGTCGCGACGCACTAAGCTATTTCGATGCCGACAAGCACGCATGGGTTTGCGAGCCCGGCGAATTCGAGGCTCTGATAGGCGCCTCGTCGGCCGACATCCGCAGCAAGGTAAAATTCAAAGTGAAGTAAAGAGTACATATTCAGACAAGAGTCTGTGTTAAACGTGAACTGCACCCCAAAACTTTTGGAGTGCAGTTTCATTATGAAAAAAGCTCCGGTAAGGCTCAGACAACGGTGGCGGTTGAACGGTTTTTCCCGCTGCGAAGTTGGGTTACGTTTTTTTAACTAAAAAAATGTGGAAGAATCGATAAGGTGTTGTAATTTCGCGGCTCAAAACAGCGTTGGGCAAAAAACAGACAGAAGTTTTATGATGGTTTGATTGCATACAAACCGTAGATTATATATTCATACACTTTAAGCATTTGTTCGTAAATGGATTACAAGACCCTACTATTGGTCGTGTCAATGATTATCGGCGGCACGGCTTTGGCCGGGAACGCACAGTGCCGAAACGGCGGTGTGTGTACGGACGCTCCTGCGGCGCATGAATTCGCGCTGCAGGACGGCGGTTTTTGTGTCGCTTTGAAGACCAACATGCTTTATGACGCCCTGCTTGTACCCAACGCCGGAGTGGAGCTGCACGTCGGCAAGGGTTGGACGGTGGGCACCGACTGGGCCTATGCCTGGTGGAAGAACGACGCGCGCCTGTTCTGCTGGCGCGTCTGCGGAGGTTCGCTCGGGGTGCGCAGGTACATCGAGCGGGCGGCGGCAGAGTCGCCGTTCGCAGGCCACCATGTTGGGGCGTATGCCCAGGTGTTCACTTACGATTTTCAGGCCGGCCGTCGCGGCTACATGGCCGGGAAGCCGGGCGGCACCCTGTGGGACCAGGCCGGATATGCCTTCGGGCTTGAATACGGCTATTCGCTCCCCGTGGGTCGCCGCCTCAGCATAGACTTCGCCGTGGGCGTGGGCTACATGGGCGGCAAGTATCATGAATACCTGACCGCCGACGGATGCGACGTCTGGCAGAAGACGAGCCGCCGCCGCTGGTTCGGCCCCACGAAGGCCGAGGTGTCGCTGGTGTGGACATTGGGCGGTTGCAGTGGGAAAGGAGGTCGCCGATGAAGAATACGCGGGGATTTTTCCAATGCCTGACTTTGGGCCTGCTCGGAGTGTTTTTCGGCGCATGTGAACACAAGGAATTATGCATGGACCATTCCCACGCCATGTTGTTCGACGTGGTGTTCGACTGGGAGCTGGCTCCCGGCGCGGAGCCGGAATCGATGTCGCTATATATGTTTCCGAACGGCAGCGGCAGGCCTGTGCGCCACGAGATGCCGGGCAATGCCGGAGGTACGATACGCATCCAGACCGGCAGCTACGGGGCATTGTGCTTCAACGGCGACACCGAATGTATCCGCTGCCTGCACACCGAAACGCTGGAGGGCTTCGAAATCACCACCCGTGAGGCTTCGCTTCTGCAGGGGTTTTCCCTCCCGGGCTTCAATGCGCCTCCTCCGAGGGCCGAAGGTACGGAAGGCGAGCGTGTGGCATCGGAGCCGGACATGCTGTGGAGCGGGCGCGCGGAAAGCCTGGTGTTTGACAAAGCCTCGGACCGCAGGACGGCTGTATTTTTCCCCGAGCCGTCGGTACGCACCTATACCGTCGAGATCCGCGATGCCGAAAATCTGGAGCATGTGTCCGGCATGAGTGCGTCGGTTTCGACGATGGCCGGCGGAATCTTGCCGGGGCGTGGTCCCGGGGTGCTGACGGAAGAGAAGGTTACGATACCGTTCGAGGTTTCCGTTTCGCCTGACGGCAATTCCATAACGGGCCGGTTCCGCAGTTTCGGGCATTGCCCGTCGGAGCATAACTCGCACAAGCTGACGGTATACGCCCTGCTTGAAGACGGTACCAAATGGTATTACGTCTACGACATCACCCGTATCTTCCACGAGGCTGCCGGGGCGGGCGGCACGCATATCGTTCTCGAAGGCCTTCCCGTGCCGCAGCCGGTAGGCGGCGACGGCTTCGACCCCTCGGTGGACGAATGGCAACAGATAGATGTAGACATCGAAATGTGATAAGCAAATTTTTCTTAGATAAATTATTACCCAAATCTTATTCTTACTAAATTCAATTCTTTATGAAACAAAAACTGCTTTTTGCGGGAATGGCTGCAATAGCGGCCTTGACATCGTGTTCGAATGATGAAGCTCTGGAAATCAACAAAGGG
>CAJTRC010000070.1 GCA_910578365.1 uncultured Muribaculaceae bacterium
CGACTTATTTCACATCTTTACAAATTGTAATTGCAGCCGCATTCTCACTTTGGGCTCAGTTGGTCTTTTCCCAGCGATAAAGGCGGTCGGAGGGCCTGATTTTTGCGGGCACCGGAATCGAGAAGGCATCACCCTTTACGGCCTGCTGCACACTGCGGCAACCCACCTGAATCTCTGTCACCTCGAAAATAAGCGCTCCGGTAGTAGGGCCGGTCACTACCACTTCGTCGCCCACGCTCAGGGTGCCGGCCTCAAGCAGGAACTCGCCCACACCCAGCTTGGAAAAATATTTCACTCCCTTGGCAGTATAATGCTTAACACGTGTGGCCGACGAGCCGTATTTGCCGGACCATTCGCCAAGGCGCTGCCCCAGGTAATAGCCGTTCCAGAATCCGCGGTTGAATATGCGTCCGAGGCGTTCGTCCCAGCCGGCTACCAGTTCGGCATTGTAGGTGCCATTGCATATCGCTTCTATGGCCTCACTGTAACATTGCACGGCGATTTTTACATATTCGGGGCCACGGGCGCGACCTTCGATTTTGAACACCCTCACGCCGGCGTCGATCATGCGGTCAAGGAAGTGGATTGTCTTGAGGTCTTTGGGCGACATTATATATTTGTTGTCGACCTGCAGCTGGTCGCCGGTTTCAAGGTCGGTGACCTCGTAACCGCGACGGCAAATCTGAGTGCATGCCCCGCGGTTGGCGCTGCTGTTCATCTGATGCAGCGACAGATAGCATTTGCCCGAAACCGCCATGCACAACGCGCCGTGGCAGAACATTTCTATACGCACCGGCTTGCCGGCGGGTCCGCATATGTTCTGCTCTTCTATGGCCCTGTGTATGGCTGCCACCTGATCCATGTTCAGTTCTCGTGCCAGCACGGCCACATCAGCCCAGCGGCTGTAGAAGCGCAGCGCCTCGGTATTGCTGATGTTACATTGTGTGGAGATATGCACCTCCACTCCTTTTTCGCGCGCATACAGTATGGTGGCGATGTCGCTGGCTATGATTGCCGATATGTGACTCCCGGCCACGGCGTCGATAACCTCGTATATTGCCGGCAAATCATCGTCATAGGCAATGGTATTGACAGTCAGATACGATTTCACGCCGGCACGTTCGCAGATGTCTGCTATGTTGTGCAGGTCGTCGATAGTAAAATTCACGCTCGACTTGGAGCGCATGTTGAGCCGTCCGACACCGAAGTATACGGCATCTGCTCCGGCATCGATGGCTGCGTGGAGCGACTCGTAACAGCCGACCGGCGCCATTATCTCAAAATCAGAGCGTTGCATTTAGTCTATTGTCTGAAGTATGTATATAACACACCACGTCCGCGCGAGTCGATGACAGACGCGGACGCGGCATGCCGCGTACCAGTTGTATGGTTCGTGAATATGTTTTTATTCTGCTGCCGGAGTTGCTGCTGCGGGGGCTTCGGTTTCGGCCGCAACCGGAGTATTGGTGGTGGTTGCTGCAGCGGGAGCGGGAGCCGCGGGAGCGTTGAAGCGGGTTTCAGCTTTGGATTCGCCGCGGAGAGCGAACGACGAGGCTATGGAGAGTACTACTATAAGAGCAGCCAAAGTCCAGGTGGTTTTTTCGAGGAAGCTGTTGGTCTGACGGACGCCCATCACATTGCCGGCGCCGCCGAACTGCGACGACAGACCGCCGCCTTTGGATTTCTGAATCAGAACGATGCCGATCAGGAGCACGGCTACAAGAATTGTGAGAATGCTAAGTACGAGATACATATTATTTATGGTTATTTTTCTTTTGGATAAGTATCAGCTTGCGCAAAAACCGCAATTGGTCTGCAAAGTAAACACTTTTTTCCGGATAATTCAAATTTAAATTGCTAATAATTTCATACGCACGCTCATATCGCCCTTGTTTTATAAATATTTTGGCCAGGCTCTCACTCAGGAGCGAGTCGTCGCTGCTCTGCGGGGCCTGTACGGGTGTCTGAGCGGGCGCTTCGGCTTCGGCTGCCGGTTGAGCAGGCTGTTCGGATTGTTCGTGACGTGCCAGCTTGGCGGCAAGATTCTTGATGTCGGGTATTCCGTCGTCGGGGTCCGGCACCGGGTCGCGCCCCTCTTCGTGAGCCAGCAGGTCGGCGTAATCGGGCACGGGGTTAAATATGAGCCGTTCGAGCAGGGCTTCTTCTTCGGGCGATGTTTTGCCGTATGTGGCAAAGAAAGTATCGAGGGCGTCGGTGGTATCGGGGCGCCGGTCGGTGGCATCGGGATAGAATGAGCTGTCGTCGAGGCCGCATGTGGCGCGCAGTGCGGGGTCAGTTCCGCCCAGCATCACACCCAGGCGTGAGCGCAGTGCCGAGAGTTCGGCGGGATTCATGTCGTGGCCGTACAGGCGCAGCATCGCCGCCACCGGCGCAGCAAAGTAAGGATATGCCGCCATAAGGCCGCGCAGTACATCGGGGGCCGGAGCCGCGGGGCTGTCGCCCTGCAGGTATTGTCGGAGTTCTTGCAGTTGCGCGTCCATGTGCTTACCAGTCGCCGAGGGTGGCGTTGAATATAAGTTCTACGAGTTCTTTCGATATTTCCTGGCAGAGTTCGTCCTGCACGTCGGTAAGCATTACCGATGAGTCGAAGTCGCGATAGGCGCTGAAACTCTCGTCGGTGTCCTTGCCTTCGGCCTTGTTGTCGAGATATTTCACTCGCACTGTTATCGTCAGTCGGGTTTTGGATGCGTATGCGTCCTCGGTCACCGCCTGCGGCGATAGCGAGTAACCGGTGATTTCGCCTTCGAGCTGCATGTCGGCCGCACCGTCGGTGGTCTGCAGGCGTGTATTGCGGGTTATATAGTCGAGCAGTTCGTTTTCAAAAGTCTGCTGCAGAGGCGGGTACACCAGAGCGGCGCGGATAGGAAATTCCGACACATGTATGGTTTTGTACACCGTGTAGTCGATTGCCGAGCCATTGAGCGTAAAGCGGGGTATGCAGCCCGGCAACGCTACAAACGCGGCCAGCAGCACCATTATGAGTCGCAGCTTATTCCAGGCCATATTCCTTAATTTTACGATATAGGGTTCGTTCGCTTATATTGAGTTCGCGGGCGGCGGCTTTGCGGCGACCGTCGTTGCGGTCCAGAGCATCCTTTATGGCGCGCCGCTCGGCTTCGGTGTTGGCTTCGGGCTGCTGTATACTGAACTTGGTCAGGGCCATCGGCACAGGGCGCTCCGATGCCGGGGTCTGCTGGGTGATGTCCTCGAACTCGTCGACGGCTTCTGCTTTGGATGGCAGAGTCGACTGGAGGCCTGCGCGGGCACGGAGTTCGTCGATTTGCTGCTGCATCCTGAATATAAGATTAAAGAGCATCTCGCGCTCGCGCTGATAGTCGTACCGATCGCTGCCCGAAAGGGCCGGAGTGAACACGGTGGCGTTGGCCGGCAGATACTGCTGCAGTGTGTCCACACTGACTGTATTGTCGGCCTCGAACAAAGCCAGCTGCTCGATTACGTTTTTGAGCTGGCGCACGTTGCCGGGCCAGCGGTAGTGCAGCAGTGCCCGGCGCGCCTCGTCGGAAAAACTGATGCCGGGCAAGCGGTATCGCTCACTGAAGTCAGAGGCGAATTTACGGGCCAGCAACATTATGTCGCTGCCACGGTCGCGCAGGGGCGGCACGGAAATCTGCACGGTCGACAGGCGGTAGTAGAGGTCTTCGCGAAAGCGCCCCTCGGCCACGGCTCGGCTCATGTCGACATTTGTAGCGGCCACTACGCGTATATTGGTACGCTGTACGGTGCTGGAACCCACCTTCAGAAACTCGCCTGATTCAAGTACGCGCAGCAGGCGCGCCTGAGTAGTCAAAGGCAGCTCGGCCACTTCATCAAGGAATATGGTGCCTCCGTCGGCCTCCTCGAAGTAGCCCTTGCGCGACGCCACCGCGCCGGTAAAGGAGCCCTTCTCGTGGCCGAACAGTTCCGAGTCGATAGTACCTTCGGGTATGGCGCCGCAGTTCACGGCAATGTATTTGGCGTGTTTGCGTGCCGAGTAAGCGTGTATTATCTTAGGAAAAAACTCCTTGCCGGCGCCGCTCTCGCCCACCACCAGCACACTGAGGTCAATAGGGGCCACCTTGATAGCGCGCTGCACGGCACCCACCAGAGCAGGGGCAGACCCTACGATGCCGAAGCGAAGTTTGGCCTGCTGTATGTCTTCGGGTAAATTATTGTTTGCAATCTGCATATTGTACGAACAAGGGGGATGGCAAAGGTGTTGCGGAATATGGTTCTGCAACACCCGCCGGAAACATTTTCTCTGCAAATTTACATAAAAAAAGCCGAAATCCGAAAAATAATGCGTATCTTAGCACACTGAAACCGGGCGCGAGCCCGCAGCGCGAGTGACTATTTACAAATCCAACAAAATAATATCATGTTCAAGAACCAACCCAAAGCGTTGTATGTCTTAGCGTTAGCCAACACAGGCGAGCGTTTCGGCTACTACACCATGCTGGCGATTTTCCTGTTCTATATCCAGGCCAAGTTCGGCCTCGATGCAGCGTGGACCGGCCAGATTTTTTCAATCTTCCTTGCATTAGTATATTTTATGCCTCTGGTAGGTGGCTGGCTCGCCGACAAATGGAGCTTCTCCAAGTGTGTAACCACCGGTATCGCCGTGATGTTTGTGGGCTATGCCCTTATGTCGGCTCCGACTGCCGTACGCAGCAATACCTCGCTTATGATTCTTTTTGCCGCCCTGCTGCTGATTTCGGCAGGTACCGGCCTGTTCAAGGGCAACCTGCAGGTAATGGTGGGCGACCTTTATAATGAACAACGCTACGCCGACAAGCGCGACTCGGCTTTCTCGCTGTTCTACATGGCCATCAACCTGGGCTCGATGTTCGCTCCCATGGCTGCCGTAGGCCTCAAGAACTGGGCTCTTTCCAAGGCCGGCTACCTCACCAACGACCCCATGGCCGCCACCGTGAGCAACTGGTGCATCGACACCCAGAACTTCACCAACATGCCACAGAACGAGGAAACCCTCAAGGCCATGACCGAGTTCGCCGCCAAAAACGGCATGGAACCGGGCGCCGACCTGGGTGCGTTCCTGAGCAACTATCTGTCGGACTTCGCAAGCCGCTGCGGCATGGAAGTTTCGAACCTCAGCGACTTCGCCACCGGCTACATCACCAGCTTTGCCAACGGCTGCTCCTGGGCATTCGGTCTGGCATGCGTGTCGCTGATTGTCAGCTTCCTCATATACTTCCTCGGACGCAAGACCTACGCTCATATCATCGATAACAAAAAAGACCCCAAAGCCGCCGCAGCCGCTCAGCAGAATGTCAAGGAGCTTACTCCCCAGCAGACCAAGCAGCGCGTAGTTGCCCTGCTGCTGGTGTTCGCCGTAGTTATTTTCTTCTGGATGGTATTCCACCAGAACGGCCAGACTCTGACCGAGTTCGCCAAGAGCTGTACTTCGTCGGTAGCCACCGGCTGGACCCGCATCGGCTTCAATATCTGGGCGCTGGCATCCATCGCCGCCGGTGTTTACGCCTTCTTCGGCATGATTCAGAGTAGCACCAACAAGGGCCGTATAATCTGCTCACTCCTACTCGCCGCCTGCCTTGGCGTAGTGGTATATATCTACAGCAAAACACCCGCCACTGTCGAAGGCATCGACCCTGCTATCTATCAGCAGTTCAACCCCTTCTACGTAGTGGCTCTGACTCCGTTCTCCATGGCTCTGTTCGCCTGGCTGGCCGGCAAGGGCAAAGAACCTTCGGCACCCCGTAAAATTGGCTACGGCATGATTATGGCCGGCGCCGCCTACGGCGTGATGGTACTGGCATCACTGTCGCTGGTAGGCACCAACGGCGAGGTATCGCCCAACTGGCTCATAAGCACCTACCTGCTGCTTACCTTTGCCGAACTGCTGCTGTCGCCCATGGGTATATCGTTCGTATCCAAGGTGGCTCCTCCCAAGCTCAAAGGCTCGATGATGGGCGGCTGGTTTGCCGCTACCGCCATAGGCAACTACCTGGTATCGATTCCCATGCTGCTGTGGGGCAAGATTCCGGTGTATATTATCTGGGCCATACTTATTGTAATCTGTCTGCTTTCGGCTGCATTCATCTTCTCTATCATGAAGAAACTCGAAGCCGCTACCGCCGACGATTCTGCCGTTCCTGCCGCCGAAGCCCTCGAATCGGTGGAGGACGACGCTATCTGATGTTGAATATAAACAGTTAAAGGTCCCTGACCGGTTTGATACAGAAACCATAGAAGCATAGCTTTACATAGCAACACTTCGGTATAGTTCTATGGCAAGCTATGGTTCTATGGTTTCTTGAAACATTTTAAGACCTTTGCGAATTGAAATGACTAATGACTCTGACAGCCGCCGGGACTCGGTGGTAATCATACCGATGTACAACGAACGCGAGAATGCCGAAGCTATTATCAAGGCCGTTCTCGCGCTCGAACATCAGTTCGACATTCTCGTAATAGACGACAACTCGCCCGACGGCACTGCCGCCATTGTAAAAAAAATGATGGCCGCAGCCCCGGGCCGTATACATATTATTGAACGCTCCGGCAAACTCGGCCTGGGCACGGCATACATCACGGGGTTCAAATTCGCCCTCGACCACGGTTACGAATACATATTCGAGATGGACGCCGACTTCTCGCACAATCCACTCGACTTGCTGAAACTCTACAAGGCCGTGGCAGTCGAAGGCGCCGATGTGGCCGTGGGCTCGCGATACGTCACCGGCGTGAACGTAGTCAACTGGCCAATGGGCCGTGTGCTTATGAGCTATTACGCCTCGAAATATGTACGCATGATTACACGTATGCCCATCCACGACACCACCGCCGGATTTGTATGCTATAACAGTAAAGTGCTGCGAACTATGGACCTTGACAAAATCAAATTCAAAGGCTATGCGTTCCAAATTGAGATGAAGTTCACAGCATACAAATTCGGTTTTCGCATTACCGAAGTGCCAATTATTTTCGTAAACCGTGTGCTTGGCACCAGCAAGATGAACTCGAGCATCTTCGGCGAAGCCGTGTTCGGTGTGATCAGGCTGAAGTGGAACAGTTTTTTCAAAAAGTATAAAGCTTGAGTTTTTAAACAAGCTCTTAATCTACGGTTCTATAGTCAAACAGACTTATTACAATAATTGAAATATGTTATTGATTCATAACGCACAGGTGGTGTTTCCAAGCTCGGAGGCGCCACTTTTAGGATATGTGGCCATCGAAGGCGAACGTATAATCCGTACCGGGCAGGGGCCGGCACCGGCAGAACTTACCGGCGAGGCCACCGAAGTTGTCGACGCATCCGGAGCCACTCTCATGCCCGGCGTCATCGACTGCCATGTCCACTTCCGCGAACCCGGCCTTACCCATAAGGCCACAATGGCTTCGGAAAGCCGCGCCGCGGCTGCCGGAGGTGTGACCAGCTGGATTGACATGCCCAACACCATTCCGCCTACAACCACACTCGATGCCTGGGAGGAGAAAAAACGCATCGCCGCCGCAAGCGCCGTGGGCAACTACGCTTTCTTCGTGGGGGCCACAAGCGACAATCTCGGGCTGCTGCGCAGGCTGCCCTTCGACCGCGTGCCGGGTGTAAAGCTGTTCATGGGTCAGAGTACCGGCAATATGGCCGTGGAAGGCAATGGAGCCGTCGAGGCCATATTTGCCGAAGTCGAGGCACCGATAGTGGTCCACGCCGAAGACGATACCGTCATAGCCGCCAACCTGCAGCGCCTGCGCGCCGAGTTCGGCGAAGAATTGCCTGTGAGCCTGCACAGCCGGCTGCGCTCGGTCGAGGCCTGTGTGAGAGCCTCCGAACGAGCCATGGAACTGGCCTCACGCTACGGCTCGCGCCTGCATCTGGCCCACGTGTCGACTGCCGACGAGTGTGCCTTGCTCGATGCCGGCCCCATAGCCGGCAAACGAATCACCGCCGAAGTGTCGCCCCACCATCTGTGGTGGTGTTCCGACGACTACAAACGTTGCGGTGCGCGCATAAAAATGAATCCGGCCGTAAAAGGCCCCGAACACCGCGAACGCCTGCGTTCGGCTCTTGTCGAAGGACGGCTCGACATGGTGGCCACCGACCACGCCCCGCATCTGCCGGCCGACAAGGCAGGCAATCTGCTGAAAGCAGCCAGCGGCTCGCCCATGGTACAGTTCTCGCTGCCTGCGATGCTTACTCTGTACGACAATCCGGCCTTCGTAGCCCGCAAGATGGCGCAGACTCCCGCCGAACTGTTCGGAATCCGGGGCCGCGGCAGCATAGCCGAAGGCAACTATGCCGACCTGGTGCTGGTCGAACGCCACGACCATATAGTGCAGGACAGCGACGTGCTGAGCCTCTGCGGCTGGACTCCCATGGCCGGCGAACGCCTTGGCTGGCGGGTACTCCGCACATGGATTAACGGCGCCGCACCCGATGCGCCGGGCCGTCCGCTGGAGTTTGCATAATTCCGGGCTTTTACCGGGCCTGCAGAATACAGTCAGCCCCCTCTCCGTTGGCCTCAGCGGATAGGGGGCTGACTGTATTCAAGCCTGTAAAAACTATGTTATATAGGCTGTAAACTATTCTTCGTATTCAGTGGGGTCGTCGATACCGGCTTCAGCCAGAGCCGCTTTGCGCTCCTGACATGTGCCGCAACGTCCGCAATGCTTTTCGCCGCCCTTGTAGCAGCTGTAGGTTTCGCTGTAGTCGAGTTCCATTCTCTTGCCACGCTCGGCAATCTGTGTCTTGGTAAGCAGACTGTATGGCGCACGCAACTCAATACGGTCGTATGTACCTTCGGCTATGGCTCCGGCCATGGCGCGGACAAAGGAGTCGCGACAGTCGGGATACAGCGCATGGTCGCCCGCATGGTTGGCAATCATCACAGCCTTAAGCCCGCGGCTCTCGGCCAGACCGGCGGCAGCAGCCAGCATAATACCGTTGCGGAAAGGCACCACAGTGCTTTTCATATTGTCGAAGTCGTACTCACCTTCAGGTATGGCCTCGGCCCCCTCGAGAAGCGACGAATGGAAGTTCTCGCCAATGAAACTGAGGTCGATTTCCACCAGTTCGATACCCAGGCGCTTGCAGTGCAGGCGCGCAAACTCCAGTTCGCGCATGTTGTGGTTCGAACCGTAAATGAAGTTAACGGCCAGGTCAATGCAGTGTGCGTATTCGTAGAGCATGGTCACGGAGTCCATGCCGCCCGACAGCACCATCAAAGAGTCTTTTCCCATATTATATTATTTTACCATGTTATAGTTTGAGAATGCCTGGAGCATACGCTGGCGCGCCAGTTCCTGATGCTCGGCATCGCCATAGTTGGCAAAGGGATAAATGGATATGCCGCCACGGGGGGTAAACAGGCCTATCACCTCGATATAACGCGGATCCATCAGCTTCACCAGGTCTTTCATAATCACGTTCACGCAGTCTTCGTGAAAGTCGCCGTGGTTACGGAAACTGAACAGATACAGTTTAAGACTCTTGCTCTCGACCATGCGCTCGCGCGGTATATAGTTTATGATTATGCGCGCGAAATCGGGCTGGCCGGTAATCGGACACAGCGAGGTGAATTCCGGACAGTTGAACGTAACCAGATATTCATTGCCGGGATGCTTGTTGATGAAAGTTTCCAGCACCTCGGGTGCATAGTCGGTAGGATATTTCACACCCTGGTTGCCCAGCAGTGTGCAGTCTTTTACTTCTTCGTCGGTTCGCACTTTTCTTAGGGATATTTAATGATTAATAAGTATGGGGAGTGCCGAACCTAAGAAATCTCACACCAAGTATGTGGCTTCTGAAGTTCGGCAGCACCCTCTGCATTTATCGTCAACTCCGGAAATGGCCGCGGAAAGGTGCGCCGGCTATAATAGCGATGCACCTTTCCGGGGTAAAATCAGAGATCTTCTTCAATGGAGAAATCGTCGGGCAGACTGTCGTCGAAGTCCAGTGTGCCGTCGGACTCTTTTGCCGGAGCAGCCGGATTCTCGTCGGCAGCTTTAGGCTTGCGGGCCGGAGAGCCGTTTTTGCCCCGGCGTTCTTCCTCGGCCTGCTTCATGGCATCGGCCACGGCCCGGCTGAGCTCGTCGAGCAGTTCGGGATTGTCGGCCAGCATGGACTTCACACCCTCGCGGCCCTGGCCGAGCTTGGTGTCGTTGTAGCTGAACCACGAACCGCTCTTCTTTATCACGCCGTATTCAACACCAAGGTCGATTACCTCGCCGGTCTTGCTGATGCCCTCGCCGAACATGATGTCGAACTCGGCACGCTTGAACGGGGGTGCCACCTTGTTTTTCACTACCTTTATAAAGGCGCGTTTGCCCAGCACATCGTCGCCGTCCTTAATTGGATTGCGCGAGCGGATGTCGATACGCACCGATGCATAGAATTTCAGCGCGTTGCCGCCGGTAGTTGTTTCGGTAGGGCCGAACATCTGGCCAATTTTCTCACGCAGCTGATTTATGAAAATGCAGGTGGTGTTGGTACGCGATATGGCGCCGGTGAGCTTGCGCATGGCCTGTGACATGAGGCGCGCCTGCAGACCCATATTGCGATCGCCCATCTCACCCTCGATTTCGTTTTTGGGAGTCAGCGCGGCCACGGAGTCGACCACCAGAATATCGATGGCACTCGAGCGTATCAGTTGCTCGGCAATTTCAAGGGCCTGCTCGCCGTTGTCGGGCTGCGAAATCAGCAAGTTGTTGATATCTACGCCAAGCTGCTGGGCATAGAAGCGGTCGAAGGCATGTTCGGCGTCGATAATGGCCGCGATGCCGCCCTGCTTCTGCGCCTCGGCTATGGCATGGATGGCCAGTGTGGTCTTACCCGACGACTCGGGGCCGAATATCTCTATGATACGTCCGCGGGGGTAACCGCCCACACCAAGGGCATAGTTAAGGCCTACCGAACCGGTGGGAATCACGTCGACATCCTCAACCACTTCGTCGCCGAGCTTCATCACGGCGCCGCGGCCGTAAGCTTTTTCTATACGCCCCATGGCCTGTGCCAGGGCTTCGAGCCGGGCAGCCTGCGGATTGCCTTCGTCCGCAGCTGTCTTCTTTGTACTTTTCTTAGGTTTTTCCATTTTTGGACTGTTTTTAGTTTCTGCTACAAAGTTACGGATTTTCACGGGCAAGTTTATTGCCCCGCTCGGTTAAAATAAGATAAATCCTATAACATATCTCGCAAAGCTTCACAGCGCAGGGCAAAATCCGATATAGCCTTACGGTCATCCTCGCCAAGGCCGTAGATGTCGCAGCCACACTCGACGCAGAACTCCACCTCGGCATTATTGCCGTGGCCGTACGGACACACATACACACGCTTGGTTCCCAGCAAGGTACGGCGCTCCTCCACCCTGCCCAGCGGCGGAAGCTGCCGCAAAGAGTGCAGCAGACGCTCCATGGCCTCAAGGTCGCTGCGGTCGTACTCGGGCTGGAACGCCGGCAGACAGCGTATCACCAACTGCAGCGAGGCGGCATCGCCCGCGGCAAGAAGCCTCTGCAAGCGCACAGCGTCGAAGAGCATACATTCGTCGACGAGGCGCACAAACTCGTCGGGCATCGTGGACACATCGCCATACAGGGTATCGAGGGCATGCCGGCGGTCAACACTCCGCAGATATTCCGGAAAGTACTTCAGAGCCACCACATGCAGACCGCTGCGCTGTTCCTGCTGCAACATCAGCGCCACAAGATACTTGCGGTAAAGCGCCGGTCCGAGGCCGCTCATGCGGTGCTCGATTATATACGCCCAGTTATGGCCCGACGGAAACGTGTCGGGCTTCTCCAGCAGCGACGCATAGCAGCGGCGCAGACATTCGGCTTTAAGATTTTCAGCTGCAACCATTAGTTCTAAAACACATTTCGCCCCATGCGGGGCGAAATGCTCATTGTTGTACCCCGGAGCAGAATCGAACTGCTATCTAAAGTTTAGGAAACTTCTATTCTATCCGTTGAACTACCGGGGCATGAATCGAAATATAATGCAAAGTTAGCAAATTTTCGCGACATAAGTATTGCAGATTAAAAAAAAATCTGTAACTTTGTCCCACATTTGCCCGGATGGTGGAATGGTAGACACGAGGGACTTAAAATCCCTTGGCCTTTTCGGCTGTGCGGGTTCGAGTCCCGCTCCGGGCACATGGTCAAGAGGCTGCGCTGTTTTTTCAGCGCAACCTCTTGGTATTCGGGGGCAAGCCAAACCGGCAGTTTATCGCCAATTCAGCCCGCAGCCGTATTCAGACTGTTCCCTCGGCATTCTTTTCATGCTCCTTCTTTTCCATAACCGACTGATAATTGTTGATTATAGCGCCGGTAACCAAGTTAAGCAGCATGAATGCGGCTATGATAAACCAGATGATATGGAACAGGTTTATCACCACCGGCGGTGTCTTGATTACTCCGAGTTCGTAGGCTGTGATATGGTTGTAGCGGAGGTCGGTCCAGTCTTCTCCGGTAAGCTCGCGGAAGAGTGTAAACATGGCCTCGCCGAGTGTTCCGAAGGGGTCGGGTGAATTCGAAGGCGAATGTGGAGCTATTTCCATCAGCTTCTCATAGCTCTCCTTCTCCTCGCCCTGAAGGGTTGCCGGGTCGGGCAACTTGAACAGCCCTACTCCGATAATCGAAAACAGGTATATGAATACTCCGAAAAGCAGCACATTGTAGAACATGGCCGTGGTACTCCTGAGCAGCACGCTTACTATCAACGCGAGTTCGGGATAAGGAACACCATAAAAAAGTTGAATCGGCAGCTTAAAAAAGTTGCCGATTCTCTTGGTAATATTACTGATATTTAGTAATTTAGAGGTACTAAACAATAAATACTGTATCATGATTACCGAAA
>CAJTRC010000071.1 GCA_910578365.1 uncultured Muribaculaceae bacterium
CCGTAAAGGGTGATGCCTTCTCGATTCCGGTGCCCGCAAAAATCAGGCCCTCCGACCGCCTTTATCGCTGGGAAAAGACCAACTGAGCCCAAAGTGAGAATGCGGCTGCAATTACAATTTGTAAAGATGTGAAATAAGTCGTATATTTGCAGAAAATCTCTTACGTTAAATTATGGTACCAGAAATCAGTCAAAGAATTCAGGCTCTGGCAGTGTCGCAGACCCTGGCTATGTCGCAACGTTCCAGCCAGCTACGCAGCGAAGGTGTGGATGTAATCAATCTGTCGGTAGGCGAACCCGACTTTATGACACCCGCCCACATCAAGGAAGCTGCGGTCAAAGCCATTGAAGATAACTTCTCGTTCTACTCGCCGGTGCCGGGCTACATGTCGCTCCGCAAGGCGGTAAGCGAAAAGCTTAGCCGCGAAAACGGCGTGGAATATGCGCCCGAGCAGATTGTAGTTGGCAACGGCGCCAAGCAGGCGTTGTGCAACGTGGTGCTCGCAACTGTAAACTCCGGCGACGAAGTCCTTATACCCACTCCGGCTTGGGTAAGCTACTTCGAGATGGTGAAGCTTGCAGAAGGCATCGGCGTGGCCGTTCCTTCAGGCATCGAAACCGATTTCAAAATTACGCCCGAACAGCTTGAAAGCGCTATTACCGAGCGCACACGACTGCTGATTTTCTGCTCTCCCTCAAACCCCACCGGCAGTGTGTACACGCGCGATGAATTGCAGAAGCTGGTTGACGTGCTGGCAAAATATCCGCGCATTACCGTAATCTCCGACGAGATTTACGAACACATAAATTATACCGGACAGTTCACCTCCATGGCATCGTTCCCCGAAATCGCCGACCGGGTGGTTCTCATCAACGGTGTTTCCAAGGCTTATGCCATGACCGGCTGGCGTATCGGCTATTGCGCCGCTCCGCTCAATCTTGCCAAGGCTGTGAGCAAACTTCAGGGCCAATACACATCCGGTGCCTCGTCGATAGCCCAGAAGGCCGCCGAAGCCGCTTACACCGGCTCGCAAGAGTGTGTGGCCGAAATGCGCAAGGCTTTTGAGCGCCGCCGCGACCTGGTGGTGCGCATGGCACGCGAGATTCCCGGTCTTAAGGTGAATGTGCCTATGGGAGCATTCTATCTCTTCCCTGAGGTAAGCGCTTATCTTGGCAAGAGCTTTGGCGACCGCCGTATCGAAACCAGTGCCGACCTTGCCATGTATCTGCTCGAAGAAGGCCACGTGGCTACCGTCGACGGCGGTGCGTTCGGCGCTCCCGGCTACATACGCCTTAGCTACGCCACCTCCGACGAGCAGCTCACCGAGGCTATGCGCCGCATTGCGGCAGCACTGGCCAAGCTTGTCTGATTCTGTTTAACTCTGACAATATAACGCGGCGCACGGTCAACAGGCTGTGCGCCGTAATTGTATGTAGTTGTATGGGGTGTAATATAAAAAACAACGGGGCCTACGCTCTCGCGTGGGCCCCATATGTAAGCCGTTCGTATAAACGGACGGCTAATCCAACTATAATTCATCATTCCCGGTAGCAGTACGATATACCGCACCATGAAATACTAATTCGCTAAAAGCGTTTCAAACTACTCTTTTCGCTGCAAATTTACATAAATATTTTCAATCTGCAAATCTTTTACTAATTTTTTTCGAAAATTATGTAAATATGTCGCGATATACCCTGTGGACGGCAGTGTCAAATGTCAACCAAATGCCGTATTATGCTCTCATTGATGCTGAATAGCAGCTTTATTTGCAATATTTGACACATTGCCGTGCGGATGCGAAAAAAGCCCTCTGCGACAGGCCTGACAGTCGCAGAGGGCGTAATATGTCGGAATTAAAATTTTCAGTCGAAGCTTTCAGCCATGCGGCTCATGGCCTTGGCCGGGCTGACACGGCGGTACAGGATATCGTACATGCCGTCGAGTATGGGCATCACCACTTCGTGGTGCTTATTAATGTCGTGTATGCACTTTGTGCCGTAGTAGCCCTCGGCGGTCTGTTCCATTTCCATCCGTGCGGCCTGCACCGAATATCCTTTGCCAATCATGCTGCCGAAGTTGTGGTTGCGCGAGAAACGCGAGTACGCGGTCACCAACAAGTCGCCCAGATACACGCTGTCGCAGATTTGGCGCGGCCGCGGATTGACGGCGTCGATAAATCGCTCCATCTCGCGGATGGCGTTGCTCACCAGCATGGCCAGGAAATTATCGCCTTTCTTCATGCCGTGTATTATGCCGGCTGCGATAGCGTAGACATTTTTTAGTACCGCGGCGTATTCAATGCCGTTGACGTCGCTCGAGGTTATGGTGTGCGAGTTGTTGCCGGCTATGCAGCGGGCAAAACTTGCGGCGCGGTCAATGTCGGTGCATCCTATGGTGAGGTACGACGGCCTGTCGAGAGCCACTTCTTCGGCATGACATGGACCGCTGATAACGAGAGTCTTCGACGGAGCGACACCGAAGCGGTGTATCATATAGTCGGTAATAAGCTCGTTTTCGTCGGGCACAATGCCTTTTATTGCCGAAACAATGGCTTTTTGGCTCAGGTCTACTTCAATCTTGGATATATGGTCCTTGAAATAGGGCGAGGGCATGGCCAGCAGCAGGGTGTCGCAGCTGTCGCATACCTTGTTTATGTCGCTGGAGAATTCAATCCGCTCAATGTCGAAGGGTACGTCGGTTAGGTAGGCCGGGTTGTGGCGCAGCCGTTTGAACTCTTCGATACGGTCGTCGCGCCGCATATACCATGTAATGGTTTCGCAGTTCGACAGCAGCAGTTTGGCAAGAGCGGTGGCCCAGCTGCCACCACCCATCACAGCTATATTTCCGGGAAATTCCATGGCTGGTGCTTAGTTCTTCTCGGGGCGCATCTGCGGGAAGAACAGTACTTCCTGAATGGCGGTCTGTCCGGTCATAAGCATTACCAGTCGGTCCATGCCTATGCCCATGCCCGATGTGGGGGGCATGCCGTACTCGAGTGCGCGCACAAAGTCGTGGTCGATAATCATGGCCTCGTCGTCGCCTTTTGCGCCCAGACGCATCTGCTCTACGAATCGTTCGTACTGGTCGATGGGGTCGTTGAGCTCTGAATATGCGTTGCACAGTTCTTTGCCGTTAACCATCAGCTCGAAGCGCTCGGTGAGTTCGGGGTTTTCGCGATGGCGCTTGGTGAGGGGCGACATTTCAATGGGGTAGTCGGTGATGAAAGTGGGCTGTATGTAGTTGCCTTCGCATTTTTCGCCGAAAATTTCGTCGATAAGCTTGCCTTTGCCCATGCTCTTGTCTACTTCGATATGCAGGTCGGCGCATACCTTACGCAGCTGGTCTTCGTCCATGCCGGTGATGTCTACTCCGGTGTGGTCCTTGATGGACTCCGCCATGGTTACGCGGCGGAAGGGGGCCTTGAAATCGATTTCCTTGTCGCCTACCTGTACTTTGGTGGTGCCGTTTACGTCGAGGCATATTTTTTCGAGCATTTTTTCGGTGAACTCCATCATCCAGTTGTAGTCCTTGTAGGCTACGTAAATTTCCATGCAGGTGAACTCCGGGTTGTGTGTTCGGTCCATGCCTTCGTTGCGGAAATTTTTGGAAAATTCGTACACGCCGTCGAAGCCGCCTACAATAAGACGCTTCAGGTAAAGTTCGTTGGCGATGCGCAGATACAGCGGAATGTCGAGGGCGTTGTGGTGGGTTATGAACGGACGCGCCGCCGCACCGCCAGCGATGCTCTGCAGAATCGGAGTTTCCACTTCGATGTATCCGGCATTGTTGAAATATTCGCGCATGGAGTTGTACACCTTTGTGCGCTTAAGGAATATGTCTTTGATGCCTTTGTTTACCACCAGGTCGACGTAGCGGCGGCGGTAACGCAGCTCCGGGTCGTCGAACGAGTCGTATGCCACACCGTCTTTCATTTTCACGATAGGCAGGGGGCGCAGGCTCTTTGCCAGCACGGTGAGGCTTTGGGCGTGTATTGAAATTTCGCCGGTTTTGGTGCGGAACACAAAGCCGGTAATGCCGATAAAGTCGCCGATGTCGAGCAGTTTCTTGAATACGGTGTTGTAAAGTTCCTTGTCTTCGCCGGGGCAGATGTCGTCGCGTGAGATGTAAAGCTGAATTCTGCCGTCGGCGTCCTGCAGCTCCACAAACGAAGCCTTGCCCATAATGCGGCGGCTCATAATTCTGCCGGCCACAGCTACCTGACGGGGCTCTTCGTCGTCTTTAAAGTTTTCCTTGATTTCAACCGAATGGCCGGTTACAGGAAATTCGGCGGCGGGATATGGCTCTATGCCCATCTGACGGAGGGTTTCGAGCGAACCACGGCGCAGTACTTCTTGTTCGCTGAGTTCTGAAGGATTCATAATATGCTGTATTTTAAAAGTTTCTTAATTAAGACTACAAAGTTAGCAATTTTTGTGCGAGTGAGCAAACTATTGCACAAACAATGTTTTGTGGGCAATCGTATGCGCCGGTCAGAGAGTGCAGGAGTATGCGGGCCGGCAAGTTTTGTGATTTTTCGGGGTGCCGGCTTTAAAAAGTTGTATTTTAGAAGTTTGTATTAACGTTGTTTTGCAGTGGCTTGTTGTGGATTTGTGCTGGCAAAAGTGCGCTATATATATCATAATATAGGTAATATTTCTGATTTTTCTGTGCAATCTCCATCAAAATAGTCTAAATTAATATCTTTTAACATAAAAATCATCGAATGGTTATTGACATTTAAAGAAAAAGCGCTTATCTTTGCAACACATGCAAAAAAGGCATAAAGCAACACTTGAATTTTGGTTATGAGGGAGGTGCGTTACTGTGAAGTAGCGCACTTTCGTTATGTGCGCAGTTCTGGCCATATGCTTGCTGATTGAATCCGACAGCAGGCTTCGAACTTATAAAATAAATAAAATATCAGGCTAAAATTTGGTTGCTACAAAAATTGTTTGTAATTTAGTGGAAATATCTAAAGCCTCGTTCTGGCGAACTATATACGCCCGACATAATACCGTAGAAACAAATCTCTAACATAAACACAATGAGCTATCTGAAATTTGATAAGAATCTGCTTATCAACCTGGACCAGTCGTTGCCCAAAGAGATGTTGCGAACAAACATGAGTGGCGCCTACCACTGTACCACTCTGCCCGGATGCAACACCCGCAAGCAACACGGATTGCTGGTTATTCCTATCAAGGAGCTCGGCAACAAATCATACGTGATGCTGTCGAGCCTCGACGAGACCGTGATTCAGCATGGCGCGCCTTTCAATCTGGGCCTTCACCGTTATCAAGGTGGCGTCTACAGCCCTAACGGACACAAATATATCCGCGAATTCGATTGCGAAAGCGTGCCCCGCATGACATACCGCGTGGGCGGTGTGATTCTCACTAAAGAAAAAGTTTTCATCTCACACGAAAACCGTATTCTTATCCGATACACTCTCGTTGAAGCACACTCCCCCACAACACTGCGTTTCAAGCCATTTCTGGCATTCCGCGAAAGCAACAGCCTGTGCGTGGCGAACGATGCCGTAAACCGCGAAATCGAACAGGTCGACAACGGTATCGGCACCTGCCTGTATCCGGGTTTCCCTACTCTGTACATGCAGTTCAGCCGCAAGCCGGTGTGGGTCGACGAACCCAACTGGTACAACGGCATAGAGTACGTAAAAGACATGGAGCGCGGTGTACCTTACTGCGAGGACCTGTGGGTGCCCGGCTACTTTGAAATCCCCATCAAAAAGGGCGAGTCGATAATCTTCTCGGCCGGTGTCGAGCCGGTAAAACCCCGCTCGCTGGCCAAGATGTACGACAACGAGGTAACCACCCGCACCCCGCGTTCATCGTTCTTCAACTGTCTGAAAAACTCGGCCAAGCAGTTCTATGCCAAAGACGGCAAGGACATGTACGTGATAAGCGGCTTCCCGTGGGGTGTAGTGCTGGCACGCAACACTTTCATGGCTCTGCCGGGCCTTACACTCGCCATTGACCACCGCGCCGACTTTGAGGCCATAATGGATACCGCTTCGGCTGCTCTGCAGCGCTTTATGGTTGACGGACAGACCGATGAACGCATTGCCGGTATCGACCTGCCCGACATACCGCTGTGGTGCGTATGGGCGCTCCAGCAATATGCCAAGTCTGCCGGCATGCAGAAAGCACGCGAAAAATACGGACGTCTGCTTATGGAAATCGTCGACTACATACTCGCCGACCGACACCCCAACCTCAGTATCGACCCCGCAAGCGGTCTGCTCGAAACCGACGGTTCGCGCGGCCCGGTTTCGTGGATGAACTCAGTAATCGACGGACGACCGGTGGTTTACCGTAGCGGACGTCTGGTAGAGTTCAACGGCCTGTGGTATAACGCTCTGGGCTTTGTTCTCGCTCTGACCGAAGGCTGGGAGCAGGCCGACCCCGCACGCCGCGAGAGCTGGCAGGAAGAATTCGACAAGATGGCACAGCCATTCGTAGATACCTTCCTCAACGATGCCGGCTACCTCTACGACTGGGTCGAAAACAACTATGCCGAACCCTCCGTACGCCCCAACATGGCAGTGGCCATTGGCCTGGACTACTCGCCCCTGACACGCCGCCAGCGCAAGACAGTGCTCGATGTGGTGACCCGCGAGCTGCTCACCCCCAAGGGGCTGCGCACACTCTCGCCCAAGAGCTACGGCTACCGTCCCGCCTATTTGGGCTCGCCACGCGAACGCGAAGAAGCACTGCACCAGGGCCCCGCACGCCCGTGGCTGATGGGCTTCTACGCCGACGCCTATCTGAAAGTATTCGGCATGAGCGGCGTAGGCTACATCGACCGCATGCTCATAGGCTTTGAAGATGACATGGCCACCGGCTGCATAGGCTCGCTATCGCAGCTATACGACGGCAACCCGCCATTCAGCGGCCGCGGCGCCGTCAGCCACGCTACAAACGTGGCCGAAGTGCTGCGCACCATCCGAACCCTCAAGAAATTTGAATCTTAGACCATCATCCTATATATGAAAGCTTTAATGTTCGGCTGGGAATTCCCGCCTCATATCCTCGGTGGACTCGGCACCGCCTCCTACGGTCTGGTGAAGGGGATGCATGAGTGTGGCGGAATCGACATAAACTTTGTTATTCCCAAGCCTTTCGGCGATGAAGACCGTTCTTTCGCCAACATCATCGGCGCATCGCAGACTCCGGTTGCATGGCGCGATGTAAGCCGCGACTACGTAGAGTCGCGCATCGGACGCCTTATTTCCCCGGACCTCTATTTCGACCTGCGCGACCATATCTACGCCGACTTCAACTACATGCGCACCAACGACCTGGGATGCATCGAATTTTCAGGCCGCTATCCCGACAATCTTATCGAGGAAATCAACAACTACAGCATCACCGCAGGTGTGATAGCCCGTACACTCGACTTTGATGTAATCCACTCGCACGACTGGCTTACCTATCCCGCAGGCATCCATGCCAAGCAGGTAAGCGGCAAGCCTATGGTAATCCATGTGCATGCCACCGACTTCGACCGCTCGCGCGGCAACGTCAATCCTACAGTGTTCAATATCGAACGCGACGGCATGCTCCACGCCGACCATATCATTACTGTGTCGAACCTCACACGCCGCACTGTAATTGACCATTATGGCATCGACCCCGCCAAGGTCACCACTGTACACAACGCCGTAGTGCCTCTGAGCGAAGAGCTGCTTAACGTGCAGGTAAACAAGCCTAAAGAAAAAATCGTAACCTTCCTCGGACGTATTACCATGCAGAAGGGCCCGGAGTACTTCGTTGAAGCCGCCGCAAAGGTTCTCAAGAACAACCACAACGTACGCTTTGTGATGGCCGGCAGCGGCGACATGATGGACAAGATGATTGCCCTGGCCGCCGAACGAGGCATCGCCGACCGCTTCCACTTCCCCGGATTCCAGAAAGGCAAGCAGGTGTACGAAATGCTAAAGGCATCTGACGTATACATCATGCCCTCCGTGTCCGAGCCATTCGGCATATCGCCGCTGGAGGCCATGCAGATGGGCGTGCCCTCGATAATATCGAAACAGAGCGGCTGCGCCGAAATCCTCAACAACGTAATCAAAACCGACTACTGGGACATCGACGCAATGGCCGACGCCATCCATGCCATAATATCGTATCCGGCCCTCTACAACCAGCTGCGCGAAGACGGCCTGCAGGAAGTGGCTCAGATAACCTGGCAGAAAGCCGGCCAGAAGGTAATCGACATTTATAACAAGGTATTAAACAGACAGTAAAATGAAAGCAATAAGTTTCAACTTCGAGATACACCAGCCGATGCGCCTCAAACGCTACCGCTTCTTCGACATCGGCAACGACCACTACTACTACGACGACTTCCTCAACGACGACATCATAACCCGCCTGGGCCAGCAGAGCTACCTGCCGGCCGCCCGGACCCTGCTGAAAATGATTGAGGAGTCGAAGGGTAAATTCCGCTGCTCGATTTCAATCAGCGGCACTGCCATCGAACAGTTTGAGCAGTATGTGCCCGAAATGATTGACGCTCTGAAGAAACTTGCCGACACCGGAGCTGTGGAATTCCTGGCCACAACCTACGCACACTCGCTGGCGTCGCTCGCCGACCCCGATGAATTCAGACAGCAGGTAAAGGTGCAGTGCGAGCGCATACACGAACTGTTTGGCGTTACACCCAAAGTGCTGCATAACACCGAACTCATATACGACGACGAACTGGCCCCGCAGATTGTGGATATGGGCTTCAAGGCCTGCCTTACCGAAGGCGCAAAGCACATCCTCGGCTGGAAGTCACCCAACTATGTGTATAGCGCCGCTTCGGCTCCAAAGCTCAAATTGCTGCTGAAAAACAGCAAACTCTCCGACGACATCGCCGTGCGTTTCGCCGACGGTATGTGGACCGAATTTCCTCTTACCGCCGACAAATACATGAGCTGGATTGCTGAAACTCCCGATGAAGAGCAGGTCGTTAACATCTGCCTCAACATCGAAACCCTCGGAGGCATGCTTCCTGCCAACACCGGTATATTTCAGTTCATGGAGGCACTTCCGCGATTCGCTGCCGACAAGGGCGTTGAATTCCTTACTCCTTCGCAGATAGCCCAGAAACTCAAGGCAGTGGATTCACTGAGCGTGGTACATCCTATCTCGGGTGCCGACGAGGCCCGCGACGTATCGGCATGGCTGGGCAACGGACTGCAGAATGAGGCTTTCCGAAAACTCTACTCTGTAGCCGAGCGTGTACGCCTGTGCGACGACCGTCGTCTGAAACAGGACTGGTGGTATCTGCAGTGTAGCGACCACTTCTACTACATGAGCACCAAGCACTTTGCCGACGGTGAGGCACACAGTGCATTCTCGCCCTACGAAACTCCCTTCCTGGCTTTCACAAACTACATGAACGCTCTGTCGGACTTTATTGTGCGTGTCGAGGAGCAGTATCCCCTCTCTATCGAGAACGAGGAACTCAACTCTCTGCTGACCACCATCCGCAATCAGGCCCGCGAAATCGAAACCCTCAACAAGGAACTCGGCTCTATGCGTAAGAACATCGAGCAGTACGAGGCTCCCGCGCAGGAAGAGGCGGCTTCGGACAAAGCGGCTAAAGCCACAAAGCCCAAAGCTGCAAAAAAGGCCAAGAAATAAACAAATTCTAATTTACACAGAGTACGCAAAAGGTTTTATAAACAACTTTTATCTGCCGATTTTTCTCTTTGTGTACTTTGCGTACTCTGTGTGATCTTTTCAATTCTATAGCATTCACTGCCATTTTATGGTAAAGCGGGTGAGGCCGTCGTCGGGGTCGGTGATGAGCGAGAAGCGCAGATGTTGGCTGTGCAATATATCCGACACCAGCATCAGTCCCAGACCGCGGTCGCTGTGCTTTGTTG
Source organism: uncultured Muribaculaceae bacterium (assembly GCA_910578365.1). Taxonomy (GTDB): domain Bacteria; phylum Bacteroidota; class Bacteroidia; order Bacteroidales; family Muribaculaceae; genus CAG-873. The sequence continues at coordinate 9,908 of CAJTRC010000071.1, forward strand.
AGAAAAACGGTGTGAAAATACGCCCGGTGGCTTCGGCACTCAGGCCCGGGCCGTTGTCTTCAACGATGAGTGTGCCTGTGGCGCTACGGATAGTGATTGTGCCCCCGCGGCTACCGATACTCTCCGCCGAATTCTTTACCAGATTTACCAGCACGCGCTCCATCAGCACCGGGTCGGCGCTGACCGTGGGGCTGTCAGCGCTTTCAGCGCGGAGTTCAATGTCATTAGTGCACAATTTTGCCAGCGACGGCAGCAGACGTTCTACAAAAACTTTCAGCTCAATCGGTTCAGGCTCCGGCTTAGGTAGTTTGGCAACTTCGGCGTATCCGCGGGTGAAGAGGCTGAGATTCAGACAGCTGTTGTGTGCCGCGGAGATTGCCGATGTCACCACAGGGTCATCGGCATGGAGTTCCTCGAGCGATTCGAGCACCGAAATCACACTGCCCAGCGAGTTGTTGACCTCGTGAGAGATAGTGCGCACCATTTTGTTGAACACGGCTTTCTCGGCCTGTACGATTTCATCGGTGAGCAGGTCAATCATAAAGAACGGACGGTGGAAACCGCTGTCCATGAAGCTGCGTCGCGAACAGCGCAGAATCTGCGACTCGCCCGGGCGGCACACCTCGCTCCGGCCGTCGGCCAGGCGTCCGAGCACCTCCATTACCGGCGGTGTGGCCATGGCTCGGAACGCACTGTTTGCACTGCTTACGGTGCCGTCGAAGTTACAGATAGCGATACCCGAGGGCGATGCTTCGATGAGAATGTCGAGGAATCGGTTCTGCTCCTCCAGTCGCAGGCGCTCGTGTTTCATACTGTCCATAAGTGAGTTGAACAGCTCCACCACACGGTCGGCGTCGGCCTGGCCCACACGGCGCAGGCGGCTGCTGTAGTCCTGCTCGCGAATCAGATACAGGCCGCTCTGCATGGCGTGGAGCGGACGGTGTACCGAGCGTGCGGCCGCAATCATAAGCAGCAGCAGTACCGCCATGACGCACAGTAGAGGCCATTGCGGCTTGTCGAGTACATATAGTACGGCGAGCGCCGCTACGGCAAGGGCCATGGCGGCGAACCAGAATCGGTAAGCAGGAATGTTGATATTCAACTTTCTCATAATCCGAGTTTTTCGATACGGCGATAGAGCGATTGGCGTGTGATACCGAGTTCGTCGGCGGCCCGGCTCAAGTTGCCGTCGGAGTTGCGTAGTGCCTGCAGTATGGTGCTTCGCTCCACGTCCTCGAGCGTGGGCGGCTTGGTGGGGGCGGGCTTAACCAGTGCGGCTTTGATTTTGGCCAGCAGGTCGCGGTTGCTCCAGGGCTTGGACACGAAGTCGGCGGCGCCATAGTTCATGCCTTCCACCGCCAGTGGTATGGTGCCCCAGGCGGAAATTAGAATCACCGGCATGTCGGGGCGCAGAATCTTGATTTTGCGCAGCAGCTCTATACCGTCGCGGCCATCGGTTCCGCTATGAAGATTCATGTCGAGGATAGCCAGTTCGACGTCGTCGGAGCGCACGGCCCCTATAGCCGCCTTGTCGTCACCCACGGCCAGATAGTCCATGCGGGCCACTTTCAGCATCAGGCCCAGCGAGTCGCGTACGGCGCTGTCATCATCGATAATCAGAATCATGATACAAAGTTAGTGTTTTTTTGTTATTCCAGCTTGATTATACGCTCGATATCGGCGTTTATGTCACCATTGCCCATGTAATCGTAGAGGGTGAGAGAGCGGATCTGATACCAGTAGTTCCAGAACATGTACAGTTCGTTGACATACTGTCGCAGGGCGTTGTCTTTTTTCGACTGCGAGTCGTTGAGGTCGAGGGTTGATATGCGGCCTATCATGTAGGTCTGCACGTTGGTGTCGTAGCGGCGCAGGGCTATCTCGCTGGCTCGTGCCGCGATAGAGAGCTGCGACTGCTGGTTGCAGAAGCGCTCCACCAGTATGAACAGCTCCTGGTTGAAGTTCATGGCCTCGCGGCGCAGGCGGCTTTCGGTCACGCGGCGGTTGCTCTCGGCCACCTTCACACGGCCGCGGCGGCGGCCCCAGTCGAGCAGCGGAATTTTCACGCCTATGCTTGCCACCTGGTTGCCGCGCAGATGGCGGTATGCGCCGTCGAACTGAGTGTCGGTGCCGGTGTAGCCCAGCTGAGCGAACATGTTTATCTCGCGCAAGTTGCCCTTGGCCTTTGCCACCTCGTAGTCGGCCTCGAGCTGGCGACGCATCATGTTTTTGGCGAACTTGTTGTTGGCCAGGGCGCGGTCGAGGGCGTCGGCAAAGCTGATTGTGACCTGCGGCACCGAGTCGGGTATGCAGGGTACAATCTCCACATCGGCATCGAGGTCGAGGAAGCTGCGCAGGTTGAACATGTCGGCCTTTCGTGCGCTGATGCAGTCGGTGTGGTCGCTGCGAGCGTCGAGCAGGTTCAGTTCCATCTGCAGCAGGTCGTTTTCACTTATCTGTCCCATGCGGCGTTTCTCAATCGCCACGGTATAAAGTTTTTCGGCATTTTCGAGATTCTGGCGGGCTATATTCAACGCGAGTTCGGGATAAGGAACACCATAAAAAAGTTGAATCGGCAGCTTAAAAAAGTTGCCGATTCTCTTGGTAATATTACTGATATTTAGTAATTTAGAGGTACTAAACAATAAATACTGTATCATGATTACCGAAA
>CAJTRC010000072.1 GCA_910578365.1 uncultured Muribaculaceae bacterium
TTACGGAGTATTACGAGAAACTGCATCCGCGTTAAGAACCGCCGTATGCCGAACGGCACGTACGGTGGTGTGAGAGGTCGGTAAACACGAAAGTAGGAGATAAACACCCTATGATTAGTGTTTACCTCCTACTCGATTTTTTTTGGGGGCAAATTCAGATAATTAATCTACTTGCTTTTTATGCTTACTTTTGTAGCTGTTGAAGGATGTAAGACCCCGTTCCACAATATTTGATAAGGCTTGGCCGAGGCGATGGCATCAAGTTGCAAATTACTCCGGCCAGCAGGGGGTCGAGGAGGCAATTTCCGGATTCGTAGACTTGTGGTACTGCGGGTCGAGGCCTTGGCGGCGCTGCGTACGGTAGTCGTCGAGGCAGTGCATGGCGTACTTGCCCAGCGGTATTATGGCGCAGAGGTTGCAGATGGCCATAAGGCTCATGGTAATGTCGGCCAGCGACCATACCACGCCGAGCGACGACACTCCGCCGGCAAATACAAACAGTGTTACTATCACGCGGTAGAGCGTAACCCAGCGAGGGTTGCCGCTGATGAAGCGTATGTTGGTTTCGCCGTAATAGTAGTTGGCTACTATCGACGTAAATGCAAAGAACAGTATTGCCACGCTTACAAACCACGCGCCGGCGTCCGGAATAAGGCGGAATTCGGTGGCCAGCGCCTGCTGTGTCAGACTTATGCCTCCCACCGAGGCATCGACGTGTACGCCGCTGAGTAATATCAGCAATGCTGTGGCGGTGCAGATGAGCAGGGTGTCGGTAAATACACCAAGAGCCTGTACCAGGCCTTGTTTGACCGGGTGCGACACATGGGCTGTTGCAGCCACGTTGGGTGCCGAACCCTCGCCGGCCTCATTGCTGAACAGGCCGCGGCGTATGCCCATGGCCATGGCGCCGCCCATGGTGCCGCCGATGGCTTCGTTGACTCCGAAGGCATTTTCTACAATCAGTTTCAGCACCTGCGGCACACGCTCAATGTTTATGGTCACAACAAGCAGCGCCACAAGTATATATGCCACAGCCATAATGGGTACCGCCCACTGGCTGAAGCGAGCTATTGATTTAAGTCCGCCCCATATTACCCAGCCGGCAAGCAGGCTTATGGTGGTGGCTGTTAGCCATACGGGGATGTTCCACGACGAGTTGAATGCCTCGGCTATGGTGTTGCTTTGCACCGAGTTATAGGCAAAACCGAATGTTATGGATATAAGCACGGCGAAAAGCACTGCCCAGCGGCGCGATTTCAGTCCGTGGAGTATGTAGTAGGCCGGGCCACCGCGGAAGCCTCCGTGGCCGTCCGGTACTTTGTAGAGCTGTGCCAGAGTCGATTCGACGAATGCCGATGCTGCGCCAAGCAGTGCCATCACCCACATCCAGAACACTGCTCCCGGGCCGCCTATGATTATGGCGGTGGCTACTCCGGCCAGGTTGCCTGTGCCCACGCGGCTGGCTATGGATACTGCGAATGCCTGAAACGAACTTATGCCGCTGTGGTTGCCGCGCGTTATAAGCTGGCGGCACATGTCGCCGAAAAGGGTGAACTGCACGCCGCGGAATCGTATGGTAAACCATATTGCCGCCGAAACCAGCAGTGGCAGCAGCAACCAGTCGCTCAGACTGTTGCCTATAACGTTAAGGATATTCTCAATCATGGTTTCTGTGGCTTTGACATTCAGGGCAAAGACCTGTGGCTATAATGCTTACCGACCGGGTGCTGAAGCCTTTGGGTAAATCTATTTGCGGTATCGGTATGTTTTCGAGGCAAAAGTGCCGCTGGCAGTCGGTGCAGTAAAAGTGCGGATGCATGTCGTTGATGCTGCAGTGATTGTGGCCGCCGCAGGCCTCGTACCTGGTCACGCCGTCCATGCCGTTTATGGCATGCACTACCTCGTGGGCCACAAATAGGTTGAGTACACGGAAGATGCTCGATTTGTCGAGTGTGCCGAGTTCGCTTTCGAGTTCGCTCAGCGACAGCGGTCCGTGTGCCTGGCGCAGTTGCCGCAGCACGAGTATGCGGTTGGGAGTTTCCTTTACCCCGCGGCTTTTCAGTATGGTGATTTCGTCGGACATAATTATGGATTATGATTACAAAGTTACGTATTATATTTGTGAAATAGCCATAAATTATATAAATTTGCCATTATGAAATTGAACAGATATATTGCCTGGGCATTGCTGGCCGCGGGCATGCATAGTATGGCGTACGGCTTCGAGGCCCGCGACCTTAAAGTATATAACAGCGCAGACCGGGTTTTGCTCGGCGGCACGTTGACCACGCCTTCCGGAAAATCGCCCAAAGCCGCACTGGTGCTTGCCACCGGCAGCGGCTCGCAGAACCGCGACGAGGAGGTGATGGGGCACCGGCCGTTCAAGGTAATTGCCGAATATCTGTCGGATAACGGATATGCGGTGCTGCGCCTCGATGACCGCGGGGTGGGGGAAAGCACCGGCGACCCGGCAAAGTCGACTTCCGACGACTATGCAGCCGACCTCGGCGCAGCCATTTCGGTTCTTGACTCGCTGTTGGGGCATGAACTGCCCAAGGGCGTACTTGGCCACTCCGAGGGTGGCTCCGTGGCCGTGAAGATGGCAAACCGCAATCCGGAATGCCGTTTCATAGTCACCATGGGTTGTCCGGCGTGGGCCGGCGACTCAATAATAATGTCGCAGTCCCGGGCCTTGGCCACTTCAGTAATCGGACGCTGGGATGGCGAAGCACGCCAGCGGCGTCTGATGGATATTGTAAAGTCGGATATGTCAGACGCCCTGGTGGCATCGGCACTCTACATGGAGCTGGCGGCCGACCTGGGCGAGAACGCCGCGATACCACAGGTGCAACAGCAGCTTTCACAAACAGTGGCGGTGATGTCAGCACCATCGTACCGCAGCATAGTGAAGTATAATCCGGCCGATGATATACGTAGCGTGAATGTGCCGTGGCTGGCTCTAAACGGCGAGAAGGATATGCAGGTTCTGCCGGGTAATATCACAACCATAAAAGAACTCAATCCGTCTGCCGACGCACGGGTAATTGCGGGGCACAACCATCTGATGCAACACTGCAATACGGGCATGGTGCAAGAGTACCGGAGCATAACAGAAGATATATCGGACGATGTGTTGCGCATGATTCTTGACTGGCTCGACGCTATGTATTGAACATTTTTGCTTCTTGCGGATTATAACTACAAGAAAACTTTTTCATCCGCAAGTTTATGTCATACTCCCGACCAATAACTTTCGACCGTGTAATTCGAGTGCTTGGCTCACTGGCGGTAATAGCCGTGCTTGTATGGCTTGTGAACGAGCTGAAGGACGTATTGCTGCCGTTTGGTCTGGCGTGTCTGATTTCATATCTGCTCGAACCTCTGGTGGAATGGCAGCAACGGGTGCTTAAACTTAAACACCGGGGCTTGCCCGTGCTGTTGACGCTGATAGAAGCAACTCTGGCGCTCGGGGTGCTGGCTTACTTTTTCATACCGTCGGCGCTGAACGAAATCGACCAGGTCGACGAACTGATCAAAGCTTCGGCGGATAAGGGCCGCCAGTCATCGCTGCTGCCTCCCGAACTGCAGGAATATCTGCGCAACACCCTCCGCTCCGAGAACCTTACGCAGATTCTTGCCGGAAGCCGTCTGGAAACCATTCTCAACAAAGGTACCACCGTATTGACAGCCACGGTCGATTTTCTGATGCACACCCTCGAGTGGCTTCTGACCTTTATCTATGTGATATTCATAATGCTCGACTATAAACGCATTATGCGAGGTTTCAAGGCTATGGTTCCGCCGTCGTACCGCCGTACCGTCTATAAGGTTGGCGACGATATAGCCCGCAACATGAATATCTACTTTCGTTCGCAGGCCGTTATAGCTGCCTGCGCCGCGGTGTTCTATTGCATAGGATTTTCGATTGTAGGCTTGCCGATGGCCATAATCATGGGCATAGTAGTGGGCGTGCTGTACATGATACCTTACTTTCAGTATGTAACTCTCATACCTGTGGCCTTGCTCTGCTACATCTGTTCGCTAACCGGCGAGGTGGGTTTCTGGACCGAACTTGGCAAATGCGCCCTGGTATACGTAATCAGTCAATGTATCTGCGACTACGTGCTTACCCCAAAGATAATGGGCAAAACACTGGGCTTGAATCCGGCCATCATTCTGCTGTCGCTGTCGGTGTGGGGTTCGCTGATGGGGCTGGTAGGCATGATTATAGCCTTGCCGCTGACCGCACTGATGATTGCTTACTACAACGAATATGTAATAAAGCAGGGCCGTTGATAAAAGATGTGAAAAATATTTACGGAAAAGCTTCGTCGATTCAATAAAAATTCGTAACTTTGCGCGAAAGTTTGTGCCTACAGGGCATTTGTACGCTCTGTTGGCTCATATTTAATGTTTTAGAAATGATTAATATCACTTTTCCCGACAATAGCGTAAAGCAATTCGAGTCCGGCGTGACTCCGCTCGACATAGCCAAAAGTATCAGCCCGCGCCTGGCGCAGGATGTACTTGCTGCATCGGTCAACGACTGTGAGTGGGATCTCAGTCGCCCTATTGTCGAAGACGCATGCCTTAAACTTTTCAAGTGGGAAGACCGCGAAGGCAAGCACGCATTCTGGCACAGTAGCGCCCACCTGCTCGCCGAGGCACTGCAGGAACTTTACCCGGGTGTGAAGTTCGGTATCGGCCCGGCAATCGAAAATGGTTTCTACTACGACATCGACCCCGGTGACCACAAACTTACAGATGCCGATTTTGCCAAAATCGAGCAGAAAATGCTTGAGCTCGCACGCAAAAAAGAGGATATCGTACGCGCTGACATCAGCAAGGCCGACGCTCTGAAACTCTTTAGCGAGCGTGGCGAAAACTATAAATGCGAACTCATAGCCGACCTCGAAGACGGTAATATCACTACATATACCCAGGGCGCCTTTACCGACCTCTGCCGCGGCCCTCACATCCCCAACACAGCCCCCATCAAGGCCGTGAAGGTGACATCGCTTGCCGGTGCATACTGGCGAGGCGACGAAAAACGTCCGCAGCTTACCCGTGTGTACGGTATCAGTTTCCCAAAGAAATCGATGCTCGACGAGTATCTGGTGCTGCTTGAAGAAGCCAAGAAGCGCGACCACCGCAAGCTGGGCAAAGAAATGGAACTCTTTGCTTTCTCGCAGAATGTGGGCGCCGGCCTGCCACTGTGGTTGCCGAAAGGCGCCGCTCTGCGCGACCGCCTGGAGCAGTTCCTGCGCAAAATTCAGAAGCAGTACGGCTACCAGCAGGTAATTACTCCGCACATCGGCAACAAGAATCTGTACGTGACCTCCGGTCACTACGCAAAATACGGCAAGGACTCTTTCCAGCCCATCCATACTCCGGAAGAAGGCGAAGAGTATCTGCTCAAACCAATGAACTGTCCGCATCACTGCGAGATATTCCGTGCCTTCCCGCGCAGCTACCGCGAACTGCCCCTGCGTCTGGCCGAATTCGGTACCGTGTACCGCTACGAACAGAGCGGCGAGCTTCACGGACTGACCCGCGTGCGCGGTTTTACACAGGACGATGCTCACATATATTGCTCGCCCGACCAGATTAAGGATGAATTCCTTAAGGTAATGGATATTATATTCTATATATTCAAAGCCTTGAAATTCGAAAACTTTGAAGCACAGATTTCGCTGCGCGACCCCAATAACAAGGAAAAATATATTGGTAGCGACGAAAACTGGCATCTGGCCGAACAGGCAATCATCGAGGCTTGCGCTGAAAAGGGCCTTAACGCCCGCACCGAATTGGGCGAGGCTGCATTCTATGGCCCCAAGCTCGACTTTATGGTCAAAGATGCTATTGGCCGCCGCTGGCAGCTGGGTACAATTCAAGTAGACTACAACCTGCCTGAGCGCTTCCAGCTTGAATACACCGGCGCCGATAACCAGAAACACCGCCCGGTGATGATACACCGTGCCCCGTTCGGCTCGATGGAACGCTTCGTGGCCGTGCTGCTTGAACACACCGCCGGACGCTTCCCGCTGTGGCTCGCGCCGGACCAGGCCGTGATTCTGCCCATCAGCGAAAAGTTCAACGACTACGCCTACGAGGTAGCCAAAGAACTCGCCAAGCAGGATATTCGCGTGACCGTTGACGATCGTAACGAGAAAATCGGCCGCAAAATACGCGACAATGAGCTCAAACGCATACCCTATCTGCTCGTTGTTGGCGAAAAAGAGGCACAAAATGGCGAAGTTTCCGTAAGAAAACAGGGCGAAGGCGACCAAGGTTCGATGAAAATTGCTAACTTTGCAGAAAATCTCACCAGCGAAGTCAACCAACAAATCAACCAATAAACACTGAATGGAGAAAAAACCCTTTAATCCCGCCTATCGGCCACCACGGCCACAGGGCAACAATGGCCCCCGTCAGCCTCAGCGACGCAACGACCGCAACAACAATGCGCCAAACGCCATAAACGAACATATACGCGCTCGCGAAGTACGTATGGTAGGCGACAACGTAACCCCGGGTATATACACCATTCAGGAGGCTCGCCGTATTGCCGAGGAACTCGAACTCGATTTGGTGGAGATTTCTCCCACCGCCGACCCACCGGTGTGCAAGGTACTCGACTATCAGAAGTACCTGTACCAGCAGAAGAAAAAAGCCAAGGAAATCAAAGCCAAGGCAACTAAAGTAGTAGTGAAAGAAATTCGTTTCGGCCCTCAGACCGACGACCACGACTACAACTTCAAGCTCAAGCACGCCGTCGGATTCCTGCAGGAAGGCGCCAAGGTGAAAGCCTATGTGTTTTTCAAGGGCAGATCTATTCTGTTCAAAGAGCAGGGCGAAGTTCTGCTGCTGCGTTTCGCAAACGACCTCGAAGATTACGGTAAGGTAGAGCAGATGCCCGTGCTGGAAGGAAAGCGCATGATTATAATGCTCTCGCCTAAAAAGAAATGACATAACGCCGCTGTTACGTGTGACGACGGCATAATCAGCAAACGACCTGTGCCACGTGTGGCATGGTTCTATATACGAATTAATAAATCAAAGTACAAAACAATGCCCAAGATTAAAACTAACTCCGGTGCCAAAAAGAGGTTCGCCCTTACCGGATCAGGAAAGATCAAAAGAAAACATGCGTTCAAGAGCCACATCTTGACCAAGAAGACCAAAAAGCAGAAACGCAACCTCACTCACTTCGGCCTCGTTGCCAAAGTTGACGAAGGTAACGTAAAAGCACTGCTCGCTCTCAAGTAAGCAGCATCAACGTCCGAAAGGATATAGTCTTCAATACACGTACGTTTTTAATTCGTGTCTTTTTAAATTCTTTTATTAACCGACTGTCCAGCCCTAAGAGCCGCCATAACTGCGGCCGCTGACAATCAAAATCTTTAAAGAAATGCCAAGATCAGTAAATCACGTGGCTTCACGTGCACGCAGAAAGAAAATCCTTAAACTCACCCGCGGTTACTTCGGCTGCCGCAAGAACGTGTGGACCGTAGCCAAGAACACTTGGGAAAAAGGTCTTACCTACGCCTACCGCGACCGCAAGGACAAGAAGCGCAACTTCCGCGCTCTCTGGATTCAGCGTATCAACGCAGCCGCACGCCTCGAAGACCTCTCTTACAGCAAGCTCATGGGCCTGATTCACAAGAGCGGAATCGAAATCAACCGTAAGGTGCTCGCCGACCTCGCCCTCAACAATCCCGCCGCTTTCAAGGCTATCGTTGAGAAGGTAAAGAACGCTTAAGACAACGGCGCTTTACAAAATATGTGTGGGTGTATCAAAACCTTAGGCTTTGATACACCCCATTTATATTTTAAGAGGGAGTTTAATAATAAATGTTAAATTCCCGGTGGCGTATCTTTTAGCTAAACTGCTATAAATGAAGAAGGAGCGTAGCGAGCTCCGTGACTGATGAATTTTAGTAATTCAGCAAAAGAAACGCCAAGGCGGGGGTTACTTTAAAAATCCATTAATTCAAAAAATAATGTTGATACAGAAATTACCATTCCACTCGAAAATCGCGTGGCGAATTTCGGCCGGGAATTAACATTTATTATTAAACACCCTCTATATCTGTAAACACCTTAGAAATGATTATCAATACCGCACGATTTCTGATTTCGAGTCCGAATGTGGACAAATGTCCCGACGGCTCGATGCACGAGTATGCCTTTATTGGTCGCTCAAATGTTGGAAAGTCATCGCTTATCAACATGCTCACCGGGCGACGTGACCTGGCCATGACATCAAGTACCCCCGGCAAGACTATGACAATCAACCACTTTGTGGTGAACGATGAGTGGGCTATTGTCGACCTGCCTGGTTATGGCTATGCCCGCCGCAGCAAGGCCGATCGCGAGCGCCTCGAAAAAATGATTAAGGGATACATCCTCAATAGATTGCAGATGACAAATCTGTTTCTGCTTATCGACTCGCGCCACAAACCGCAGCAGATTGACCTCGATTTCATGGACTGGCTTGGCGAGAACGGTGTTCCATTTGCAATAGTGTTTACCAAACTTGACAAACTGTCGTCGAATGCCGGCAAAAAACTGACCGGCGACTATTGTGCCGCTTTGCTTGAGCGCTGGGAGGAACTTCCGCCGGTATTCCGCACGTCGTCGGAAGATAAGCGAGGCCGTAATGCCATACTCGATTATATTGAGGAGATGAACCGTCTGCCGCTATAGCGCTCTGCGAGGGAGTGCTAAAGAGCTGTATCTATCCGTTGTTTCGGCGGGGAAGAGCGCGCGAGCGAGTAGCTCACATAGAACTCCGTGTGAGGTTTTACGTACCGGCTGCCATAACATTTCCGATTGACGGCGATTGAGTCCGTAAAGCCTCAGTTCAGGCTATTGCGGATTATAGCCGGCCTCGGATAGGGTATTCTCGCCGTTGTAGAACGAAGGTGAGAGCAGTTGCTCCAGAGTAGCCTCGGGATGCCGTTTGCGGTATGCCTGTACAATGCGGTAGCCCACATAGCGGCCGGCACGGCCCGGAGCATTCGGGTTAACCAGGTCGGTCGACGGGGCAGGCAGCATTATGCGGTCGATTTTGAATCCTGATGTTTCATACAGCAGATGTCCTGCCGCCAGCGCACGCCAGACCTTGGCCTCGTTGTCGTCGAACCATTTCAGCTGCTCAGGGCTCAGCCCCATGGCTCCGCCGGGAGTTGCGCCGTCGACAAGCTCAAGCTTGGCAGCAATCACGGCACCGTTGTACAGCATATGACTGAGCAGGGTGGGCGACTGATTCGTTTCGAACGGGTATGCATTTGCCACCAGCGATTCGGCCATGTCGTAGGGCAGATTCTGCGGAGTCTTGCATCCTACTCTGAAGGCTGGCATGCCAACATAGCCCTCGTAGTCGGCACCAAGGTAGTGGTTGAGAGCTATCAGCATGGTCGAGTCGACAAATACCACCGACTGCGGTCTGCCCCATACTACGGCGGCATATCGGTCCATATTAAGATTTAAACCACGTTTGGCGGCGGCGCCACAGATGTAGCCCAAATGCATCTCCAGCGAGTCGAGCGACGGATAAACCCGCTGCACATCGGGTGTGAACACCTCTACAGGCTTCGAGCGCGATACCATAAGCATCAGCGAGTCGGTGATATGGGGGCAGTCGAGCACGGCCATATAGTCGTGCAGCAGTAGCGAATCGTCGGAAAGTATAGCCGCCCGTCCGGCAGAGTCGAGCGACGCGTATTGCGCGATGTCGTCGTATAGTGCGGTTATATTCTGAGGCGGGTATGATTCCTTGTCGCCTGAGCATCCGGCAAAGGCAGACATCAGCAACAGCGGAAACATAAATCTTAAAGCATTCATAGTGTAGTGCAGTTTTGCACAAAGTTAATAAAAAAGGTCCGAAAATAGCACTGCGGTAGCAAAAAAAGGCATAGGCAATAATCCAAAAACGCACAAAATGTGTTCTAAAGCGTATGGCAACGTATAAAAACAGCTTCCGAAGAGCTGTGGTTTAAGCGAATTTTCGTAAATTCGCATTCAATTTCATCGCAGATTACGTAAATATGGCTAAATTCATTACCCCGACACTTGTGCGCCATGGCAAAACCATGGTCCTTGCTTTGTGTCTGGCCCTCTCATGTCAGCTTTCAGCAAGAGAGTTTACTCTTGTTATCGACCCCGGTCACGGAGGCAAGGACATAGGCGCGCCGGGCAGGCAGACCAATGAAAAGATGGTGGTGTTGGAGGTAGGCAAACGCCTGAAAAAGCTTATCGAGAAAGAGCATCCCGAGGTAAAAGTAATGCTGACGCGCGACACGGATGTGTTCATACCCCTTAAAGAGCGGGCCTCGATAGCCAACAAAGCCGATGCCGACTTGTTTATCTCAATCCACTGCGATGCCGTGGGTGACAAAAAACGAGCCCGAACCGTGGCCGGCTCCACGGTGTATGTTCTCGGTACAAACAAGTCGGAAACGAATCTTGAGGTGGTGAAGCGCGAGAACTCGGTAATAGAACTCGAAGACGGCTACAGGGAAACCTACAAGGATGTGGAGGCTCTGACAGCCGAACAGCTGATAATGCTTGAACTGAACCAGAACCTCTCGGGCAGTGTGGATTTTGCACAGATGGCTTCCGACGAACTGCACAGCACCGCCGGACGAGCCAGCCGAGGCGACAAAAGTGTAATGCCATGCGGCTTTTATGTGCTGGTATTCACCAAAATGCCGTCGGTGTTGGTCGAACTCGACTTTATCTGCAACCCTACCGTAGAGCAGTACCTGTACAGCGATAAAGGAAAAGACAGTTGCGCCAAGGCACTGGCCAACGCCTTTTCAACATACTACAAAGCCACCGGTTCGAAGTCTGTGGCAAGCCGGCCCGGCGACCCGCGTCCGGTCGAACCCCGTCAGGTAGAGCTGCAGGCCGACAAAAACGGAGTATCCGCAGCTCCCAAAGCCGGCACATCAAAAAAGAGCAGTACCCCCAAGAAGCGGTCGGGCAAACGCAAATCATCGAAACGTAAATAAAATATCCTGTATATATGAAAAAGATATTTCGAAAAGAAGTAATAATCGGCGTGCTGGTGCTTGTATCCATGGCATTGCTGTTTATCGGAATCGACTTTCTCAAAGGCGTGAACGTGTTCAAGGCCGCCAACTATTACTATGCCACATACGACAATGTGGCAGGTCTGGCAATATCGGCCCCCGTGACAGTCAACGGCTACAAGGTAGGTCAGGTACGTGAAATCAACTATCTGTACAACAACCCCGGCCATGTACAGGTAGAGATTAGCCTGGACCGTGAGCTGAAGCTGACCAAAGGCACCAAGGCCGTGATAAGCAGCGACATACTCGGCACCGCCACAATAGTGCTTGAGATGGCGCCTGGCACGGACTACGCGCCTGTAGGCAGCGAACTACAGGCCTCGGTGGCCTCGGGGCTCATGGATGCAGTGAGTCAGGACCTGATGCCGTCGGTATCGGCCATATTCCCTAAAATCGACTCGCTGCTGACATCGCTCAACACCGTAGTGAGCGACCCTGCGGTTCTTGCAAGCGCCCGACGGCTCGATGCGATTACCGCCAACCTCGAAACCGCTACCGTGCAGCTCAACGCCCTTATGCGCACCATGCCGCCCATCACAGCCGATGTAAAGCACATTACCGCCAACATGGACACAGTATCGGCCAATCTGACAGAGCTGTCGGCAAGCCTCAGGCAATTGCCTCTCGACAGCACCATGCAGCAGGTGCAGCTGATGGTTGATAATCTGCGCCAGCTGAGCGAGGAACTGAAGAATCCCGACGGAACACTCGGACGCCTTACAAGCGACCCCGCATTGTACGACAATCTCAATGCCACCGTACAAAGCCTCGATTCGCTTTTCGTAGACATTAAAAAGAATCCCAAACGCTACATCAGCATCAAATTACTTTGATTCGGACATCATAATGTAGCCCCCTTGGGGATCATAGAATAAATCGGCAAAATGCTGCAAATCGCTGAAACTATCTTAGTTTCAGCGATTTTTGTAATATCCCTATCCGGCAGAATAGTGAACATGGCGGCAGAACGGTGAATTATCATGAAATCATAAATTAGACAGTTTGGCAGACTATGAAGATGGTTATCTTCTACCTGCCTCGCTTCAACAACAAGTTGAAACTGATGACCAAAGCACCTAAAAAGGTGTATGTGGTAGTAGCAATATTGGATATTACCATCTAAGTGGTTGCCTTTGCGTGGTGATAAGGATAATCTTCGTTTGCCAAACAGCATTTTGGATATTTAATCAAAGACAAATCTATGAATTTTTAATTTTGATAGTACAGAAATAAATTAGTAATTTCATACTAACGCGAGTTCGGGATAAGAAATGCTATAAAAAAGTTGAATAGGCAGCTTGAAAAAGTTGCCTATTCTTTTGGTAATTTCGCTGATATTTAGTAATTTAGAGGTGACAAACAATAAATACTGTATCATGATTACCGAAA
>CAJTRC010000073.1 GCA_910578365.1 uncultured Muribaculaceae bacterium
AAACGGGCAGCTTGTCCTCTGGGATTAACAACACCAAACTGTACAAATAAATCAGGCGACCTTGAAAGGCCGCCCAATACTCTATGTTGTCTTTTGCTTGGTTGAAAATCATAAAGTTCTTATCCCGAACTCGCGTGAATATTATCACGGAGCATATTGTAGTGATTACGTTGGTTATCACCAGGGGTATGTTGGCGGGCGGCAGCAGTCCGTTGACCACAAAGAACACGCTGCCCAAACCGAGCATTATAAATGTAGGCAACGCGATACCGTCTGTATCGCGGGTTCGCATGGTAGTGATTGCCTGTGGCATGTAGCCGAGAATCATGCAAACACTGGCTATATAGCCGAAAATTTCGTGTATATCCATTGTCGTAAATTCAGTATATCAGAAAGGCGCCGTGTCGAGTCCTCGACACGGCGCCTGTTGTTAGTCTGTAATTGTTTCAGTTATAGGTTGGCTGCAATTACTTGGCTTCTTCGAGGGTGCAGATGCTTACACGGTTCCACGATTCTTCTTCGAACATTTCACCGATACCCTGTCCTTCAGCCTCGATGCGGCTTGCAGATATCTTGTACTTGCTTACGAGTGCGTTCTTTACAGCCTCGGCACGCTTCTTGGCGAGAGCGATGTTGAGTTCCAGAGGACCGTCCTTGGAGGCGTAGCCCTTGATTACGACCTTGCTGTTGGGGTGATTCTTCATGTAAGCGGCAATCATTTCGACGTTAGGCTGCTGGTCGGCGGTGATAGCGCTTGAACCGATTTTGAAGAACACGTAGCGAACCGAGTTGAGGTTGTTGCTTACTTCCTTGATTACTTCGGGAGCCTTGTTGCGGCAAGCGGCGAGGTCGGCTGCGAGAGCTGCGTTCTGAGCTTCGGCGGCTGCCACTGCAGCGAGAGCTGCGTCGCGTTCGCCACGCATGGCGTTAACCTGAGAGTTGAGTGCGTCGATGTCGTTCTGGCTGTAGCCCGGGTATACACATTCGAAACCGTCGCCGAAGTGATAGGTCACGCCTGCCAGGAAGTTGAAGGTGGCGGCGTTGATGTTATAACCGCTGGCGGTCTGGGCAATAGGCGCACCGTTCATGTTCCAGGCCACATATGGCTTGAGCGATACGGTGAGGTTATCGTTAACATTGAAGTTGAAGTTCAGACCTGCCTTGGTCACGAAGTAGTTTTTGTCCTTGCGGTAATCGAACTCGTCGCTGCCGTTGATGTAGTCGTGTCCCCAGCCTGCGCCAAGTACGGCGGCGATAGAGAACGGACGGGTAACGCAGTCGTAACCGCCAAAAAGGTTAAAGAGGTCTACTGTTGCATAAGCGCCTACGTACGACTGGTCGAATGCTGTGGTGCTGTGTACGTAGTTACGCCAGGATGAAGTGTTTACTGCTGCGGTGGCTTCAACTCCAAGACCAAATACCGGAGTGATTTGCTTGTCGAGGTGCAGACCTGCCACACCGCGCATGTCGCCCCAGAATGCTGCATGGTTCATGGGTGTGGTAACACCTCCGTCTAAACCGAGCGACCAATTGTCGAAGAAGCTTGACTGCTCAATTCCCTGAGCAGATGCGGTCATTGCGCCCAGCGCGAGTGCCGCTACTAATACGGTTTTTTTCATTTGAAAGTTGATAACGTTACTAATTCGGCACAAAAATACGGCCTTTTTTGCTAACTACAAAATTTATTTAATATAATTTTTGCTTATTGTTTTCACAAAAATTAGGTTAAAGACCAGAACTTAAGCTTCGTTGCTATGCTGTTTAACATAGTTAAAAAAATGCCGTATTTCTGTTTTCTTTGTATTTCTAACAAGCCCGGACGGGGTTTGGTTCGTTTTCGTGCCTACATTTCTGTTGTCATACCGGCTCAACTGCAAATCCGGCCAGGCGCAGCCGCGATATAAGTCCCTGATCGCCCGGCAGATGCCCGGCTCCAACAGCTATAAACAGGGCGCCTGAGCGCAGCGACGGCACCAGTCTGTCGACCCAGGCCCGGTTGCGCCCCTCGATAAGTTCTTCGATATTCTTCAGCCCCCGGTATTGTTCGAACTGGCTGTAGAGCCGATTAAGTTCGGCGCTTTTATAGTCGGCAATCAGCCGGCGGGCATCGTCCTGCTGATTACCCTCCATCATGCCTTTGAAAGCTTCTTCGACATTATTGCTCACAAATTCGCCCAGCAGGCTCAGCTGGTAGTCCAGGCCCTCCAGAGCCAACTCCTCCATGTCGAGATAGCGGGCGTAGTTCACAAGCCCGAGGTCCATAGGCATTTCCACCTGAAAGCCCGTCTGCAAGTCCGCCATTACGTTGGCCGACGGATATTTCAAAAACAGACCAATCAGGTTAAGCTGCCGTATATCGGCTGCTATGGTGGCGCTGTCCCCGCCGTTGCGCTGCAATATATAGTCGCACAGAGCGTCGGCGGTGGCGGCAGTGAGTTTGTCGCCCAGAGGCGGCTCGGCCATCAAGCGCTGCGCAAGCTCCATCATTGAACTCTGCACTGCAGCTGCGTCGGGCATTCCTATTTCGGTGTAGAGGGTATCACAGGCAGCAAATGCGTCGTCGAAACCCGGTATGGAATCGGCATATTCCACCTCGACGAAATGGCAGGTGCCAAGCAGGTACGACGGACGCGCGCCGGGCGCCTGGATTTTCCACAGCAACTGAGCCATGGCGCCCAAGGCCACTGACAACAGCATTAAGGACATCAGAAACTTTTTCATATCGCTTATATATATAATGTGTGATTCGAGGATAATGCACAGCTGCATCCCTTGGCCTGAGCTCCGCTGCCCGCGGCAACAGACATTAATGGTAAAGTTAATACATCCTGCACAAGCGACAGTATTATATACACATAAATTATGTTAATAGCGTTTATTTAGCGCAAGCCAATGTTAAATATGTGTTAAAGATGCTGTGATGCCGATTTTTTTTATAAATTTGCAATCGGACAAAATCCAACTATACCATAAAACATCTATATAATTATCCTAAAAATTTAATCCACCGACTATGGCAAAAGTAATTGGCGCAGTAGTGATTGACAAAAATCGCTGTAAAGGCTGCGACTTATGCGTGGTGGCATGTCCGACCGACGTGCTGCTCCTCCAGCCCAAAGAAGTGAACGACCGAGGCTACCATTATGCATTCACGGCCCAACCCGAAGCCTGCATCGGCTGCGCTTCGTGCGCCACGGTGTGCCCCGATGCTTGTATAACCGTTTACCGCCAGGTGATCAAATAACACACTACTTATGGAACAGGAAGAAATCAAATTGATGAAGGGTAATGAGGCCATTGCCCACGCCGCCATCCGCGCCGGCTTCGACGGCTATTTCGGCTACCCCATCACCCCCCAGTCGGAGGTTCTTGAAACTCTCGAAGAGCTCATGCCGTGGGAAACCACCGGTATGGTAGTGCTCCAGGCAGAAAGCGAAGTAGCCGCCATCAACATGGTGTACGGCGGTGCAGCCTCCGGCAAAGCAGTAATGACTTCATCGAGTTCGCCGGGTGTCAGCCTCAAGCAGGAAGGCATTTCATATATAGCAGCTGCCGAACTTCCGGCACTGATCGTAAACGTAATGCGCGGCGGACCCGGCCTGGGTACCATACAGCCCTCGCAGGCCGACTACTTCCAGGCCACCAAGGGCGGCGGCCACGGCGACTATCGTCTGATTGTGCTCTCGCCCGCCACTGTACAGGAAATGGCCGACTTTGTAGGCATGGGCATGGACCTGTCGTTCAAATACCGCGTACCCGCCATGATTCTTGCCGACGGCGTTGTTGGCCAGATGATGGAGAAAGTTGTGCTCCCGCCTATGCGTCCCCGCCGTACCGAGGCTCAGATTGCTGAGCAGTGCCCATGGGCTGCCTCCGGTAAAGACGGACGCAAGCACCGCAATGTGGTGACATCGCTGGAGATGGAGCCCGACAAAATGGAAAAGAACAACCTGCGCCTGCAGGAACGCTACCGCGAAATCGAAAACAACGAAGTTCGCTTCCAGGAATACTTTACCGACGACGCCGAATACCTCATCGTTGCTTTCGGTTCGATAGCACGTATCTGCCTCAAGGCTATTGAAGAAGCCCGTGCACAGGGCATTAAAATAGGTTTGCTGCGCCCCATCACCCTGTGGCCCTTCCCCACCAAGGAAATCGAAAATCTGAGCAAACAGGTCAAAGGCATACTGACAGTAGAACTCAACGCCGGACAGATGATTGAAGATGTTCGTCTGGCCGTAGGCAAAGACATGCCCGTATACCACTTCGGCCGCATGGGCGGCATCGTACCCAACCCCAACGAAGTTATCGACGCCCTCAAAAAGCACTTCAAAATTTAAAACACCATGAATCCCAACGATATAATCAAACCTGAAAATCTGGTTTATGCGCGTCCGCGACTTCTCGACGAACGCAACACCCACTACTGTCCCGGCTGCAGCCACGGCGTGGTTCACCGCCTTCTGGCCGAGCTGATTGACGAAATGGGCCTTGAAGACAAAACCATCGGAGTGGCACCGGTAGGCTGCGCCGTATTCGCATACAACTACATCGACGTAGACTGGGTGGAAGCTGCCCATGGCCGCGCTCCAGCCGTGGCGACCGCACTCAACCGCCTCAATCCCGAAAAATTTGTATTTACATATCAGGGCGACGGCGACCTCGCCGCAATCGGCACAGCCGAAACCATCCACGCCGCCAATCGCGGTGAAAACATCGTAATGGTGTTCATAAACAATGCCATCTATGGCATGACCGGCGGCCAGATGGCCCCCACCACCCTGCTGGGCCAGAAAACCGCCACAACCCCCTACGGACGTCGCGCCGACCTCAACGGCTTCCCCATCAAAATCAGCGACATCCTGGCCGGCCTCGACGGCACCTGCTACGTAACCCGTCAGGCAGTACATACCCCAGCAGCCGTACGCAAAACCAAGGCCGCTCTGAAAAAAGCCATCCAGAACGCCCTCGACAAAAAAGGCACATCGGTAGTTGAAGTAGTCAGCACATGCAACTCGGGCTGGAAACTCTCGCCCGCCAAGTCCAACCAGTGGATGGAAGAGAATATGTTTGCCAAATACCCCTTAGGCGATCTCAAAAACGTTTAATCCTGTCACAGCCCAACTATGAAAGAAGAAATTGTAATTGCCGGTTTCGGTGGCCAAGGTGTGCTGTCGATGGGCAAGATTCTGGCTTATGCCGGACTTATGAATAATCTCGAAGTTACATGGATGCCGGCATACGGCCCCGAACAGCGCGGCGGTACCGCAAACGTTACCGTTATCCTATCCGACGCGCCGATTTCGTCGCCTGTTCTCGACCAGTACGACACTGCCGTTATCCTCAACCAGCAGAGCCTCGACAAGTTCGAGAGCAAAGTGAAACCCGGCGGAACTCTCATCTACGACCCCTACGGCATTCACCACGCTCCCACCCGCACCGATATCAAGATTGTGCCCGTCGACGCCATGGACACCGCTCTGAAGATGAACAACACCAAGACCTACAACATGATTCTGCTGGGCGCACTGCTCAAACAGCGACCCATCGTGCCCACCGAAGCCGTAATCAAAGGTCTGCGTAAAACCCTTCCCGAACGTCACCACCACCTGATTCCGCTCAACGAAGACGCTATCAAGGCCGGTATGGCGCTCTGCTAACGAAACTCCGAAACATCAAAAGCTAATCACAGCGGCGAAATTTATCGCCGCTGTGTTTTATTATCAAATTATGGAAAATATCGAACGTCAGCTGGATCAACTCAGCCAAATAATCAACGCCGGAAACGCAACAGCCGATACATATTATCAGCGCGGACGGCTGAACTGGAAACTGCAGCAGCACGGTGCCGCCATAAGCGACTACGAAACCGCCGCACAGCTCGACCCGTCGTCGCCCGCTGTACAGGCTTTGGAAATGTCGCGCCAAATTATGGATTTCTACCATAAGGACCGCTACAATCCTTAGAGCTTTCATTTTCATTTCCAAATCTGCCGTATAATGCGTATCTTTGCATTCCGAGAAATTGCTCTAAAAAGTACGCGACAGATGAAACTTGTAATACAACGGGTGAAACATGCCTCGGTAAGCATCTCAGGCAAGCTTCACAGCGAAATAGATGCCGGGCTACTGGTACTCGTGGGTGTGACTCACGACGACACCGAAGCCGATGTGCGCTATCTTGCGGCCAAAACCTCCGCCATGCGCATATTCAACGACGACAATGGAGTGATGAACCGCTCGGTATGCGACACCGGAGGCGATATTCTGGCCGTGAGCCAGTTCACTCTGCTGGCCTCCACTCGCAAGGGCAACCGCCCGAGCTATATCCACGCTGCCGGGCACGACCTGGCAGTGCCGCTCTACGATCTATTCTGTGCTGAATGCGAGCGAATTACCGGCCGCATTGTGCGTAAAGGTGTATTCGGCGCCGACATGCAGGTGGAACTAATAAACGACGGCCCTGTAACAATCGTAATCGACTCCAAAGACAAATGATACGACTGATTAAAATACTTGGCTGGACGATACTGGCTCTGTTTCTGCTGATAACAGGCTCAATGATTGTGGCAGTTCGCCTGCTGCATCCACAACGACTGACACCTCTGGCCCAGGCCGCCGCAAACAAATACCTCAACGCCGATGTATCGCTCGGATATGCCGAACTCAGCCTCAGCGGCTCGTTTCCATTTTTGGAAATACAGCTCGACGACCTTGCGGTGGTAGCCCGCGACTTACGACAAATATCCGACAGCACACGAGCTGCCCTGCCGCTATACGCCGACACGCTGCTGACATTGAAGCAGCTCAAAGGCGGCATCAACATCAGCAAACTGCTCAACAACGAAATAGAGCTGGGCAACATCACCTTTACCTCGCCGGGAATCAACCTTGTGGTCGTAAGCGAGCAACTCAACAACTTCAACATCGTGCCTACATCGGACAGCGACGAGCCATCAGGCCCGCTACCCAAGATTTCAATCCGACGCTTTGCGATTGTCGACCCGGCGCCAATCCGATACTACAACCACGCCGACGGTTCGGAAATGGAGCTGAATCTGAACTCGGTGCTTATCGAGGGCGAGAACAATCCGCGCTATACCTGCGATTTCCGCGGCGCTGTGCCACTCGAAGGCCTTGACATAGAGCTGCTGCGCAACATACCCTTCAACATCAGCGGTGACGTGATATGGGATGCGGAGTCACCACAACTGCTGGGCCTGGAGAATTTCGATTTTGACATATCACTGCTCGGTGGCAGTTTCGACACTCATCTGGACTTCTCCGACAACCTGTATATAAACGACCTGAAGCTAAAACTGAAACCTCTGCCACTGGGCGACTTCCTGCAAATGCTGCCACAGGAAACTGTAAAGGAATGGAATCTGCCCAAAGGTTTCAGCACCACCGCACAGCCCGAAATCGAAGTCATACTCGACAAACCGTATAACACCACCTCGGGCGAGATTCCGCACGCTACCGTCAACATGCTCATTCCGGAGTCGACTGTCACTTACGCCGGAACAACATTCCGTAAATTCACCGCCGACATCACCGCAGTCTGCCGGGGCAACAATCTCGACCTGGCCGACGTGACTCTGAAATCTCTCGCCATTTCAGGGCCGTCGACCGACTTCCGCCTCAGCGGCTCAGCCTCGAACCTGCTGACAGACCCGCTGATTGACTGCACCTTCGACGGACAAGTCGACATCCGCCGCCTGCCCCACTCTCTCACCAATGCCCTGCAGGGATATGCCAGCGGCATTATCGATGCCAGCCTGCGCTTTACCGGCCGGCCCTCAATGTTCCGCCCCGGCAGCTATTACCGCCTGGCGGTGGCCGGCACCCTCAATGGCCGCGACCTCTACTGGCTAAGCTCCGACACCGCCAACATGGCCTACATACACAGTGCCAGAATCCACTTCGGAAACGACGAAACAATACACAACGACAAACAGCAGCGCGTAAAACTGCTGCATGCCGTAATCGACCTCGACTCAGTGAACGTACTGCACACACAGTACTCATTCAAGGCCACCGACTTCCATCTGGCCGTCGGCACCGAAAACCGCCGTGCCCAGGCCGATACGACAGCCCTCATACCGGTAGGAGGCACCCTCAAGGCAGCCACGTTCAACTTCCGCCTGCTGAGCGACTCCATAATGGTGCGTGCGCGCAATATCGACGGACTGGTAACCATGCGAGGCGCCGACGGCGACCTGCACCGTCCGCAGTTCGACTTCAACCTCGACATTGCGCGCCTGGCCACCGGCGACCCGAGCACACGCCTTATGCTGACCGATGCCGATGTGAACTTCTCAGCCACAAAGCTGCCCAAACGCAAAGCCCCCGCCGAACTGCAGAAAGTGGCCGACTCGATAAAGATTAGCCGTCCTGAGCTGCCGCTCGACTCGGTGTACGCCTTGGCCCTGGAGAAGTACCGTAAAAAACGCGGCGCCATGCCCCGGGTACATGCCCAACTTACCGAGAACGACAGCGAGATAATCGACTGGGGGACATCGAAACAGCTGCGTAGCATGCTGCTCGGCTGGCGTGTGAGCGGACACGTGCTGTCGAACCGCGTAAGCATGTTTACACCTTACTTCCCCATGCGCAACCGCATTCGCAACTTCAACATAAAATTCAACAACGACTCCATAACGCTCAACAACGTAGAGTATAAGGTGGGACACAGCGACTTTCTGCTCAGCGGCCGGATTTCGAATCTGCGCCGCGGCCTTACATCGCGCAACTACCGACAATCGGTAAAGGCCAATTTCGACCTTATATCCGACACGATTGACATAAACCAGCTGGCCGACCTGACCTTCCGTGGCGCCGCATACTCCAAGAACAAAGACAATCAGACACTCGACCTCAACAAATTCGACAACGACGACAGCCTCGACAAAGAAATAGACCGCTACGTGGCAGGCACCGCCGACTCTATGGCTCCGCTGCTGATACCACGCAACATAGAGGCTGTAATCAACGTCAAGGCCAACAATATACTGTACTCCGACCTTGTTCTGCACGACCTCAGCGGAACGGCGCTGGTGTACGGCGGCGCTCTCAACCTGCACAACCTCAAGGCATCGAGCGATGTTGGTTCGGTTGCCCTGTCAGCACTATACCAGGCTCCGACGGTAAATGACCTCGGCTTCGGGTTCGGGCTCGATGTAAAACGCTTCGACATACACGGTTTCCTCAACATGGTACCGGCCATCGACTCGGTAATGCCTCTTATACGCGACTTCGACGGCATTATCGACGCTGACATTGCCGCTACCGTGAAACTGCGCCAGAACATGGACTTCGATATGCCCTCGCTGCACGCCGCCGTGAACATCACCGGCGACTCACTGCAGCTGATTGACCCCGACACCTATCGAACCATAGGCAAATGGCTGATGTTCAAAGACAAACAAGACAATATCATAAAACACATGTCGGTAGAGATGGTGGTGGACTCATCGCTGATGGAGATATATCCATTTGTATTCGATATCGACCGCTACCGACTTGGCGTACAAGGTTATAACGATCTGGACATGAACTTCAACTACCACATAGCGGTACTGAAGTCGCCGCTGCCGTTCAAGTTCGGAATCAACGTCAAGGGCAATCCCGACAACTACAAGGTGCGTATGGGCGGCGCCAAGTTCAACGAAAAACAGGCCATCGACCGTGTGGCCATTACTGATACCACACGTGTAAACCTTATACGACAGATTGAGAACGTATTCCGACGTGGTGTTGACAACTCGCGCTTCAGCCGTCTGCGAATCAATGCCAGGCCTACGGCTGCAGACATCGACCTCAGCACCGACACCCTGACACGGGCCGACTCGTTGCGCCTGATTAAAGAAGGGCTGATTCCGGCACCTCCGGGATTCATCGACCCTGCCGACAGCGACTCCACTGAAAAAAACGGAAAAAAGAGAAAAAATAAAACCGACAAAAGTAAAGCCTTCATAACATTGCCTTATGACTCAGTACAGCATAGCCTTATCAAATTATATGCAACGCTGCCACGAAAGCGCCACACCACGTGCGGCCCTGTTCGATATGGACGGCACTCTGTATGATTCAATGCCAAACCATGTAAAGGCATGGCAACAGATGCTGCGCGAGGCCGGCATCGAAGTTGAGCCTGCCGAACTGCTTCTGGCCGAAGGACGCACCGGCACCGACACAGTGCGTCAATTATTCATGCGCCATCTGAGCCAAGAGTTATCCGACGAGGACTGCCGACGGCTATACCGCCGCAAGGCCGAACTTTTCACCTCCATGCCGCCGGTGACACTGATGCCGGGCGCTCAGAAGCTGGTAAAAGCCGTGCGCGACGCCGGACTCACCACTGTGCTCGTAACCGGCTCCGGCCAGGGCTCGCTGCTGGAGCGGCTCGAAGCAGACTTTCCCGGTGCCTTTCCTCAAAACCGACGTGTTACCGCATATAATGTCAGCCGCGGCAAACCGGACCCCGAGCCATACCTCAAAGGCATGGAAATGGCATCGGTATTGCCCCGCCAGACCATAGCCTTCGACAACGCGCCGTTGGGCGTACAATCGGCCTGCAATGCCGGAGCCCTCACAATAGGCATCGTCACAGGTCCTATCCCCCCGCAATCGCTCGTCGATGCCGGAGCCGACATCGTGTTCAATTCAATGCCCCAATGTGCCGACGCAATCGCCGAAGTTCTAAACTTAGCAATGTAGTTTATTGTTACAAGCACTATATGGAACAGAAACTGATTTTCACCAACCACGTGAGCGAGGCTGTCGACGAACTTGTCGAAGCCATGGGTACTCCTGCGGTGTTTGTACTTTGCGATGTCAACACCCGGTCGTTTGTATTGCCTGCCCTGCAGGCACAGTCGCAGGCAATAGCCGGCGCCAAGTTAATCAGCACCAAATCCGGCGATGCCAACAAAAACATCGAAGCTCTGGCATGTCTGTGGAAAAGTCTGTCAGACCTCGGAGCCACCCGCCGTTCGGTACTTATAAATATAGGCGGCGGCGTGGTGACCGACCTTGGCGGTTTCGGAGCCGCCACATTCAAACGCGGCATACGCTTCATCAATATCCCCACTACCCTGCTGGGCGCCGTCGACGCGGCCGTAGGCGGCAAGACCGGCGTGAATTTCAATGGCCTGAAAAATGAAATAGGCGCATTCGCAAACGCCGATGCCGTAATAATATCGACCTGCTTCTTCAACACCCTGCCGCAGCAGCAACTCCTCTCGGGCTACGCCGAGATGATTAAGCATGCCATGCTGCAGGACAAGCACTCTCTCGACCGCCTGCTCAACTACTCGGTAGTCTATCCGGTGTTCGACTCCGAAGCACTCCTTGGCCTGCTGCGCGAGTCGGTGTCGGTAAAAGAGAGCATTGTATCCGGAGATCCTACCGAGAAAGGCCTGCGCCGGGCCCTCAACCTGGGCCACACTGCAGGCCACGCCATAGAGTCGCTTGCCTACAAATACCAGTCGCCTGTACCTCACGGCTATGCCGTGGCCTGGGGCCTTGTAATCAGTATGGTACTGTCGCACATGGAGCTGGGCTTTCCCTCCGAAATACTGCACCGCATATCCGACTATGTGCTGAAGAACTACGGGCCCTACAGCATTACCTGCAAGGAATATCCCGAGCTGATTGACTTCATGCGCCACGACAAAAAGAATCCATCGCCCGACTCCATCAGCTTTACGCTGCTCAAAGACATAGGCCGGCCTATATGCGGCTGTGTGGTGTCCGACGACAAAATCGAAGCCGCCCTTGACATCTACCGCGATCTGATGCATATATAAATAGAATGATAATACAAACTAAGACAAAAACAAAGGCTAAGCCTTTTCTGAAATGGGCTGGAGGCAAGACTCAATTGCTTCCAACCATTGACTCATTCTTGCCCGATACATTTCGAGAAGAGGATAATGTAACCTACATCGAGCCGTTTGTGGGTGGAGGCGCTATGCTTTTTTTCATGCTCCAGAAGTATCCCAATATCAAAAATGCTATTGCCAATGACATTAACCCACATCTTATAAAGACTTATACCATCATTCGGGACGAACCCTTTTCATTAATCGATATCATTGATGTCCCATTAAAATCGGAAAGAGTACTTTGAAATTGTTGAAATTTAGTTTGTTGGAAAAGATTTTGGTGCGAACGGACTTGATTAGTATATTATGGTTCTTCAATCTGACGAACCATGTACAATGTCAAATAC